>JBQCJR010000749.1:0-2655 GCA_051952595.1 Kofleriaceae bacterium
GCAGCGCCGCGGCGGTCTCGCCCTGGAGCGGCGCGTACCACAGCTGGCCGCGGTCGCGCGCGAGCAGGAACCGCACCGCGCGATGACACAGCCCGCACTCGCCGTCGTACAGCACGACCGGGCCGGGAATCTTCAGATCCATCGCGTGCGCTCCGTTCGATCGTTTTTCGACCACGAACGAGCGGCGCGCGCAACCCGCGTCCGGCGTCAGCTCGCGAGCGCGGCGATGCCGGGCAGATCGATGCCCTGGATGAACTCCAGGCTCGCGCCGCCGCCGGTCGACACGTGGGTCACCTGGTCGGCGAGCCCCGCCTGCACGATCGCCGCCGCCGAGTCGCCACCGCCGACCACGGTCAGCGCCAGCTTGTTGTCGGCGAGCGCGCGCGCGACCGCGAACGTGCCGGCCGCGAACTTGGGCTTCTCGAACACGCCCATCGGGCCGTTCCAGAACACCGTGCGCGCGGCCGCCAGGATGTGGCGAAAGCCCTCGATCGTCGCCGGCCCGATGTCGAGCGCCATGCCCTCGGCGGGCACCGCGTCGATCGACACCACCTTGCTGCCCTCGGCGTCGTCGAGCCCGCTCGCGACCACGACGTCGACCGGCAGGTGGACCGGCACCTTCTTCTCGTTCGCCTTGCGCAGGAAGTTGCGGGCGATCGGCAGCTTGTCGCGCTCGACCTTGCTCTTGCCGAGCGACTTGCCCTGCGCCTCGAGGAACGTGTTCGCCATCGCGCCGCCGATCAGGATCGCGTTGACCCGCTCGAGCAGCGCGTCGAGCACCTCGATCTTGTCCGAGACCTTGGCGCCGCCGATCACCGCGACGTACGGGCGATCGACCGTGCCGAGCAGCTTCGACAGGACCTCGATCTCCTTGGCCATCACGAACCCGGCGCCCTTGATGCCGACGAACTTGCAGATGCCCGCCGTCGAGGCGTGCGCGCGGTGCGCCGTGCCGAACGCGTCGTTGACGTAGACGTCGGCGTACGAGGCGAGGGTGCGTGCGAACTGCTCTTCGTTCGCCTCCTCGCCCGGATGGAACCGCAGGTTCTCGAGCATCGCGATCTGGCCGTCGCGCAGATCCGAGACCACCTTGCGCGCGCCGTCGCCGACCGGCTCGTCGGCGAGCACCACGTCCTGGCCCAGGATCTCGGCCAGCCGCGCCGCGACCGGCTCGAGCGAGTACTCCGGCTTGACCTGGCCATCGGGGCGGCCGAGGTGCGAGCCGAGCACGATGCGCGCGCCGCGCTCGATCAGGTGGCGGATCGTCGGCAGCGTCGCCTGGATCCGGGAGTCGTCGGTGACCTTGCGCGTGCCCTTCTCCCCCTTCGGGGAGGCTTCGCGCTCCAGCGGGACGTTGAAGTCGACCCGCACGAACACCCGCTTGCCCTCGACCGGCAGATCCTGGACGTGCGCGATGCCCCTGGGCAGCGCCATTACAGCTTCTCCCCGACGAACTTCGTCAGGTCGAACAGGCGCTGCGAGTAGCCCATCTCGTTGTCGTACCAGGCCATCACCTTGGCCTGATCACCGACCACCGTGGTGAGCGGCGCGTCGAGCGACGCCGAGTGGCGATCGTTGTTGTAGTCGGACGACACCAGCGGCTCGTCGACGACCTGGAGGATGCCCTTGAGCGGGCCCGAGGCGGCGGCGGCGCGGAACGCGTCGTTGATCGTCTTGGCGTCCGCCGGCTTCTCGAGCCGCGCGGTGAGATCGACCAGCGAGACGTTCGGCGTCGGTACGCGGATCGCCATGCCGTCGAGCTTGCCGGCCATCGCGGGCAGCACTTCCTTGAGCGCCTTGGCGGCGCCGGTCGTCGTCGGGATCATCGACAGCCCGGCGGCGCGGGCGCGGCGGAGATCCTTGTGCGGCAGATCGAGGATCTGCTGGTCGTTCGTGTACGAGTGGATCGTCGTCATGATGCCGTTGACGATGCCGAACGACTCGTGAAGGACCTTGGCGACGGGCGCGAGGCAGTTCGTCGTGCAGGACGCGTTCGAGATGATGTTGTGCTCGGCCGGCTTGTACGCCTCGAGGTTGATGCCCATGCAGAGCGTCACGTCGGGGTCCTTCGCCGGGGCGCTGATGATGACCTTCTTGGCGCCGCCGGCGAGGTGCTTGCCCGCGCCGGCCTTGTCGACGAACTTGCCGGTCGACTCGATCACGACGTCGACGCCGGCATCCTTCCACTTGATGTTCGCCGGGTCCTTCTCGGCGCTGATCTGCACGTGGCCGCCGTCGACGTGCAGCTTGCCGTCGCGGACCTCGACGCTCTTGGGGAACTTGCCGTGCACCGAGTCGTGGCGCAGCAGGTGAGCGAGCGTGTTGACGTCCGTGAGATCGTTGATGAGCGCGATCTCGAAGTCGTGCTTCGACTCGGCCATGCAGCGAGCGAAACCGCGGCCGATACGTCCAAAACCGTTGATACCGATGCGGACCTTTGCCATGCGGCGCACCCTAGATCATGCGCGCCCGATCCGCCAGGCACACCCCACGCGAGTGATGCGTTAGGCGTGCGTCGTCTTCGCGATATCAGTGCTCGAGCCGCGGGCGATCTTCGTCGTGACTTCGGAGATCAGCTCGGTGGCGAGCGCGACGATCTGCTTCTCGTCGAACCCCTGCGCCTCGAGGTCGCGGTAGATCGACTTGGCGAGGATC
>JBQCJR010000750.1:0-2709 GCA_051952595.1 Kofleriaceae bacterium
CTCGACCGTGATCACGCCCTCCTTGCCGACCTTCTTCATCGCCTCGGCGATCATCTCGCCGATCTCGGTGTCGCCGTTCGCGCTGATCGTGCCGACCTGCGCGATGTCTTCCTTGCCCTTGGTCGGGGTCGAGAGCTTCTTCAGCGACTCGATCACCGCGCCCACCGCGGTGTCGATCCCGCGCTTGAGCTCCATCGGGTTGTGGCCGGCCGCGACGAGCTTCGAGCCCTCGCGGTAGATCGACTGCGCGAGCACGGTCGCGGTGGTGGTGCCGTCGCCGGCGTTATCGGAGGTCTTCGAGGCGACCTCCTTCACCATCTGCGCGCCCATGTTCTCGAACTTGTTCTCGAGCTCGATCTCCTTGGCGACGGTGACGCCGTCCTTGGTGACCGTGGGGGCGCCCCACGACTTCTCGATCACCACGTTGCGGCCGCGGGGGCCGAGGGTGACCTTGACGGCGTTGGCGAGCGTGTCGACGCCCGCCATCACCTTGCTGCGTGCCTTCTCGTCAAAAATGATGTCTTTGGCAGCCATGACGCTCTCTCCTTATTTCTCGATCACGCCGAGGACCTCGTCCTCGCGCAGGATGATGTGATCCACGCCGTCCACCTTGATCTCGGTGCCGGCGTACTTGCCGAACAGGATCCGGTCGCCCGCCTTGACGTCGAGCTGGATCAGCGTGCCGTCCTCGGTGCGCTTGCCCGAGCCCACGGCGACGACGTTGCCCTCGAGCGGGCGCTCCTTGGCGGAGTCCGGGATGATGATGCCACCGCGGGTCTTCTCGGCCTCCTCGACGCGGCGGACCAGGATGCGGTCCTGTAGCGGGCGAACGTTCATGGCGTGTGCTCTCCTCGTGGGGTTCTCGATACGAAAGCGGACGTTTGTTAGCACTCACCTCGAGCGACTGCTAACGGGCGCCTTGGTAATGCGTCCAGGGGCCCCCCGCAAGGGGCTAGACCTCCGATTTCACTGACGACTACGTGTCCGTCGACATCGCGCCTCGACCCACGCGATCCGCCGCTCCGGACGCGCGTTCCGGAGGGTTGATAAAGATCGAGGATCAGTGGGGTTCTTGCGTCGCCGCAGATCTGGTCGAAGATCGAATCATGGACGTTACGTTGGCTGCCTCCGTGGATGAGTTCTTTCACGAGGTCGTGACCGACGCGCTCTCGGCAGTCGATCTCGATGCCTCTCCACCCGCCAGCTGGTACCTGGTCTCGCTCCTGGGCGAGTTCACCCGGGCCCGGCTGACCGACGAGCCCCTGGGCATGAAGCTCGCGCAGCCCGGTGATGACCCGGGCGAGCGGGTGCGGAACCTCAAGCAGGTCGGCGATACGTCGCTGTACGTCGCGGGGTTCTTCGCCGAGTCGCTCAACCGGTCGCTGGTCGATATCGAGTACTACGTGGGCCTCGGCCAGACCGCCTACAGCCAGCTCGCCCGGTCGCTCGGTGGCCACCGGTCGATCTGCGACGTCTACGAGGAGCTGGCCGCCAAGTTCCCGGCGTTCGTGGACGTGCTGGCCGTGGTCCGCAAGCGGGTCGATGGCGCCACTCCGGATATCGGCCGGCTGTACGAGATGTGGCTGCGCACCCGCGACGAGTGGATCGAGAAGAAGCTGGCGGCGGCCGGCGTGCTGGTCGATCCCGGGACGAAGGTGATCCAGTAGTGGGCGAGCCGATCGGGCACGCGCTGGCCCGCATGCAGCGCGGTCTCGAGGCGCTGTACCGCGTGGATACCGGCGTCGAGATCGCCGACTTCGTGATCGGCGCGGAGCTGCGCGACGAGCTCGCCCCGGCGCGCCGCCCGCGCGAGCAGCTGCTGGTGTGCGAGGACGGCGAGCAGATGTCGCTCGCGTTGTTCGTCGATCCGCGCGCGCTCGCCAACCTGCACGCCCACGATCCGTCGACCCGGCTCGACGAGCGCAACCTGGGCGACTTCCTGCTCGCGATCGAGGGCGTGAGCCACTTCATCTACGCGGTGTGCTGCGCGCGCGCCGAGCGGCCGGTCTCGCAGCTCGAGCTCGAGCTCCAGGCCGAGGTGGACAAGTACGTCACGTGCCTGCTCACCGGCGATCCGGATCCCGGGGTGTCGTCGGTGTTCCGGCGGCGGCTGTTCGGCGAGGTCGAGTACGAGCCCGATCTGGATCGCGACGAGCACGAGCGCTACCGCGCGGCGAACGACAACGCGCACCGCTACGCGGCGTAGCTGGAGAGCCGGTTCGTCGAGCGCCGCCGGATCCCCGAGATGCTCGGCGAGCTGCGCCGGTTCTATCGCGAGGGGCTGGCCGGCAAGCTGGCGACGATCGCGCGCGCGGCGTAGCCATCACGGCGCGGCGAGCACGAGGGTGATCGTCGCGCCGCGCTGGAGCGCGAGCGCGATCTTGGTGCCGGGCGGCGCCACGAGCAGCGGGCGCGCCTGGGCGGTGTGGGCGCCGGTGACATCGACGCCGTCGATCGCGGTGATCACGTCGCCGACCTTCAGATCGGTCCGCGCGGCGGGTCCGGCCGGATCGATGGAGCTGACCTTCAGCTGCTCCTGGTCGGGCGCGGTGTCGGGCGGCTGCTCGGCGAACTGGATCCCGAGCTCGCCGATCGGATCGCCGGGCTGGGTCCGCTTCTTCAGGATGTGGAGCTCGCCGAGATCGACGACCGGATCGGTGCCCGCGATCGTGCGGGTCGCGACGAGCACGTGGTAGGGGCCGTCGATGA
>JBQCJR010000751.1:0-18378 GCA_051952595.1 Kofleriaceae bacterium
AGCCGATCGAGCTCGCCGAGCCGCGGCGCGAGCGCGGCCGCGACCTCGGGCGTCGTGATCAGCACCGAGGCGCGCACGTAGTCGAGCACGTACGCCAGGTCGTCCGCCGGCGCGATCGGATTGCCCATCGCGAGCACCGCGCCGGCCGCGAGCGTGCCGAAGATGCCCCACGCGAACGCCGGGGTGTCCGGCAGCACGATGTAGATCCGCTGCTCGGGGGCGATCCCGCGATCGACCAGCCAGCGCGCGAGCGCGCGCGATCGCTCCGCGACCTCGGCGTAGCTCCACGCGCGATCGCCGAACCGCAGCGCGACGTTGCCGCCCTTGCCCTCGGCCAGCCGGTCGAACAGGAAGTAGTCCGCGAGGTTGAGCTGCTCGGGAAACACCGGGGCGTTCACGTGGTTCCTCCTCGGGCGAGCGCGCGGCCGATGATCGTGCGCTGGATCTCGCTGGTGCCCTCGTAGATGCGCAGCGGGCGGATCGCCCGGTACAGCTGCTCGACCACCGCGCCGGCCATCACGCCGCGCCCGCCGAACAGCTGGACGGCGCGATCGATCACGCGGTGCGCCGCCTCGGTCGCGCCGAGCTTGGCGATCGAGACCTCGGTGGTGACCCGCCCGCCCGTGGTGTCCTTCTTGTGCGCGGCGCGCAGCACGAGCAGCCGCGCGGCGTCGAGGTCCACGACCATGTCGGCGAGGTGGGCCTGCACCAGCGGCTGCTCGGCGAGCGGCTTGCCGAACTGGTGGCGGCGGGTGACGAACGCGAGCGCCTCGTCGAACGCCCGGCGCGCCATGCCAACCGCCGCGGCGCCCACCGAGACCCGGAACGCGTCGAGCGTGGCGAGCGCGAGCTTCATGCCCTGCCCGACCGCCCCGATCCGCGCGCTCTCCGGCACGACCGCGCCGCGCAGCTCGAGCGCCCCGATCGGGTGCGCGGCGATCGCGGTCATCGGCCGCACGGTCACGCCCGGCAGGTCGAGCGGCACCCAGAACGCGGTCAGCCCGGCCGAGCCGAGCGCCGGATCGGTGGTCGCGAACACCGCGGCGTGGTCCGCGATCCCGAGGTTCGAGATGAACAGCTTGTCGCCCTCGAGCCGGTAGCCCTCGGGGCACGACACCGCGCGGGTCCGGATCGCCGCGACGTCGCTGCCGGCCTCGGGCTCGGTGAGCGCGAACGCCGCGATCCGCGCGCCGCGCGCGAACGCCGGCAGCATCGCGCGTTGCTCGTCGGAGCCGGCGAGCACCAGCGGGTGGGTGCCGAGCCCCTGCACCGCGAAGATCGAATCGGCGCGCGGCGACGTGTAGCCGAGCATCTCGCGGGCGAGGCACAGCGCGCGGGTATCGATCGGCCCGCCGAGCGGGACCGCCAGCTCGAGCAGCCGCGCCTCGCCGAGCGCCGCCGCGGCCGCGCGATCGCGCGCCGCCTCGTCGATCGCACCGCCCGGCTCCGCGGCCGGTTGCTCGATCGCCTCGAACGCCGGGGCCGCCGCCCCGAGCCGCGCCGCGAGCTCGGCGTGCGCCGGCTCGAAGAACATCCCCAGGTCCTCGGACGACAGCCGCATCGCTCACTCCGGCGCGCCGCGGAACCGCGGCGGCCGCTTCTCCTTGAACGACGCGTGCGCCTCGGCGAAGTCCGGGTGCTGCATACACAGCGCCTGGGCCTGGGCCTCGGCCTCGATCGCCTCGGCGAGCGCCATGGTGTGCTCGCTCTCGATCATCTGCTTCGTCATCGCGTGGGCGAACGCCGGGCCGCGGGCGAGCCGCGCCGCCCACTGCTCGGCCATCGCGAGCGCCGCGGCGCCATCGGGCACCACGCGGTTGACCAGCCCGATCTCGAGCGCGCGCGCCGCGTCGATCTTGTCGCCGAAGAACAGCAGCTCGGACGCGTGGCCGAGCCCGACGATCCGCGGCAGCAGGTAGGTGATGCCCATGTCCGCGCCCGACAGCCCTACCGGCGGGAAGATGAACCCGAACTTGGCGTCCGCCGCGGCGATCCGCAGGTCGGAGGCACACGCGATCACCGCGCCCGCGCCGACCGCGACGCCGTTGACCGCCGCGACGATCGGCCGCCGGCACGCCCGCATCGCCCGGATCAGCCGCCCGGTCATCCGGGTGAACTCGAGCAGCGCCGGGGTATCGCGGCCGAGCAGGTGCTGGATGATGTCGTCTTGATCGCCGCCCGAGCAGAACCCACGGCCGCGGCCGGTGATCACGATCGCGCGGACCTCGCGGTCGCGATCGAGCTGCTCGAAGAATTCGGCGAGCTCCTGGTAGACCTCGAAGGTCAGCGCGTTGAGCCGCTGCGGGCGATCGAGGGTGATCGTGGCGACCCCACCGGCGAGGGTCGAGGCGAACGAGCGAGACGCGATCATGGCGAGCTCTCCGTTTCGGGCGAGAGATGTGCGACGGCCTGGATCTCGACGACGGCGGCGGGCTCGACGAGCGCGCACACCGCGACCAGCGCCATCGCGGGAAAGTGGCGGCCCATCCGCGCGCGCCACACCGGCGACAGCTCGCGCTGGGCGGCGCGGTACGCCGCGATGTCGGTGACGTACACCGTCATCGACGCGATGGCCTCGGGTGCACCACCGGCCGCGCGCACGATCGCGAGCACGTTGTCGAGCGCCTGGCCGAACTGCGCGACCAGCCCGCCCTCGACGAACCGGCCGGCGCTGTCCCAGCCGATCTGGCCGCCCACGTGGAGCGTCGGGCCCGCGCCGATCCGGCCGTTCGCGTAGCCCCGGGGCGCCGGCCAGCCCGGCACGGTGACCTCGCGCGTGCTCACTTGAGCACCGCCCCGCCATCGATCACGATCGTCTGGCCGTGGATGCCGCGCGCCTCGTGGGCGCACAGCATCAGCGCGGTGTGCGCGACCTCCTCGGGCGTGATCATCCGGCGCTGCGGGCTCATCTGCTCGAGCGCGGCGCGCGCGTCGTCGAGCGAGCGGCCGGTGGTCGAGGCGATCCGCGCGACCGCCTCGCCGGCGAGCTGGGTCTCGACCCACCCCGGGCAGATCGCGTTGATCGTCACGCCGGTGCGCGCGAGATCGATCGCGAGCGCGCGGGTCATCCCGACCATCGCGTGCTTCGCCGCACAGTACGCCGCGGTGTAGCGGTAGCCCGAGACCCCCGCGTTCGAGGCGATGTTGATCACGCGGCCGAAGCCCGCCTGGATCATCGCGGGGACCAGCGCGCGGGTGACCCGGAACGGCGACGTCGCGTCGAGCTCGAGGATCTGGTCCCACAGCTCGTCGGTCGTGCGCTCGAGCGGCGCGCTCGCGGCGGCGCCCGCATTGTTGACCAGGATGTCGAAGCTGCCCGCGGCGCGCAGCACCTCGTCGGCCGCCGCGCGATCCGTGAGATCGACGCGCAGCGCGGTGCCCTCGATCTCCGCGGCCACCGCGTCGATCTCCGGCTGGGTCCGCCCGGTGATCACCACGCGCGCCCCGGCGTGGGCCAGCGCACGCGCGATCGCCGCGCCGATCCCGCGGCCGCCGCCGGTGACCAGCGCGCGCTTGCCGGCGAGGAAAGGTCCGTGGCTCATCGCGCCGACCTTACTGCGTCGGCGGGCGCGCGGGAAAGCCCGTGGCACGTTCGCCGCCCGCGGCGCGATTCGTGGATACTGGCCGGCGATGATGCTGTCCGAGCTCGATGCCACGGCCTGCGCGGAGCTGGTGAGATCTGGAGACGCCTCCCCCGCCGAGCTGCTGGAGGCCGCGATCGCGCGGATCGAGCGATCGAACGACGAGCTCGGCGCGATGATCGTCCCGCTCTATGACGAGGCGCGCCAGGCCGCGCAGGATCCACCCGACGGCCCGTTCCGCGGCGTGCCGATCTTCATCAAGGACATCATCGCGTCGGTCGGGGGCGCGCTGCACACCGCGGGCCTGCTCCCGCTCAAGCGCGCCGGGTTCCGCGCGCCGCACGATAGCCACCTGGTCGCCACGCTGCGCCGCGCCGGGTTCGTGGTGGTCGGTAAGACCAACACCTCCGAGCTCGGCATCCTGCCGTCGGCCGAGCCGCCCGCATGGCCGCCCAGCCGCAACCCGTACGACGTCGCTCACACCACCGGCGGCTCGAGCGGCGGATCGGCCGCGGCGGTCGCGAGTGGCATGGTCCCGATCGCCCACGCCAACGACGGCGGCGGCTCGATCCGGATCCCGGCGAGCTGCTGCGGACTGTTCGGGCTCAAGCCGTCGCGCGGCCGGGTCTCGCTCGGGCCACACTACGGCGACGTCAACGGCGGGCTGGTCAACGAGCACGTGGTCACCCGCTCGGTGCGCGACTCGGCCGCCGTGCTCGACGTGCTCGCCGGCATGCAGCCCGGCGATCCGTACACCGCGCCGCCGCAGCTCGCGCGCTACACCGCCGAGCTCGCCGCGCCGCCGCAGGGCCTCCGGATCGGGCTCGCCACCCGCCACCTCGGCCCCGACGGCGCGCTGATCGAGTCGCACCCCGACTGCGTCGCCGCGGTCACCCACGCCGCGCGACTGCTCGAATCGCTCGGCCACCACGTCGAGCCGGTCGAGATCGAGGCGTTCCACGATCCCGAGTGGGTGCCGCGGTTCCTCTCGATCTGGGCGGTCGGCGTGGCCACGGATCTCGCCGAGGCCGAGCGCGACCTCGGCCGCGCGATCGCGCCGCACGAGATCGAGCCGCTGACCGGCGCGCTCGCGGCGCTCGGCCGGATGATCAGCGGCCCGGCGTACGCCGCGGCGTGGCGCTGGATCCACCGCGCGACCCGCCGGATCGCCGCGTACTGGAGCCACCACGATCTGTGGCTGACCCCGACGGTGACCAGCCCGCCGCCGCCGCTCGGCACGTTCCGGTCCACCGAGGACGACCCGCTCGCCGGCATCTTCAAGGCCGCCGACTTCGCGCCGTTCACCGCGCCGTTCAACGCGACCGGCCAGCCCGCGTGCTCGGTGCCGCTGTACCGCAACGGCGCCGGCCTGCCGATCGGCATCCAGCTGGTCGGCGCGTACGGCCGCGAGGACCTGCTGCTGCGCACCGCCGCGCAGCTCGAGGCCGCGCAGCCGTTCGTGCACGCGGCGACCCGGCGCTGAGGGAACTGGCGTATCCTGGAGTTCATGGTGCGCACCGCCGGGGTCTGGGCGTGGCTCGCGCTCGCGGGGTGCGGCCGGCTCGGCTTCGAAGAAGGTGCGCCGCGCCCCGACGCCGGGCCCGACGCGGCGCCGCCGGACGGCCCGCCGTGCCCCGCCGAGTACGCGATCGTGACCGGCGTCGCGGGCCGCTACAGCGGGCTGCTGCCGGCGCGCAACTGGCCGGACGCGCGCGACGCCTGCGCCGCGGTCGGCGCGCAGCTGTTCGCGCCGACCAGCGACCTCTCGTGGCAGGCGGTCTCGACCCACGCGTTTGGTGGCCCGCCGAACGCGACGATCTGGGCCGGGATCCACGATCTGGATGTGGAGGGCTCGTGGCAGACCCTGAGCGGCGACGCTGCCACGTACCTGCCGTGGCACCCCGGCGAGCCCAACGACTCCGGGGACGAGGACTGCATCGAGGTGTTCCCGAAGGGAACGTTCAACGATCAGAAGTGCGTGGCGATCCTGAACCCGTACGTCTGCGCGTGCCCGTAGCTCACGCCAGCTCTTTGCGGATGTTCGCGATCACCTCGGCGTAGCTCGTGCTCTCGACGACCTCGGCCATCTCGGCCGTGTACCGCGACACCAGATCCTCGCGGCCGCGCTCGAGCGCGTCGCGCCGGGCGTTGTGCAGCGTGAGGAACGCGCGCTCGGCGTTCACGAAGTACTGCACCATCGCGAGCACGACGCGCGCCGCGGACGAGGTGACCGAGCGCGACGCGTCGTGGAACGTGAAGTGCCGGCCCTCGCTGTTGGTGACGTCGAGCGCGACGCGCCCGACCGCGTCCACGCCGGCCTGCGCCTTCTTCGTGCCGATGTCGGCGGCGACCTGGAACGCGGCCAGCTGGATCGTCTTGAGCGACTGGTACTCGCGCGCGTAGCGTCCGAGCAGGGCGGCGAAGATGGCGTCGACCACACCCACGCCCTTGCCATCGACCTCCACGGATTGATCGCCCTCCTGCACGGTCAGCTTGACGTTGCTGCTGCTGTCCAGCTCCTCGATGACGAGGCGCGCCAGCGCGAGCTCGAGGTAGTTCGAGCCGAGGACCCTGCGGATCAGCGGCTCGTTCGGCAACACGGATGCGACCTGGGACACGAGGGAAGGATAGCGTGCAGCTCGCGTCCTGCCGCGTGATCTCCGCCTCCGACGTGCCAGGTCGCACTTGTACTCCCGCGAGTGCAGCTGTCACCCCCGCGAGGTATGAGTGTCGCGTGTCGGATCTCGTGCAGTTGAAGCGCCACGTCACGCGCCTCAGGGCCTGCGACGATTGCCCCGACATGATCCGCCCCGTCGTCACGGGGGAGCCGGTCCTGTCGCCGGTGATGCTGATCGGCCAGGCGCCCGGGGTCCGCGAGGGCCCGGCCGGCAAGCCGTTTGCCTGGACGGCCGGCAAGACGATGTTCGGATGGTTCGCACAGCTCGGCCTTGAGGAGGCCGCGTTCCGCCAGCGCGTCTACATGGCCGCCGTGTGTCGGTGCTTTCCCGGCAAGGCGAAGAGCGGCGGAGGCGATCGCGTCCCCTCGCCAGAGGAGGTCGCGCGGTGCCGCCGCCACCTCGCGCGAGAAGCTCGGATCCTGCGGCCCCGGCTGGTGATCCCGGTCGGCAAGCTCGCGATCGCCCAGCTGGACCCCGAGTCGGACAAGCTGGCCTCCATCGTGGGCACGCAGCGCCGCGCCAAGATCGATGGCATCGAGCTCGACATGATCGCCCTGCCCCATCCGTCGGGCGCCTCGACGTGGCACCGCACCGAGCCGGGCAAGAGCTTGCTCGATCGCGCGCTCCGCCTGATCGGCGAGCACGAGGCGTGGCGATCGATTGCGCAGCCGGCCGGGCCGCGGGTAGCCTCGGCGATGCCGTGAGCGCCGCCTCGGATCTCCTCGCCCAGCTCGTCGCGTTCCCCACCCAGCAGGCCGGCGCCGATGGCCGCGCCGGCGACGAGCGCCCGATCTGCGAGTTCCTCGCGCCATTGCTCCGCGCGCGCGGCGCCGACGAGGTGGTCCTCGGGACCGGCCGGTGCACCGATGGCCGCGAGGGCGCGTACGTGTTCGCGCGCTGGGGCGCCCCACGCCTCCTGATCAACGCCCACGTCGACACCGTGCCGGCCAACGCGGGGTGGTCGCGCGATCCGTGGACGGCGCACGTCGAGAACGGCCGGCTGTACGGCCTCGGCTCCGCGGACACCAAGGGCGCGATCGCCGCGGCGCTGCTCGCGCTCGAGGGCGGCGCTGCACGCGATGTCGGCGTGCTGTTCTCCGGCGACGAGGAGGCCGGCAGCGGCGTGATGCACGCGTTCCTCGAGTCGCCCCACGCCGCGGCGATCGAGGACGTGCTCGTGTGCGAGCCCACCGCGCGGCGCGCCGGGGTCGCCCACCGCGGCGTGCTCGGCCAGCGCGCGGTGCTGACCGGCCCGGGCGGCCACTCGTCCAAGGCGGACTTCCTGCCCAAGCCGATCGCGACGCTCGCGCGGTTCGCCACCGCGCTCGACGACGCCGGGATGCGCCGCTGCGACGAGGGCCCCGCGCGCATGAAGGGCACCTGCCTCAACATCGCCGCGCTCGCCGGCGGCGTCGCGTTCAACGTGATCCCGGCGCGCGGCGAGCTCGCGTGGTCGCTGCGCCCCTACCCCGGGTTCGATCGCGGCGGATGGGATCGCGAGGTCCACGAGCTCGCGCGCGCGGTCGATCCGCAGATCGCCGTGGAGACGACGATCGATCACGAGCCGTTCGCGTGCGACGCGCTCGCCGATCTGGTCCGCCCGTTCGCGACCGAGATCGGGCCGCTCGACTTCTGGACCGAGGCCGCGCTGTGGGAGGCCCGCGGCAAGCGCGCGATCGTGATCGGCCCCGGCGACATCGCGCAGGCCCACGCCGCCAACGAGTTCGTGGCGCTCGATGATCTCGAGTGGGCGATCGCGCTGTTCCGCCACGCGATCGCCGAGCGCGCGCGCTAGCGAGCTAGATCCCGCCCTCCCACTTGGGCCCCTCGGGCCCGACGTACTCGATGTTCGCGCGGGTGTACTTCTTGAGCCCGCGCTCGGGGTTGAGCACGATCTCGTCCTCGTCGAGCGGCATGTCGGGCAGCCGCTCGTTGGTCCACCCGCTGTGGCGGATCTTGTCGAGGAAGCACGACTCGAGCTCGGAGTCGTTCAGCGTCGACTTCTTGACGTAGACGTCGTGGATCGTGACCCGGCCGTTGTCGATCTTTTGGGTTTAACCGAGCGGCCGGTGCTGGTTGCGGTGCACGCGGCGGCCGAGGTTCTCGTAGCACTTGACCGCGTCGCGCGAGAGGTTCGGCACGACCATCTCGTCGAACGCGTAGAAGAACTCGTCGCTCTTGGGGTCGATCTTGTCCGGCTTGGCCGGGGTGTCCGGCGCCGCGGGGGTCGCGGGCGTGGGCGCGGCGACCGGCTCGGAGCCGCGATCCGCCTCGGCGATCACCGGCATCGGCGCGGGCTTGCGCAGCTCGGCGATCGGCGTGGGTGCGACCGGCGGCGCGGCGACCGACGAGTCGAGCTCCTTCCACAGCAGGATCAGCGCGGCGATCACGACCGCGCCGCACACGACCAGCCACTTGCGCATGGCTAGTACGGCTGCGGCTCGAGGTACTTGGTGTACGCGCCGAACCCGTCGATCGCCTCGCGGGTCTGCATCGGCTTGAGCACCCAGTAGCCCTTCTTGTCCGCGCTCACCAGCTCGACCTCACCCTCGCATTCGCCGCCGCCACCCTCGCTGACGCTGACCTTGTGCAGCTGGTGGATGCTGGTGTCGCCGGTGTACTGGTAGCTCTCGACCCAGCCCTCGCCGTCGTCCATCCGGTTGACGACGAAGCTGTAGCTCGCGGCGAGCTGCGGCACGTTGCTGCCCTCGCAGCGATCGCCGACCCCGTCGCCATCGATGTCGAGCACCTCGGCCTCGTTGTCGAGCGTCGCGGTGAACGTCCAGGTGCCCACCGGCCAGCAGCCGGTCGGCGAGTCGGCCGGCCGCAGCGGATCCTTGGCGGTCCAGGTGCCCCGGGTCTTGAACGCGGAGGTGCACGCGATCCGGTTCGGGTTCGGATCGATCGGCTCGAGCGGCTCGCCGTCCTCGCCGACACCACACGCTCCGGCCATCAAGCTCAGCACAAGGAAGGTCCCGGCGGTCCTCATGACAGCAGCGTAACGCAACCGCGGTGCCAGCTCGAACTCGTTGTTTTCAATACCCCGGCGCACGCGGGGGTGAAGCGCGCAGCCCCCGGCTATGGAGAGTGGAGTCCTCGATCGCCGCCGGCCACCCCACCTGGCCTTCCAGAGTTCGCGGGGTTGCGCCCGGAATGCCGGCTGCAAAAGAATCGGGGATCATGACTCGTTCGCTCGCGTGGCTCGCGCTCGTCTCGCTGGTCGCTTGCTCCAACGCGCGGAGCAGCGAGATCGAGGTCCGCCCGGCGCAGGTGGTGCCCGGCACCACGCCGTACACCGGCGACCAGAACTACTTCCCCGACGATCGCAACGCCCTGGATCCCGACTTCGCGCACAAGCCGGTGCCGACGATCGATCTCGACAAGGGCGACAAGGAGGACAGCGAGTGGGTGCCCGCCGAGTTCAAGTCCGGCGCGGCGCGCTGGAAGGACGCCGGCGTCTACGTCGACGGCAAGGCGGTCGGCTTTCTGACCTGGGGCGAGCTGCCGCTCACGCTCGCGCCCACGTGGGTGCGCGACAAGGTCTCGGCGAACAAGCGCCCCGGCACCAATGATCCGGGCTGGCGCTGGGCGCAGCAGCGCCTCTACAAGTTCACCGACTACCTGAAGGCGGTCGGGGTCGACGTCCGGAAGGTGAAGGAGCTGCACGTCTACGGCCCGCGGCTGGCCGAGACCCTGGTCGTGACCGGCGCCGAGCTCCAGTCGCCGCTCGCCAGCCAGTTCCTGTTCCGGTTCGGCGGCGCGGTGTTCGGCAAGCCGCTGCCCAAGATCCCCGAGGGGCTCGGCCGAGGCCGCCACGGCGACAAGATCGCGAGCGTGATGGTCTACGTGAACAAGAAGCCGCCCGTGCTCACCGAGAAGGGGCTCGAGCTGGATGGCGTGCCCCAGCTCGGCGTGCCGTACTTCGGCGAGCCGATCCGTGGTGGCGTGCGGATCTACCTCGACACCCAGCTCGCCGCGATCATCAAGCGCCAGGAGCTCGATCCCAAGCGCGCCACCGCCGACGCCGAGGGCGAGCTGCACTGGAAGCTCGCCGACGTGCTGCGCGCGCAGGGCGTCGACGCCTCCAAGGTGGTCGAGCTGTGGGTGATCCGGAACGAGCGCCGCACCGAGAAGCTGCCGGGCAGCGCGCTCGCCGAGCTGACGTTCGCCGCCGGGGCCCAGGCCAAGGGCGGCGTGCTGCTGGGCGACCAGAAGCTGCGCGCGAACGCGATCGCGCTGAGCACGCGTGCGATCCCGGATTCCGAGCTGCCGGTCATCACCCCCGACGACGAGTGATCCCGGGGTTCAGGGGGTGGGGACCCAGTCTCGGAGCCTGTTCCCCCATGTTTCATCCGTATCACATGCTTTGATTCCAGCAGCTTACAACGGCGTTTTCGCGGCACGCCCCTTGCTCCATGGACCGTCATCACCAACCAACCGACTGGGGCGACAAACCAATGACCAACAAGAAGCTCTTGATGCTCGCGGCTGCGGGACTGCTCACGCCCGCCGCCCTCGCAGGTTCTGCCAGCGCCGAGGTGACCACCACCAAGGTTCTGGCGGCTCCGAAGCTCGACAAGGCGCCGGTGAACGCGCAGGGCAAGCTGCGCCGCACCAACGAAGAGCAGACGATGGAGATGCCGTCGGTCGTGATGCTCGGCGCCAAGAAGGACCACGGTCTGTACCTGGCGATGACCACCGAGATCGCGGACGCGGCCGGTCAGCCGGTCGGTGCGCCGAACCGCACCCAGTGCAGCCTGACCCCGTTCAAGCTCACCCAGACGCCGACCGGCGCGGTGACCGTCGACACGGTCGCGCCGGGGTCGACCAAGTTCGTCACGAACAACCTGCAGACCAACGACTACCGCAACTGCAACCAGCCGACCGGCTTCGCGCTGACGCAGGACATCGGCTGCTTCGAGTACAACGTCCAGCTGAACAACTCGAACGACACCAAGAAGTACCTCCAGTGCTTCAAGGCGGACGGCACGCGCGTCCTCGGCCAGACGCAGATCTTCGCGAAGAACAACGACGACGCCGCGCAGAACGCCTCCGGCAAGGGCTCGGTCGTCACCCAGATCGTCAACAACAAGGCGCAGGTGTGCGGCTGGCGCGGCGCGAACGGCAACGGCCGCGACGACGGCTGGGTCCACTGCTACTCGCTGACGATCGGCGCTGACAACGTCACGTTCCAGCAGGGCTTCGACGTCTCGGTCGCGCCCCGCGAGGAGCGCACCCGCGGCAATGTGTCGATCAGCTCGAAGGATCCGAACACTCTGATCGCGACGTGGTCCGAGGGCGACACCCAGCCGACCCGCGACGGCACCTGGATCGCCGCGATCGACGTGACGCCCGGCAAGTACAGCGGCGCGAACCAGCAGCGCTCGATCCTGTGGAAGCAGATGATCCGCGGCCGCGTCGATGCCCAGGTCGCCGGCCAGAACCTGCGCACGTACAGCATGCGCGCCGCCCACGAGCGGATCCTCGAGGAGGATCCGGCCACCGGCGAGCTCGTCCCCGGCGACAACATCCTGTTCTACGCCAACGACCTCCGCGGCAACAACAACACCAACTACAAGGGCGGCACGGTCCATCGCCTCACCATGGGCGTCATCAAGGCGACCAAGGAGGGCATGTCCTTCGTCAAGCCGCTCGAGGATACGAACCAGCTGATCAAGGGCATCGGCGGTACGCACATCCACATGATCGGCGCGGTGTTCGGCGAGAAGGGCAAGCTGACCCCGGGCGCGATGTTCATCAACGGTAGCCACACCGGCGGTCGGTTCAACTCCGAAGGCCGCGCGATGGGCTGGGACACTGCCTCGAACAAGTTCACCGACCTCGGCAAGGTCTCGGCCGGTCCGTTCGACCGCCACATGTACTCGAACTACCTCGGCAACAACCCGGGTAACCAGGGCCGCAACTTCGCCTCGCACGAGCTGATCAAGAACCCGTTCGTGGGCATGAACGGCAACACCGACGAGCACCTCGTGATCTTCGCGTCGACCGCGAAGGCGCCCGAGGACACCGACGCGGCGATCAAGACCTCGGGCTTCCTCACCGTCATCCCGGTCACCAGCTCGCCGGCCGCCGCCCCGCCCCCGAACCCGAACCAGACCCCCGATCCGCAGGACCCGGCCGACCCGCAGGATCCGACCGACCCGGCCCCGGGCTCGTCGGACACCACGCTCGGCGGCTGCTCGACCACCGGCTCCACCGGCGGCGTGCTGACCTTCCTCCTCATCGGCCTCGCCGCGTTCCTCCGCCGCCGCCGCTAACCCACCGCGCTACGACCAGCGAACCCCACCCGCTCAGGAGCCAACCACCATGCGTATCCTCCTCTCGCTGATCGCATCGCTCGGGCTCGCCGCGTGCGTCGGCTCGGTCGGTGGCGACGACGGCATCGACCCGCCCGACACCCCGGACCCGCAGGACCCGAACCCCTCCGCCGCCGCCGAGGCCAAGCGGCTGTACGAGAGCAACGTCTACTCGATCGTCGCCGCGAAGTGCATCGGCTGCCACAACGCCGCCGGCCCGGTCGGCAACGCGACCGGCTTCGTGGCCGCGCAGAAGGCCGGCTCGCACGACGTGGTCAAGGGCTACACCGCCGCGATGGGCGACCTCACGGTCACCGGCGCGCCGATCGTCACCAAGATCACGGTCAGCCCGACGCCCTCGCACGCCGCGCTGTCCTACTCGGCCGAGGAGATGGACAAGTTCACCGCGTGGCTCGCCAAGGAGCTCGAGGCGAAGGTGCCGGGCGGCGACCCGAACCCGGGCACCACCGAGAGCCCGGCGCAGGCGACCGCGCGCGTGCTCAAGGAGTGGTCGGGCTGCCAGACCCTCACGGACTTCAACGCCGCCAACATGACGGCGTGGGGCAACATGCAGGCGGATGGCAGCGCGTGCCGCACCTGCCACAACGAGGGCGTCTATGGCTTCATCGCCAGCAACCTCGCGGAGCCGAACTTCTTCAAGTACATCACCGAGGACAAGTACTACATGCTCCAGTACTTCTCGGTGGATCTCAGCGGCGGCGTCGCCAACGCGAAGATGATCATCAACAAAAAGTCGTTCGAGGGCGTTGGACTCGGTAACGCGCCGCACGAGTCGCACCCGCGGTTCAACCCGAACCAGAACGCCGGCATGACCGCGCTCCAGAAGTACTACGACGACACGATGACGCGGAAGATGAACGGCACCTGCGACCCGCCGCGCCTGCAGAACTGAGTTGATCCCGACCACGATGCCAACCGCACCGTGACCAAAGGCGCCCTCCCCGGCGCCTTTGGCATTTTCGGCGCGCTATCCTCGGAGCGACATGACCCAGCTCGTCGGCGGCGATGGCCGCACCCACATCACCTCGCGGCTCATGCGCGAGTCGCTGCAGGATCGCAAGGTGCTGTCGGGCACCGACAGCGATCGCGACCTGCAGATCTTCCCGGACTGCTCGCTGGTCTCGATCGGCGGCCAGAGCATCTTCGATCGCGGCAAGCAGGCGATCCTGCCGCTGGTCGACGAGCTCGTGCAGATCAAGCAGGACCGCAAGCTCAAGATGGTGCTCGGCGTCGGCGGCGGCACGCGGACGCGCCACACGATCTCGATCGCGCTCGACCTCGGCCTGCCGGTCGGTGGGCTCGCCCAGCTGGTCGGCGCGATGGAGGAGCTCAACGCGATCCTGCTCAACACCCTGCTCGCGCCGCACGGCTCGATGCCGATGCAGCGCGACCACTTCTGGGACCTGCCGCTCTACTTCGACGCCGGGATCACGCCGATCGCGATCTCGGTGCCGCCGTACCACTTCTGGGAGCCGCCGCCCGAGGAGGGCCACTTGCCGATGCACGGCTCCGACTTCGGCATGTTCCAGCTCGCGGAGGTGCTCTCGATGAAGCAGCTGATCTTCGTCAAGGACGAGGACGGGCTCTACGACAAGGATCCCAAGCGCCACGCCGACGCGAAGCGGTTCGGCAAGATCACGCTCGACGAGCTGATGCCGCAGCTGCCCACCGAGAACATCCTCGATCTCGAGCTGTTCCACGCGTGGACCACGGCCAAGAACCTGCGCCGGATCCAGATCGTGAACGGCCTGGTGCCCGGCCAGCTCGCCGCCGCGCTGCGCGGCGAGGACGTCGGCACGGTGATCGTGAAGGAGGGTTCGCGATGAGCGAGCGCCGCACCCTCGAATCCGCGCTGGCCGGCTCGACGCTGACCGGCCCGTCGTCCTCGCCGATCGACTACCGGCCCGTCGCGGTGATGCCCGATGTCAAGGTGGTCAAGATCGGCGGCCAGAGCGTGCTCGACCGCGGTCGCGCCGCGCTGTTCCCGATCCTCGACGAGATCATCGAGGCTCGCAAGCAGGGCATCCAGGTCGTCGTGCTCGCCGGCGGCGGCACCCGCGCGCGCCACATCTACTCGATCGCCTCGGAGCTCGAGGTACCGACCGGCGTGGTCGCCACGCTCGGCAAGTACATCCCGATGCAGAACGCGCGCATGCTCCAGATGCTGCTCGCCAAGCACGGCGGGCTGTACATGCTGCCCGACGACTTCGAGAAGCTGCCGCTCTACCTCCAGATGGGCTGCATCCCGGTGATGAGCGGCATGCCGCCGTTCGGCTACTGGGAGAAGCGCGAGGAAGGCAGCCGGATCCCGCCGCACCGGACCGATGCCGGCGTGTTCCTGTCCGCCGAGTTCCTCGGGTCGCGGCGCGCGATCTACATCAAGGACGAGGACGGCCTGTACACCGACGATCCGAAGAAGAACCCGTCGGCGACCCACATCCCGCGGATCACCGCGCAGGAGCTGACCGCGCGCGGCCTGCCCGACGTGGTGGTCGAGCGCGTGGTGGTCGAGTACCTGCCGCGCGCGCGGTGGTGCAAGGAGCTGCAGATCGTGAACGGGCTCAAGCCGGGCCAGGTGCTTGCGGCCCTCCAGGGACAGGATGTGGGGACGATCATCAGCGCGTAGCGCCGCGGTCGCCGCCGCCGCGCTCGCGCTCGCCGCGTGTGCGCGCCGGCCGCCCGAGGCCGATCCGGCGGAGATCCAGGCGCTCGCGCTGCGGATCGGCAAGAACGTGCCCGTGCCCGGCGCGGCGCGCACCTGCCAGCCGTCCGAGCTGGTCGGCGGCGCGACGATGACCGAGCTGACCCTGCGCCAGCTCGCCAAGGCCGAGCCGTCGAACGAGCCGACCCACGGCGAGTGGATCAACCCGATCGAGCTCGATAGCCCCGCGGCGATCGTGCTGATCGATCCCGCGAGCAGCGCGCAGGTGCAGCGCCGCGCGGCCGCCGAGCTGCTCGCCGCGCCGTTCTACCTGATCTACCGGATCGACCACATCGCCGCGCCGCTCGCGCTCGGGGTCAAGGAGTACAAGCGCGGCAGCGTCGGCGCGCGCGCGCTGCGCTACGACAAGCGCGGCAAGCTGGTGTGCCTGGTCGTGTTCGACTGGCTCAACGACGACACGGTCAGCCGCCAGGCGTTCGAGCTCGCGCAGCGCGGCCAGTACGGCGAGAAGGTGATCCAGCTGGTGCGCGACGACCTGCGCGCGCAGATGCTGAAGAAGGTCGGCTCGCTCGCCTTGCCCGCCCCGGCCGCACCGCCCGCGCCGCGGCCGTGATCAGTCGCAGACCTCGCGGAAGCCGCCGGTCACGCCCTCGTCCTTGAGCAGGCCGTCCTGGATCATCGAGCGGCCGTACTCCGCGCACGCGCGATCCTTCGAGATGTCGGGGACGATGTCGATCGCGAACACCGCCTTGCGCGCGTCGAGGAACCCACGCGGGTTCCCGCACTCCTCGTTCTCGGCGCAGCGCTCGATCAGGATCCAGTCGTACATCGACGGCAGCTGCTCGACCGGCTGCCCTACCTCGTGGCCGTTCACCGAGCCCGCCGAGAGCTCGCGCGCGTGGATCTGGGTCGCGACGTCCTCGAACCAGCTCAGCTGATCGTCGTCGGTGATCGCGAACCCGCTGCCTGTGGGGAACTCGATCCAGTGGCTGTTGTGGTCCGCGGCGATCGCGTCGCAGCCGAGCTGCTTGGCGAGATCGAGCCGCTTCCAGATGTACGGCTTCCACGCGGCGCGCGAGGTGGTGCGTAGATCGAGGAATCGCTCGTCGGGATCCGGCACGAGCTCGCGGGTGTCCCAGCCGATCGCGCTGCCCTCGGCCGGCATGTCGGGCTTGTTGGGCGGTGAGGCCTCGTAGCCGGGGAACTTCATCGCGTCGGGATCGCGGGTCAGGTGGACCGCGCCGGTGCGCACCCGGCACGCCACGATCGGCCGCGGCGACCGCGCGTGCAGCATCGCGATCGTGCCGTCGAGCGGGCCGGCCGGCACGGTCACCGAGGTGCCGTCGCCGTAGTCGAGCGTGGTCTCGCTCGCGACCGCCCACAGGTCGAACATGTACATCGCCCGCGGCTCGGTGGTGTCGAACGGCGGCGCGAGCTGGGTGTCCCAATCCTTGGCCTCGCCCTGCTCGGGCGTCCACCACGGCGGATCGTACGCGTCCTGGGGCGCGTCGATCGCCGCGTCCGGCCGGAACGGCTCGCCCTTGCAGGCACCGAGCAACGCCAGGACGAGACCGAACCACGGGGCGGTGCTTCGCATGCCGCGATTCTACGCGACGGCGCTGCTCAGATGCCGCGTCCGATCGGTGCCTTCTTGGCACTGCCACCGCCGCCGCCACCGCCGGTGCCCGCGCCACCCCCGCCGCCCGTGCCCGCGCCGCCACCGCCGCCCGTGCCCGCGCCACCACCGGTGCCATCGCGGCGCTGCTGGCCCTTCGCGTCGCCCTCGCCGGAATGGTTGCGACCGTGCTGCCCCTGGCCGCCACCCACGCCGCCCTGGTTGCCCGCCTCGGCCGGCTTGACCGTTGCCTTCACGAACTCCGCCGCGCGCGTGATCCGCTGGTCGATCTCCGGCTTGAGCGCCTCCGGCTTCTCCTTCGGCGTGATGACGATCGACACGCCGTTCGGCAGCGACTTCCAGCTCGCGGTGCCGCCCTCGTCGCCGAAGTACACCGGGCACAGGCCGAGCCCGCCGCCGCGGGTCCCCTTCTGGTCGTGCGCCGTGCCGGTGCCGCCGGTCGCCTTCTCCTTGAGCAGCTCGCTGGTGCGCCGCTGGATCGCGCCCACCGCGTTCTTGTCCTCGGCGGTGATCGTCAGCACCACGTCCTTGCCCTTGATCTCCGCCTTGGTGGTGGAGCCGTACACCGTGCTCGGGCAGTTCCCCGCCTTGTTCGGCATCTCGGTGCTGGCGGTCGCGCCGCCGCCCGGATTCGCGCCCGTGTTCAGGCTCGGGCCGTCCCCCGAGCCCGCCGAGCCCGCGGAGCCCGCGGAGCCGGCCGAGCCCATCGCGTCCGATCCCTCGCCCGAGCCTGCGGCCGATCCGGCCGATCCCGCCGTCGCATCCGAGCCAGATCCCATGCCGGATCCGGCCGACCCGGTGTCCGATCCCGTCGCGGCCGATCCCGCGGAGCCGCCTTCGGGGCCTTCGCCCTTCTTCTTCTTGCAGGCGGTCGAGGTGAACGCCAGCGACAGCGCCAGCAAGGTCATCGCGATGCGCATTGAGTGCCTCCCAGCGGGGAATGCTACGGTGTTTCCCGGTGCGGATCATGACCTTGGCGGTGCTTCTGTCGGCGGCCACCGCGCGCGCCGAGCCGCCGATCCGGCTGCCGCCCGGCACGCGGAGCGATCCCGGCGGCGTGCAGATCTCGGGGCGCGGCCTGCGCGACACCACCGAGCTGCTGGCGCGCGAGCTGGCGCGCCAGGGGATCTCCACTCGGCAGATCGGCCCCTACCGCGTACGCGGCACCGAGCTCACGCGGTTCCTCAGCGAAACACCGTCGACGAAGTGGCTCGCGATCCACGTCTGGACCTCCGCCGGAAAAACGCTGATCGCGTTCGTCCCGCGCACGGGGACTTGACGAAACTCCTCGAGCCCCATATGAAGTGCACCGTCACTCGGGGATCGTCTAACGGCAGGACGTCAGACTCTGGATCTGACTATCATGGTTCGAATCCATGTCCCCGAACCAGCCAGGAAGGCTTGACCAGCCCGCTCACAACAGGTAGAAGTCTCTCCTTCCAAAACGGCCCCATAGTCTAGCGGTTAGGACGTCGGCCTCTCA
>JBQCJR010000752.1:0-2354 GCA_051952595.1 Kofleriaceae bacterium
AGCGGCGAGCTGCGGATCGAAGGCGGCACCGCGGACAGCCGCGCGCTCGCCGAATCGACGCTGCGGCCGCTGCACGGCCAGTTCTTCGCGCAGCGCACCTACCAGCGCGCGATCCACCAGCTCAGCCGGCAGCTCGACGCGCGCGTGGCGCTCGAAGCGCAGTGGCAGGCGCGCCCCGACGCCGACCTCGTCGATGTCACGCTGACCATGAGGGCGCGATGAGCCGCCGCGGAGAGCTCGTCGCGGCCGCCGTCGCCGCGCTCGCCACCGGCTGCGCGAGCAGCCCGCGGACCGGCCCGCGATACCTCGGCGAGCCGCTGCCGGCCGCGTGCCGCACCGACATGATGGTGTGCGACGCCGAGCTCCAGCTGCGCGCGCAGCTCGACGGGATCGGCCAGGTGGATCCGGCGCTCGAGCGCTACGTCCAGCGGGTCACCGCCCGGGTCGCACGCGCGAGCACGCTCGGGCGCGTGCCACGCGTCTGGCTGACCCGGACCCTGCTCGCCTCCACGCTCGGCGAAGACCTCGGCGTCGGCCAGATGTGGCTCGTGCTCGCCGGGTCCGAGGCCGAGGTCGCCGCGGTGCTCGCGCACGAGATCGCGCACCTCGAGAGCGGCGTCGGCCGGCCGATCTACGCCGGGATGCCGGCCGAGCTGCGCCGCGACTTCGAGTCCGCCGCCGACGAGCGCGCCGCCGCCTTGGTCGAGCGCGCCGGCTACCCCGCGAGCCAGCTGCCGGTCGCCCTCGCGCGAGCCCTCGCGGATGGCATCGAGGACGAGGAGCACCCGTTGCTCCGCACGCGCGTGGTCCGCACCCGGCTCGCGGCCGCCGGGCGCGCCGGCGGCGACGATCGCCGCGAGGCGCTGCTGTCCGCGATCGACGGCGCGATCGCGTTCCGGGATCTCTCCCGTGGCGCGCGCGTCGGCGATGCGTGGGTGTGGGCGATGCGCGATCTCGCGCTCGATCTCCCGCCCGGGCACCCGCTCGAGCAGGACGTCGACATGACGAAGTGGAGCGACGACGGGGTGACCTACTACGCCACGCCCCTCGGACCACGCATCCGCCGCGAGCTCGACCGGTTCGTCGCGTTCGCGCCGCGCCAGGCCCGGATCGGTCGCGTGCAGGTCGGCGCCCCACTGCCGCTCGCGCGCCCGCCCGAGCTCGAGGACCGCGGCTCGCTCGCGCGGCTGCTCGTCGAGCTGGAGCGCCGGCACTTCGTGTTCGATCCCGAGGCCGAGATCGCCGTGATCGATCGCCCCCGCGGCGCGGTGCTGATCACCGCGCAGGGTCCCGGCGCCGCGGCCGGGCTCGTGCGCTGGCTCGACCGGCTGCGCGCCCCGTCCGCCGCAGAGCGCGAGGCCACCACCTCGCCCCGGATCCGGCTGGTCCGCGCGCCGCGCACCGCGACCGTCGCGAAGCTATCCACGCTGTGCGTGGATCCCGAAGCCGCGCGCGAGCTGGACGATCCGGCGCGCGTGGTGCCCGCGGGCGGCCGGATCAAGTGCACCGATCGGAAGCGCACGCTGAAGTAAGCGCCCGGCGCGCGGCCTCGCGGCGCGATCAGCGTAGGCTCGCCGCGCCTACCACGTCAGCGCAGTGGGGTCACACACCTCACCGCGGCCGTCTCGTTCGTCGCACGAGCTCGTATTCGCACCGCGGAATACTCGTAGACGTCCAAAGACAACACTCCTGGAGGGGCGCCACGCAGATGAAGCTCTCGCGCATCTCCCTGCGTGTACTCGCGCAGACTGCCGCTCATATCACTGACCCCGAATGCCGAGTCGCCGGATCGCGTAGAGCCAGCTCGAAAGTAGACCCAATCACGAGCGCCCCCTTCCACGATCACGGGCACAGCAACCCTCTCCTGTTCGTCCTGCCCGGGCGGTTCGTTCCCCCATGGGAACAGACGCTCATCGCCTCCTCTCGCGGCAACCTCCCATTCCACATCGGTAGGGATGCGGCCACCGCGCCATCGACAATACTCGTGGGCCTCACTGACCGTGAGGCTCAGGACACGCGAGGGATCTCGCGGAGCGTCTGACAACTCTTTGCGAGGACAGATGCCCGACGTCACGCACTGCCCATAGCTGTGGGCAGTCGCCTCGTACTTGTCGATCTCGAACGCCGGAACCAGCACCACACGCCGGCGATTCTCGCCGCAGATCTCACGATCTTCACAACCGACGACATACCGCCCACCCGGAACACGCAAAACCGACACTCCACCCCTGCTCCCGCAGCCCGCAAGGGCAAGAAGGAGAATGGGAGTACCGCGCGCGAGCAAGACCGCAGCACACCGCATCCTTTCCTGTATCCCACGCGGCGCGAGAATGGAACCACGGGCGTCCGAGCCG
>JBQCJR010000753.1:0-3346 GCA_051952595.1 Kofleriaceae bacterium
GCACGCACGCACGCACGCACGCACGCACGCACGCACGCACGCACGCACGCACGCACGCACGCACGCACGCACGCACGCACGCACGCACGCACGCACGCACGCACGCACGCACGCACGCACGCACCGAGTCAGGTCGAGCTCGCCTCGATCGCGGAGATCTTCCGCTCCATCGAGAACCGCTCGAACCTCGACCTCACGGCCTCCGCCCGTCGTTCTCGATTCCTCGGCGATAAGGCAGCGCCCGCCCCTCGAAGAACCGCTCGAACCTCGACCTCAGCGTCAGCCCTTCGTTCTCGGCGGGAAGATAGCGCCCCTCGAAGAACCGCTCGAACCTCAACCTCACGGCGTCCGCACTTCGTTCTCGATTCCTCGGCGATAAAGCACGCCCGCCCGCCCCACCCCAGCTACCGCAGCTCGAACTCCTTGCAGAACGCGACCTCGGTCGGGCGATTTCCCTGGGCATCCGGGGCGTCGAGCGGCCAGCGGCGCTGGCCCTCGTCGGGCCAGTCGTGCCAGCAGGCGGCGCGGCGCTCGCTCCAGAAGAAGCAGTCGCGGCACGCGGAGCGCAGCTCGAAGCGGCGCGCTTCCTCGACCAGCTGCTCGGTGAGCGGGAACTTCATCGCGCACCCGACGCGGCAGGCGCGCGGGTGCCAGACGGGTCGCGGCCATGAGGGGCCGCGCTGCTGCCACTGCCGCTGCCGCCAGAGCCGTGCGCGGAGCCCGCCTCGCTCTCGTCCTCGTCCTCGTCCTCGGTCGCGGCCTGGACGCCCTTCTCGAACCCGCGCTTGACGCGCGCGGCGGCGGGGCCGGCCTTGTCCTTGACCCCCTCCTTCAGATCCTGCACCTCCTCGGTGGCCCAGATCGCGCGGACGTGCTCGAAGAACGTGCGCTTGCCGAGCTTCACGGTCGCGCCGCAGTAGGCGAGACCGGCGGCCAGGGCCAGGAAGACGAGCAGGCGGATCATCCCGCTACCCTACCAGCCGGATCGCCGAACGCCAGAAAGCGAGCGACCGAGCGAGCGACCCACCGCGGCGCTCGTCGGGCTCAATCGGAGGCGCGCTTCAGGATCAGGAACGCGACGCGGCGGTTCTTGGCCCACGCGGCCTCGTTGCTGCGCCGATCGAGGGGCTGGGTCTCGCCGTAGCCCTGCGCGGTGAGGCGCTTCGGATCGACGCCCTTGTCGGCGAGGTACTTCTCGACGGCCTTGGCGCGCTTGTCCGAGAGCTCGAGGTTGTACGCGTCGTCGCCGCGCTCGTCGGTGTGGCCCTGCACCTCGATCAGCTGGATGCTGGGGTTGCCCTGCAGCGTCGCCGCGACGGCGTCGAGGATCGGGTACGACTGCGCCTTGATGATCGCCTTGTTGTACTCGAAGTACACCATGTCGAGGATCTCGATCGACGTGTCGGTCACGACGACGCGGCCGCGATCGGGGCAGCCATCCTCATCCTCGAACCCGTTGTAGGTCTCGGGCTCGTTGGGGCACTTGTCGTCCTTGTCGAGGATGCGGTCCTTGTCGTTGTCGAGATCGGGGCAGCCGTCCTCGTCCTCGAAGCCATCCTTGTCCTCGGGGTCGTTGGGGCACAGATCGTCGACGTCGAGGATGCCGTCCTTGTCGTTATCGGGATCGGGGCAGCCGTCCTCGTCCTCGAACTGGTCGAAGTCCTCGGGGTCGTCGGGGCACTTGTCCACGTCATCGAGGATGCCGTCGCCGTCGCGATCGTTCGCGTCGCCCTCGGGGCAGCCGTCCTCGTCCTGGAACCCGTCCTTGTCCTCGGGGATGTTGGGGCACTTGTCGTCCTCGTCGAGGATGCCGTCGCGATCGTTATCCGGATCGGGGCAGCCATCCTCGTCCTCGAAGTCGTCGAAGTCCTCGGGCTCGTCGGGGCACTTGTCGACGTCGTCCTTGAGGCCGTCGCCGTCGCGATCGCCGATGTTCGGCTCGAACACGATGCCGATCATCCCGCGGAAGTCCGGGTTGGCGCCCTTGCCGGGCACGAGGCCGCGGCCGGCGCCGATCGACAGGAACGAGTTGCGCGCGAGGTACAGCTTGATGCCGCCGAGTGCCTCGAGGGGCTGGTAGTTCTCGTTGTCGCCGAGCGGCAGCGAGCCGAACACCTCGGCGACGACGTCGAACTTCTGCTTGGCGATCGCGTACGCGATGCCGAGGCCGAACGGCACCTCGGCGCTGGCCTGGACGCGCGCGTTGGTGACCGGCGCGTTGTCGGCGCCGGGATCGTTGTCGACGAACTCGGTGGTGTTCCGGATCCGGATGCCGCCGTTGAGCGCGATCCGCAGCCGCCGCTCGCGACCGAACTCCTTGTCGACGACGGCGACGATCTGCGGCACCGCCTTCTCCTCGCCGAGGAACCGCGACTTGGGGCTGGTGGTCGGCAGGAACACGCTCGCGATCAGGCCGACGCCGATGTGCGGCGGGCGGCTGGTCTTGAGGAACCGCGTCTTCAGGTGCAGGCCGAGGCTGCCGAAGCCCTGGCCGTCGATGTTGAACTGCTTGTCGTCGTTCGGGTTGGCCGGATCGCCGATGCTGTCCGGGTTCCGGTCGCCGTTCATCAACCGCAGCGGCGCCGACGCGCCGACCTCGAGCTCGACGGGGCCAAACTTGAGGCCGACCGCCGCGATCAGCGTCGCGGTGAAGATGTTGTCGACGGTGTAGCGATTCTCGCCGGCGCCATCGAGCTTGAGCAGGCCGTGGCCCCAGTCGAGCGACCCGAGGCCGAACGAGATGTCGCCGTGGCCGAGGACCTGAGATGCGTTGACCGTGAGGTAGCCACGCGAGTCGATCGCGGGCCGGAACGTGCTCAGCTCGATCGGACCTGCCGAGTCGGCGCGTGCCGGCCGGCTCGCACAGACGATTCCGAGAGCCGCGCTGAGAGCTGCGGTCGACCAAACGCGGGCTGTGCGGGCAGACATGTCGCCTCCGAGGCCGGTCCACCCGGCCCAATCCCTCGTTACACCAAACGGCGTGGCGTGGTCAAACGTGGGGCACCATGCGGGAACCGCTCGTGCCAGCAGCGCCAGCTCGAGTGCCTACGTTCGCGCCCGAAGAGGGCGCGAACACCCAACTCAAGGATTGAGGAGGTCTTCTTCGCTGATGCTGTTGCGCACGCAGGTCACGAGCACCTGGGTGCGCGCCGTCGGGCTGAGCCGCTTGTAGTAGTACCGGGCGCGCGCGAGGTTTCGCGAATTACACGCCGAGAGCAGCGCGCGCTGGGCGATGACCGGGTCGTACTTACAATTGAGCGACTTCTCGAAGAAGCTGAGCGCGGCGGCGTTCTGGCCGGCCTCGTGCGAGGCCTTGCCCTTGTCCGCGAGCTCCTCGGCGTTGCAC
>JBQCJR010000754.1:0-7408 GCA_051952595.1 Kofleriaceae bacterium
CAGCGCCACCTGTTCCAGCGGCCAGACGCGCGCACGTTCCACCTCGATCCCACGCGCACCCAGCTCACCGGGTTCGGCGCGACGTGGCGGCTCGGCCAGCTCGGCGACACCAAGCACTGGCGCTACATGTTCGGCGGCGACCTGCGCACCGCGGGGCTCGAGCTCAACGACATCGGGTTCCAGACCTCGTCGGATCGCGCGATCCCGTTCCTCTGGCTCCAGTACCACGACGAGACCCCGGGCAAGCAGGTGCTCAGCTGGCAGATCAGCGGCGACGTGTTCACCGTGCACGACGAGCTCGGCGGCGATCCACGGCTGATGGACGTCGGGTTCGAATGTAATGCCGGCGCGCAGCTTGCCAACTACTGGTGGGTCAACGCGAGCTGCAACCTCGTGAACACCAAGTGGGCCGCGGGCGCGCTGCGCGGCGGTCCGTCGCTGCACGTCGACCCGTACTACAACGGCTCGGTCAACGTCACGACCGATACGCGCAAGTGGCTGTACCTGAGCGCCGGCGCGTGGGGCGGGCGGATCCCGAACAGCGATCACTCCGATGGCGGGTTCGATCTCACCGCCACGATCCAGGCGCGCTCGAACATCGACATCGCGATCGGCCCGAGCTGGTCGATGGTGAGCGATCCGATGCAGTACGTCGAGGAGGCGACCGACGAGCAGGGCCGCCCGCACTACGTGTTCGCGCGGCTGCGCCAGCAGACCGCGGCGATGACCGCGCGGGTCAACTGGACGTTCTCGCCGAAGCTGAGCTTCCAGCTCTACGCGCAGCCGTTCGTGTCCACCGGCCGCTACGCCGAGTACAAGGACGTGGTCAACGCGGGCGCCGCGAAGTTCACGGATCGATTCGATCGGCTCCAGGGCGCCGATCTGCACCGCGACGACGACACGTACTACGCGCGCAACGGCGGCAGCTTCAGCTTCTCGCGCCCGGACTTCGACTTCCGCCAGCTGCGCTCGACCGCGGTGCTGCGCTGGGAGTATCGCCCGGGCTCGTCGGTGTTCGCGATCTGGAGCCACGGTCGGACCAGCTCGGATGAGGACGGTCGGTTCCGGCTCGGCCGCGAGCTGTCCCGGCTCGGACGGACCGAGGGCGAGAACGTGGTCATGGTCAAGGCGAACTACTGGATCGGCCTGTAGCGCGCGCCTGCGCGAGCGTATGATGCGCGCGATGGTCGCGACGGCGACGGCGCGCAACTTCGGTAAGTACTCGCTCGTCGCGAAGCTGGCGACCGGCGGGATGGCCGAGATCTTTCTCGCGCGGCTCCAGGGCGCGGCCGGGTTCGAGAAGCTGGTGTGTATCAAGCGGATCCTGCCGCACCTGGCGAAGGATCAGACGCTGGTCGGGATGTTCCTCGCCGAGGCGCGGATCGCCGCCCAGATCTCGCACCCCAACGTGTGCCAGGTGTTCGAGCTCGGCGAGATCGACGGCCGCTACTTCATCGCGATGGAGTACCTGGAAGGCGTCCCGCTGTCGTGCTTCCGCCGCCCCGACATCTATGCGGCGCCGCCGGATCCGCGGCTGGTCGCGGCGCTCGGGATCCAGGCTTGCGAAGGTCTGCACCACGCGCACCAGCTGAAGCGCCCGGACGGCAGCTTGCTCGAGGTGGTCCACCGCGACGTGTCGTCGAACAACCTGTTCGCGACGGTCGATGGCGTGGTCAAGGTGCTCGACTTCGGGATCGCGAAGGTCCAGGACGCGTCGGTGCGCACCTCGACCGGTTCGATGAAGGGTACCTACGCGTACATGGCGCCCGAGCAGCTGCGCGGCGAGCTGGTCGATCGGCGCACCGACGTGTTCGCGATGGGGATCGTGCTGTGGGAGATGTTCGCGCGCACGCACCTGTTCAAGCGCGAGACCGACTTCCTGACGTTCCAGGCGATCACGACCGACCCGATCCCGGATGTCCGCGAGCTGCGCCCCGATGTCCCGCCGGAGCTCGCCGCCGCGATCGCCAAGGCGCTGTCGCGCCCGCGGGACGATCGATTCCCCACGGCGCGCGCGCTCGGCGAAGCGCTCGCGCGATCGGTGGCCGCGCTCGGCGGGCCGCTCACGCAGGGCGAGCTGAGCGACGAGCTCGCGCGTGGGTTCGCGTACCGGATCGCCGAGCAGCAGGCGCTGATCCGGATCGCGCGCGAGGGCGGCGGGCTCGAGCTCGAGGAGGATCTCGGCCCCGGCGTGGTGCAGGGCACCGCGCTCGCGCCCACGCCGGTGTCCGGATCGGGCGTGACGCCGTCCGCGCAGTCGGGGACCGGGCCGCGGTCCGGTCCGGTCGCGAACGCGATCGCGCGCAGCGGGCTGTCGATCACCGTCGAGCCGGTGGTCGTCGCCGCGCCGCCACCACCCACGAGCCCGATCGCGACGGCGGCCCCGGCGGCGGCTCCGCGCTCGCGCGCGCCGGTGATCGCGATGGGGCTGCTCGCGGTGGGTGCGGTCGGTGCCGCGGTGTTCTTCTACGCGAAGAGCCGGCAGTCCGTGGCGCAGCTCGCACCTGCGGAGGAGCAGCGCGTGGTGATGGCGTCGAGCGCGCCGCCGCTGGATGCGGCCGTCGCGTACGGCGAGGCGCCGGTCGATGCATCGATCGCGATCTCGGTCGCGCCACCGATCGACGCCTCGGTCGCGCCGCCGATCGACGCCGGTGCGCCGGTGGTCGCGGCGACACTGCCCGACAGTCACCCACGCAAGGTCGAGCCTCGGGTGCGCGTGGCTTCCACCGCAGAGCCGAAGAGCGCGCGACCGGCCGGACCACCGGGCTACATCACGATCGACGCCAAGCCCTACGCGGTGATCTTCATCGACGGCAAGCGCCACGGCGAGACGCCGCTGGTCCAGCTCAAGCTGCCGCCGGGCAAGCACGTGGTGCGCGCGGTGTCGCGATCGGGTGCGTCGCGCACGTTCTCGATCTCGATCGAGTCCGGCAAGGTCGCGCCGACGCGTCGCATCGAGTGGTAGCATCGCGGCCATGCCACGGTTGCCGGGAGCCAGCATGGCGATGGCCGTGTTGTGCGCGCTCGTATCGCCGGCAGCTGCATCGCCGCTCGATGCCGCGCGCGCCGCGGTCGATGACTCCGACTATCTACGCGCGCGCGCCGCGCTCGGTCAGGCGCTGGCGAGCGGTGCGCTCGGCCCCGACGAGCTCGCCGAGGCCTATCGGCTGACCGGGGTCGTCGCCGGCGCGCTCGACGACGCGAAGGCGGCGACCGAGGCGTTCGAGCGCTGCCTCGCGCTGGCGCCGAAGACCGAGCTACCGCCCGGCACGTCGCCGAAGATCGCGCGGCCGTTCGCGGCGGCGCAGGGCAGGGCGAAGTCGCGCGCGCAGCTGCGGATCCGCGCCGAGACCACGGCAGATCCACCCGCGGTGACCATCGTGGTCGCCAGCGATCCGCTCTCGATGATCGCGCGGGTGCGCGCGATCGCGGTGGTCGACGGCGCGCCCGAGGCCGCGATCGATCGCCCAGCCTCGGAGAGCACGACGATCGAGCTGCCGGCCGGCGCGCGGATCGATCTGCGGGTGGTCGCGCTCGACGAGCGCGGCAACCGGCTCGCCGAGGTTGGCTCGGCGGAGGTGCCGGTCGTGATCGTCGGCCGCGCCGCCCGGCCCGCCCCGGATCGCCGGCCGCGCGAGGTCGCGCGCCCCGCCGAGAAGCCCGCCGAGCGGCCGAGCGCGCCCGCGGCCCCGCGCCCGCTGGTGCTGCGCTGGCAGCTGTGGGCCGGCGCGGCGATCGCGTTCGGCGGCGCGGCGACCTACTTCGCGATCGATACGTGGCGCGCGAGCAGCGAGCTCGACGATCTGATCGCGCGCAGCCCGAACCACTCGTTCGACGAGGCGCGGGACGTCGAGTCGCGCGGCCGGCGGAGCGCGTTGTTCACCAACATCGGTTACGGCGCGGCCGGCGTGCTCGCCGTGACCGCGGGCGTGCTGTACCTGACGGCGCCGCGCGCGCGGACCGAGTCGGTCAGCGTCGCGCCGGTCGCCGGTGGCGGAGCCATCGTCTTTGGAGGCAGCTTCTGATGCGTGCATCGATCGGTGCGCTGGTGTGTGTGGTGCTCGGCGGCTGTTCGCTCGAGCCGAGCTACAAGGGCACGTCGTTCCAGTGCGGCGACGACGGCCGGTGCCCGGAGGGCTACGTGTGCCAGGCGCCGGTGTGCGTCCCGCTCGAGCCGGATCCACCGGCGTGCTCGACCTCGGTCGCGGCGGGCGGCGATCACACCTGCTCGGTGCGCACCGACGGCACGGTGTGGTGCTTCGGCGCCAACGACTACGGCCAGCTCGGCGACGGCACGACCACCGATAGCCCGGTCCCGGTGCAGGTCGAGGACCTCACCACCGCCGTGGCGGTGACGACCGGGCGGCTCCACAGCTGCGCGCTGCTCGACGACGGCAGCGTGGCGTGCTGGGGGCACAACGGCGCCGGTCAGATCGGCGATGGCCGGACGAGTGATGCCAAGACGCCCGCCGCGGTGGTGGGGCTGTCGGGCGCCGTCGCGATCTCGGTCGGCGACGACCACAGCTGCGCGCTCGACGCGTCCGGCGGCGTGACGTGCTGGGGCGAGAACACGCACGGCCAGCTCGGTGATGGCACCACCACGGATCGCAGCGCGCCCTCGGCGATCGCGGGGCTGACCGCGACCTCGATCGCCGCCGGTGGCAACGCGACCTGCGCGATCACCGCTGGCGGGCTGATGTGCTGGGGCGAGAACACCGAGGGCCAGCTCGGGATCGGCAACACGACCTCGCAGCGCCGGCCGACCGCGGTCCCGGCGATCCAGGACGCGGTCTCGGTCGACCTCGGCGGCGCGCACATGTGTGCGGCGACCTCGACCGGCGTCGTGCTGTGCGCCGGCGCCAACGGCGATGGCGAGCTCGGCGACGGCACCTCGAATGACTCGAGCACCCCGGTGATCGCGCCGATCGGCGGCTTCGTCGTCGAGGTCTCGGTCGGCGACGACCACAGCTGCGCGCGCGACGACGACGGCGCGGTGTGGTGCTGGGGCGACAACTTCGGCGGCACGCTCGGCGATGGCACCGAGCAGCGCCGGTACTATCCGGTGCGCAGCCGGTTCGTCGACGCGGTCCAGATCGCGGCGGGCGATGGCCACACCTGCGTGCGCGATCAGGTCGGCGCGGTGCGGTGCGTCGGGTTCAACGGCCGCGGCGCGCTCGGCAACGCCGAGCAGACCACGCAGTGCAAGCCGCAGAGCGTGGCCGGGCTCGCGAACATCGCCTCGATCGCGGCCGGCGGCGGGTTCAGCTGCGCGACCGATCGCGACGGCGCCGTGCGGTGCTGGGGCGAGAACCACCAGGGCGAGCTCGGCGACGGCTCGATGGCGCACCAGCCGCGGCCGGTCCGCACCGCGATCGAAGGCGTCACCAAGATCTCCGGCGGCGGCGACCACGCGTGTGCGATCGCGGCCAACGGCGCGGTGTGGTGCTGGGGCTGGAACGAGGAGGGGCAGCTCGGCGACGGCAAGCTGACCACGCGCGGCACGCCGGTCCGGGTCGTCGGGCTATCGAAGCCGGCGATCGACATCGCCGCCGGCGACGAGCACACCTGCGCGGTCGTCGAGGGCGGCGGCGTGTGGTGCTGGGGCTGGAACCACGTCGGCCAGCTCGGCACCGGGACCTCGGGTGGCCGGTCGACGACGCCGGCCTTGGTGACCGGGCTGCCCTCGGCGCGCGCGGTGGTCGCGGGCGCCAATCACGCGTGTGCGCTCACCACCGCCGGGGCGGTGTGGTGCTGGGGCGAGAACTCGGGAGGCCAGCTCGGCGACGGCACCACGACGAACGCGGCCGGGCCGGTGGAGGTCGCGCTGACCGGCGTGGCCGAGATCGCGGCGCGGCGCAACTACACGTTCGCGCGGCTCGGCGACGGCACGCTGCGCGCGTGGGGCCACGGCTGCGAGGGGCGGCTCGGGATCCCGAACTACAACTGCATGCCGTACTCCCAGCCGATGACGATCGGGCTCGACGGCGCGACCAAGCTCACCGCCGGCTACGAGGCGAGCTGCGCGCTCAAGGGCGACGGCACGGTGTGGTGCTGGGGACCGAACTACTTCGGCCAGGTCGGCGACGGCACGTACGCCGGCAGGCCGACCCCGGCGCAGGTCACCGGGCTGACCGGCGTGGTCGACGTGTCGTCGGGCGGCGACCACACCTGCGCGGTCAAGAGCGACGGCACCGTGGTGTGCTGGGGGCTCGCGATCGACGGCCAGCTCGGCGACGGCGTGATCGTCGAGGATCCGCGGCCGCAGGGCGCGCTGCTGGTCTGCGAGTAGCGCCGCTCACCGGCGCGGCGGCGGCGGGGTGAGCTTCTCCCACGGCGCGTTGAGCCCGAGGTACTCGCCCCACTCGAAGCCGGCGTCGTACATCGCCTTGACCTGGTCCGGCGAGAGGATCTTGCCGATCTGGCCCTGGGCCTCGCCGAGGATCCCGCCGAGCCCGCCGGCGTAGTCGAGCCAGCCGGAGACGTTGCGCTCGTACGGCGACAGCTGGCCATCGGCGATCGCCTTGTTGGTGTAGTCGAGCACGTCGTCGTAGACCTTCGCGAACGCCTGATCGAGCTTCGCCGACTGCTCGCGGGTGACCTTCGCCTCCTCCTCGGCGACCCGGCGCATCTCGCCGGCGCGCTCGCGCGGCACCGCGAGCCCGGCCTGGATCAGCGGCGCGATCCGCGCGCGGTACTCCTCGTCGGTCTCGCCGTCGTGGCGGCCGAACATCGCGCCGAATTCCTCGGTGCGGCGGGCGCGCCGCTCCATCCGGCTCTCCTTCGGCGCGGCGGGGAGCGCGGGCGCCGGTGTGGTGCTGGTCGCGGCGCGGGGCGCGGCTGGCTTCGCGTCGAGCCACGCGTCCTTGCCCTCGGCCGGCTTGGCCGCAGCGGCGGCGGTCGCGTCCGGTGCGGCGGGCCGGGCGGCCAGGTCGTCGCGCAGCGCGCGGTTGTCGAGGAACAGCCACGCCGAGGTCGCGAGCCCGACGAGCGTGGTGCCCGCGAGCATCCAGGTGATCGGGCTCGACGGGCGCTTCGGCTCCCGGCTCATCTGGCCAGGCTACCACGCGCGGTCCCACCTCCCGCTCGTGTACGATGGCGCGGAGAATACGCCGATGGCCAAGCTGGACGTCTACCTGCGCAGCATCGAGAAGTTCGGCGCGTCGGGCGTGGTCCTGGCGTCGGGCCAGGCGGTCACGATGCGGTTCCCGACCGGCGATCGCCAGGCCACCCAGACGACGCCACACGATCAGCTCGTCGCGCTGGTCCGCGAGAGCGCGCCGCCCGGCGCGCTCGATCAGATCGACAAGAGCCGGCCGGCGCGGTTCGAGCTCGAGTCGAACGGCGTGCGTTACGCGGTGAGCGTCGCACCCCGGCCGGGTGCGTGGCAGGTCTCGATCGAGGCGGTGCC
>JBQCJR010000755.1:0-9542 GCA_051952595.1 Kofleriaceae bacterium
GCGCGCCGGATCCGCGAGCGCCGCGGCGAGCGCGGGATGGCCGTCCCACCGGATCCCGACGTGCAGCGAGGCGTGTGGCAGGCACAGGCTCGCCATCCGCGCGGTGCCGATCGGCACGTCGCGCTCGCGCGGGTGCTGGAGGATCACCACCCGCGTCGTGGTCGTCAGCGGGTGCACCGCCGCGCAGTAGCAGACGCGCTCCGGTCGCCGGCAGCGAGGGCACATCGCGCGAGGCTCGGTGCGGGGCTCCGAGACGGGCTCCGGGCGGGGCTCCGAGACGGGCTCCGGTCGGGCGGCGAGCGCGGCGCGATCCACGGCCGCCGCTTGTACCGCGTCCGACGGCGCGAGGCGATGGTGGTGAGGCGTTCGCCGATCTCGAGGGCACGTGCGTTGCTATGGTTCGAGCCATGGCCCGCGACCGCATCGTGATCGCCGGCGCGACCGGGTTCGTCGGCTCCGCGCTGGCTCGTCGGCTCGCCGAGCGCGCCGACCGCCCCGAGATCGTCGGGCTCACCCGCGGCCGCCGCGGCGCGACCGGCGCGTGGGACCAGCTGATCGCGTGCGATTTGTTCTCGCTCGTGGACGTCGAGCGCGCGCTCGCCGGGGCGCGCTACGCGGTCTACCTCGTCCATTCGATGCTGCCGTCGGCGCGGCTGGTCCAGGGGCGGTTCTCCGACCTCGATCTGATCTGCGCGGACAACTTCGGGCGCGCCGCCCGTCGCGCGGGGGTCGAGCAGATCGCCTACCTCGGTGGCCTGATCCCGGACGAGCCGCTGTCCGCTCACCTCGAGAGCCGGCGCGAGGTCGAGCGCGCGCTCGCCGCCTACGGCGTGCCGGTCACGGTGCTGCGCGCCGGCATGGTGATCGGCCCGGGCGGCTCGTCGTTCGAGATCCTCGCGCGGCTCGTGCGCCGGCTGCCCATGATGTTCACGCCGGCGTGGACGGCGACGCGCTGCCAGCCGATCGATCTCGGCACCGCGGTGGCGCTGCTCGACGGCGTGCTCGGCGCGCCGGAGCTGGCCGGGCAGACGTTCGATATCGGCGGGCCCGACGTGTCGAGCTACCGCGAGATGATGGTCGCGGTCGGCGACGAGCTGGGCGTGCGCCGCCCGATGGTGCCGGTGCCGCTGCTCTCGCCGCGGCTGTCCCGGTTGTGGGTGTCGCTGATCACTCGCGCGCCGCGTGCGTTGGTCGGTCCATTGATCGAGAGCCTGCGCAACGATCTGGTGTGCCGCGATCGCCGGCTCCAGGCGCGGCTCGGGCTCCCCGGGATGTCGTTCCGCGAGGCGGTGCGGTGGTGCCTCGCGCTCGAGCGCACCACGCCGTCGCCCGCCGAGCACCGCCCACACGCGTACCGCCCCGCGCCGCACGCGCCACGCGAGGGCGTGCGGTCGGTCCAGCGGCTCCCGCTACCGCCGGGCCGCGACGCGGCGTGGGCGGCGCACGAGTACATGCGGTGGCTGCCACGCGGCGGCTGGCCGCTGCTCCGCGTCGAGGTCGACGACGAGCGGACGTGCCGGTTCTCGTTGATGGGGATGCGCCACCCGCTGCTCGTGCTGACGTTCGCGCCCGAGCGCAGCACGCCGGATCGCCAGCTGTTCTACGTCACCGCGGGCGCGCTCGCGCGGCCCACCGCGCGCGGCCGGCTCGAGCTCCGGGTCACGCCCGACGGCGCGCACCTGCTCGCCGCGATCCACGAGTACGAGCCGCGCCTGCCGTGGCCGATCTACCGATGGACCCAGGCGCTGGTCCACCGCGCCGTGATGCTCCGGTTCGGCCACCACCTCGCGCGGTCGGGGACTAGAACAGGACCTGTCCCTCGACGCCGAGCACGATCCCGAAGTTGTTCTCCGAGTGATAGCGGTGGCCCACCAGGTCGATCCGCGGCGCGTGGGCCGGGTTGACCTCCTCGGTGTTCGGGTTGACCACGTCGTTCACGTCGTTCTCGCACGGCGGCGCGCCGCAGGTCGGCAGGTCGATGCCGGCGTCGGCGAACGTGATCAGGTGATCCGTCCGCCACACCAGGTCGAGCTTGGCGGCGAGCCGCACCTTGTCGCCCAGCTTGGCGCGCAGCGCGACGGTGCCGCCGAGATCGAGGTAGTTCTCGAAGTTCGTGATCCCGGGATGCGAGCGGGCCTGGAGCCCCGACTCGACCGGGTTCGCGTCGAGCACCAGCGGGCCGCTGCCGCGCGCATCGCCGGCGAACGCGAACACTTCCCACAGCTCGCTGTAGTCGCGGCCCTCGAAGTGCGCCTCGACCCGCGCGCCGAGATCGAGGCTGATCCGGTTGCCGGTCGTCGGATCGTCGACGAGATAGGTCTCGATCCCGGCGGAGATCCCGCCGCGCTGGCCGACCGAGGTGTTGGTCGCGCCGAACCCCGGATCCTCGAACGGCGAGCCGTCCTTGGAGGTGAGCGGCACCTGCCAGAACATCTCGAACCAGCCCTCGGTGTGCTTGTAGCGGCGCGCGACCGAGGTCCACAGCCGCAGCTCGTGGACGCCGCGGCCGACGCCGGCCTCGCTGCTCGGGTCCATCGCGTCGAACCGCATGATCTTGCCGATCGCGAGCCGCAGCTCGGCGCCCATCTTCCAGGTCGGCTTGGTCGAGTCGCGGTCCTGGTTCATCGGCGCCACGCCGAGCCCGAGGTGGATCTGATCGAGGCCCCTGCGGTTGACCCCGCGGAACACCAGGCCGCCGGGCGGCGCGGTGCCGGGATCGCGGGCGTCGAACCCCGCGGCGGGCAAGAACCCGTCGAGCAGCGTGGAGGACGTCGCGCGGGTGACGCCGTCGTCGAGCGAGAGCTCGCGGCTCTGCGCGATCACGATCGGCATCGCGACCGAGATCCAGGTGTCGTGATAGACGCCGAGATCGAGCCGCGGGGTCAGCAGGTGGCGCGACTGCTTGAACGCGAGGTCGCGGTGCTTGGGCAGCGGCGCCAGCGGGTCCACGTCGTCGCCGACCGACTCGCGCTGGAGGATCGAGCGCGCGACCTCGTAGCCGTAGTCGATCTGGATGTGGAGATCCGCCGGATCACCGGGATCGGCCGCCGACGGAACGACCGAAGCGGGGTTCGCGAGCGCCGGCCGGGCATAGAGCGCCAGCGTGGAGCCCACGAGACCAGTCAGAACAAGGGCAGCCGAGCGCAGCACCTCGACCGACGTTAACACAGCCGTCTCAGCTATCGCGCAAGCCGAGCTCTTTCATCTTCATCTGGAGGCTCTTGCGGCTGATCTTGAGCAGCCGGGCCGCCTGGGTCACGTTGCCCCCGGTCTCGTCGAGCGCCTTCACGATCAGCTCGCGCTCGACCCGCGAGGTCTCGGCGCGGACGATGTCCTTGAGCGAGCCGGAGGTCGAACCGGCGAGCTCGCCGCCCACCGCGTCGTCGTCCTCGGCGTCATCCTCGGGCAGGTGGATCGGCGCCATCGCGCCGCTCGCGGTGCTGCGCGCCGCGGCCGCCAGCGGCGCCGGTGGTTCGCTGGTCGCCAGCTGGAGATCCACTCGCTCGATCCGGTCGCCCTTGCAGAACAGCAGGGTGCGCTCGAGCACGTTCTCGAGCTCGCGGATGTTGCCCGGCCAGGGATGCGCCTCGAGCGCCGCCAGGCTGTCCTCGGAGATCCCGGTGATCGTCTTCTTCAGCCGCTCGTTGAACTTCTTGATGATGTGGGTGACCAGCAGCGGGATGTCGCCGGTCCGCTTGCGCAGCGGCGGGATCTGGATCGGCACCACGTTGAGCCGGTAGTACAGGTCCTCGCGGAAGTTGCCGCGCTGGATCTCCTGCTCGAGATCGCGGTTGGTGGCGGTGACCAGCCGGACGTCGACCTTGATCGTCTTGAGCCCACCGACCCGCTCGAACTCGCTCTCCTGGATCGCGCGCAGCAGCTTGACCTGCATCTCGACCGGGATCTCGCCGATCTCGTCGAGGAACAGCGTGCCGCCATCGGCCAGCTCGAACCGCCCCGGCTTGCTCGTCGTGGCGCCGGTGAACGCGCCCTTCTCGTAGCCGAACAGCTCGCTCTCCATCAGGGTCTTGGGGATCGCGGCGCAGTTGATCTTGATGAACGGCGCGCTCTTGCGGCTCGATTGCTCGTGCAACGCCTTGGCGACCAGCTCCTTGCCGGTGCCGCTCTCGCCGGTGATCAGCACCGTCGAGGGCGTATCGGCGACCCGCTCGATCACCGAGAAGATCGCGTGCATCTCGGAGCTATGGCCGACCAGCCCGTACTTGCCGCGCACCTCGGTGTCGCCGGGCGGGTAGAGCGTGGGGCGCGGCGCCATCCGGTTCGCGGCGGCCTGGCCGATCGCCTTGTCGACGATCGTGCGGATCGAGTCCTGCTCGAACGGCTTCTCGATGTAGTCGAACGCGCCCGCCTTGATCGCCTCGACCGCCTGGCCGACCGAGCCGTACGCGGTGATCATGATCACCGGTACGTGGGGGTAGGTCCGCGCGGCGGTGCGCAGCACCTCCATGCCATCGGCTCCCGGCATCCGCAGGTCGGTGATCACCACGTCGACTTCACTGATCCGGTCGATCGCCTCGACGCCGCTGGCCGCCTGGACGACCTCGTGGCCGTCGCGCTTGAGCATGGCCACCAACACCCGGCGCAGGTTCTGCTCGTCGTCGGCGACGAGGATCTTGGCCGTATGCATCGCGGTCAGCCTACCTCAGATCGCTCGGGCGTGGGACCGCTGCCGGCTCGGTCAGCGTCGGTCGCGGGCGCTGCGAGCGGCTCCGAGTCCGCGGTGGGCGACGCGCCCGGCGCCGGTTGCACGTCGGTGCGCGCGAGCGTGTGGATCGAGAGCCGGCCGGTTTCGGTGATGTCTTCGACCTTGCTCGCCGGGACCGGCTCGGCCGCCGGCAGGAACACCGAGAACGTGGAGCCCTGGCCGATCGTCGAGCGGACCTCGATCGTGCCGCCGTGCTGGATGACGATCCGGTGGGAGATCGCGAGCCCGAGGCCGGTGCCCTTCTGCTTGGTCGTGTAGAACGGGATGAACAGCTTCTTGATCCGGTCGCGCGGGATGCCGATCCCGGTGTCGCGGAACCGGACCTCGGCGAACTGGCCGTAGCCGAGCCGCGATCGGCGCCGCCGGGTCGACAGGATCTCGAGCGTGCCGCCGTCCGGCATCGCCTGCAGCGCGTTCTGGCCGAGGTTGAGGAACACCTGCATCAGCGACTCGGGATCGCCGGCGATCTGCGGCAGCTGATCGTCGAGCCGCACCCGCAGATCGACGTTGCGCGGCAGCTCCTGGCGGAGCAGCGACTCGGTCTTGCGCACCACCGCGTTGAGATCCACCTTGCCGGCGCCCTCGCGGCCCGGCCGCTCGGAGCGCGCGTAGTCGAGGAACCGGGTCACCACGTTGTTGAGCCGGTTCGCCTCCTCGACGATGATCTCGAGGAACTCGACGTTGTCGCTCGACGACGCCGAGGGCTTGCCGTCCGCGGTGATCAGCAGCTGCGCGGCGCCCTTGATCGCCCCGAGCGGGTTGCGGATCTCGTGCGCGAGGCCGGCGGCCATCTCGCCGAGCGCCGCGAGCCGGTCGCGCTCCTTGACCCGCTCGTAGGCCTGGCTCGATTCGATCACCCGCGCCGCGGCGATCGCGAGCTGGCGGAACGTGTCGAGGTCGTCGACGTCGAACGCGCCCTCGGTGCGATCGTCGCGCACGCAGAACAGCCCGAGCAGCCACGGCCCTTGCTCGGTCTCGGCCGAGCCGAGCAGCGGGAAGATCAGGCCGGCGTACAGCTCGTCGACCCGGCCCTTCAGCGCGATCAGCGGCGGGCGCTTGGACTCGTTGCCGGGCGCGCCCGCCAGCTCGTCGATCTCGCGCGCGAGCTGATCGCGATCGAGGTGCCCCGCGCGCACGCGGTCGAGCAGCAGCCGCTCGGCGTTCGCGTCGAGCCGCTCCGGCGGCGCCTGGCCGATGTGGCCGGCGCGATCGAACCCCGCGCCGTCGGAGTCGAGCAGGAACAGCGAGGCATCGGTGACCCGCCGCGACTCCTCGAGCGCGGTCGCGATCCGCTGGACCATGTCCGGCACGTCGACCACGCCCGGCAGCTCGCGCCGCACCGCCTCGATCCGGCCGCGCAGCTCGGTGCGCTGGCGCAGCAGCCAGCGGTTGATCCCGTTCTCCAGCCAGCTGCGCACCGGCTCGAACAGGATGAGGATGACGAACGAGGCGACCAGCGCGTTGAGCAGGTACAGGCCCTTCTGTCCGCCGCCGATCCAGTAGAGCAGGAAGCCGTAGACCGCCCACAGCAGCACGACCAGCGTGCCGAGCACCGCCATCTTGCCGATCAGCTCGTTCAGATCGATCAGGCGGTAGCGGAACAGCGTCTGCGACAGGAAGTAGAGGTAGAGGATGCCGAGCACGTTGCCGACGGCCGGCCACGCGAAGCCGAACCGCGGCAGCACGTCGGTCAGGGTGAGCGTCGTCGCGACGAACCCGCCGAGCGCCAGGTAGCCCACGCGCGTCCGCTCGACCCGCTTGGTGGTCGCGCGGTACTGCATGTACATGTCGTAGACGCAGCGATACAGCCCGCCGAACACGTAGGTGCCGAACGGCACCGCGAACCACAGCTGGTGATGGATCGGCTGGACGATCGCCGAGTAGATGAGGCCGATGTACGCGAGCAGCGTCCACGCGAGCGTGACGCGCGGCCCTCGCTTGGGGCCGCCGATCGACGGCTGCGCGAGGAAGATCCGGAAGAACCGGATCGCGGTCGGTGGGATGGTGGCGGCGGCCCACAGCGACAGCCACCGCATCACCGGGCTCTCGGTGGCGGCGTCGATGAACGTGCAGAGGTGCCACGCCGAGACCGTGAACGTGAACGCCGCGAACGACGTGTACATCCGGTCGGAGCGCGACCTCAGCAGCACCGACGCCCCGATCGCGAGGATCAGCAGCGCCGCGAGCAGCGCGGAGACGGCCTGGACATCCACGCGGTGGAGTGTAGCCTCGATCGCCGCGGCGTCCGTGGCCACGCGCTGCGAGGTTCTACTTGGACGGCAGCACGAACGTCGTCCTGATCTCCGGCTCGCAGCAACCCCACAGGTACCAGCCCTCGGTGTTCGAGGTCCACCCGGCGCCGCGGAACACCCCGGTCCCGGACTCGAGCTCCGGATCGATCTCGCCGGCGAGCACGAGCTCGGGCGGCGCGCCGCGCAGATAGTCGGGGAGCCGGTCGACGCGAACGATGTGATACGGGCCCATGTGGGTCAGCAGCAGCAGGACGCGCTTGCAGTCCGGCGAGAACAGGTCGAACGGCTTGTCGCCGTCGGTCGTGTGGAGCTCGCGCGACCACGGCCGCGCGACGCCGGCGACCTCGAGCGAGAACGTCGTGTAGTGGTCGTGCGTGGAGGTCCGCTCGCCGCGCCACACGGCGCGTACGCCGGGGCAGCGCTCCTCGTGCTCGACCCGCTCGCCCGGCTGCGCGGTGCGCTTGGGCCCCTCGTCCGCGGGGCGCGGATCCGTCTTCGACGAGCACGCGGCAATCATCAGCAGCCAGAGCGCCCTCATTGGCCAAAAGCCTTGTCGACCGCGTCGCCCGGCGCAACTACGATCCCCGCCGGGAACGCCCATTGTTCGAGCCGCTTGCTCTCGTACAGGCTCAGCTCGTTCCGCTTCTTGTCGAAATGCACTTCGTACACGACTCCATCGACGAGCAGCGCCATGTGGAGGGCCTCTCGGACGGTGAGCACGCCGAACGGGATGCGCTCGAGCTTCTCGAGCCCGCGCCGATCCTGGATGGTCGTGCTCTGGACCGGCGTGGACCAGTCGGGGACCGCGGCTTCCGGACGGTAGTTGATGGCCTGCTGACTGATCTGGATACCGTGGACCTTCTTGTGCTGTCGCAGGCTCGCGTACGTGTCTTCGGCATAGGTGTCCGCCCCCCAAAGGACATTCCCCGCCGCGTCGCGAATCAGCACGCGATTCCGATCGCGGCGCCGCATGCGGTAGTGCTCGTACGTGGGATCCGGCGCGAAGTAGATCGCCTTCCATCCACGCTCCTGGATCAGCGCCTTTTGCAGCTGGATCCCGTTCAGGCCGGTCAAATTACCGGTGTTGAGCGACAGGGCCTTGCGGCGGACCGCATCCCAGCGTTCGGGGTGCCCGATCTTCGCGTACGTGCGTCTCAGGACGTCGGCCACATAGGTCGTGCAGTTGCAGGACGGACCCGCTTCACCCGAGTGGGAGCCGGTCCGCGGTCCCTCGCCGGTCTCGCGCACCGCGAGCCAGTGCTCGATCGCGGTGAGCTCGCTGTCGGCGGCCGCGGCCTCGGAGAACGAGGTCGATCGCGCGTACACCGGCTCGAGCTCTCCCTTGCGCTTCTTCAGCCGCTCGATCTCCGCGGCGTTCTCGTTCTTGCATCGCGACAGCGCGAGCGGCGCGCGGATCGCGCTCCACGCGCGCTGCATCACCCCGCCGAGGCCGAGGTGGGCGCCGGCCATCTGCGCGACCGCGGCATCGGCGTTGCTCTCGAGGGCGGGGCGCTCGTTCGCGTCGAGCCGCGCGCCTGGCGCCGCGCCGCGCTGCTGCTGGACGTGCGCGAGCTCGTGCGCGAGGAGCGCGTCGCCCTCGAGCGTCCCCGCCCGCGGCGCGTTCGCGCCCACCACGATGTGGCGGCCGATCGTGAGGGCGAGCGCGCCGGCGTCCGCGGCCAGGCGATCCGCTTCCGGCCCGGTGTGCACCTCGACGCCGCCGAACGAGCTGCCGAGCACCGAAGACACCGCGTCGGGCATCGCGGGGACGGCGTCGCCGGGCCCGAGCCGCGCGAGCGCGAGCTGGAGCGGATCGCCGCCGGTCCTCGGATCGACCTCGGACGGGGCGTCGATCTCGCCGGTCCTGCGCCAGCGCTGGATCGCCGCGCGCACGCGGTCGACCGTGGGCTCCAGGTACCCGGCGGCGTCGGTCAGCCCGCGCGTCCCCGGGGCGTAGCGGTGGATCGCGGCCTCGGCATCGCGCGCCGTGCGCGCCTCGTAGTACGCGAACCAGTGCTCGATCCACGGGCAGTGCTCGGCGGTCCAGTCGGTCCCGGCCAGCTCCTGCTCCGCGGCCGCGACGACCGCGCGCCGCAGCATCGCGAAGAACGCGGCCTTGCCGAGCTGACCGGGGCCGGGCGCGCCATCGACGAGCAGCGTGCCGTCGGCACCCTCGAGCGGTCCCGGGGCGGGCTGCGCGTGCGCTGCGTGGATCGAGACGCGCGACAGGTCGATCGCGGGCGCGGCGCCGAGCGAGCCCTCGAGCTTGGGTGCGGGGCGGGCGCTCGAGCGCGGCTCGGGCGTCTGGCTCGGCGTGGGATTGGCGTGGGCCAGCGTCATGGCCGTGCGTCCGCGCGAGCCGGGCCGAGCCCGAGGAGCTGCAGGATCGCCGTGACGGCGCCGAACGCGCACGAGCTCGCCATGTCCACCTACCTTCCCGGAGTTGCCACGGGCCCGAGCAGGAGCCGCGGAGACGATCCCGTTGTCACGCGCTCCGCGAGGGTTTCGTGGCGCGCGCGACGCTGCTCCGCTCCCGGGTGCGACGGATCCGGCTCTGCGCTCGG
>JBQCJR010000756.1:0-2106 GCA_051952595.1 Kofleriaceae bacterium
GAGCGCCGCGACGACATCCCCGAGCTCGCCCGCGGGTGCCTCGCCCGCGCCGCCGCGCCCGGCGCCGCGCCCCGCCGGCTCTCGGCCTCGGCGATGGAGGCGCTGCTCGCCCACCCGTGGCCCGGCAACGTGCGCGAGCTCGAGCACGTGCTCCAGCGCGCGTCGCTGCTCGCGACCGGCGACGAGATCTCCGCCGACGACCTGATGCTGCGCGCGCGCGCCGAGGCCGCCCCGCGGCTCGAGGACATGACGCTCGAGCAGGTGGAGCGCTACTTGATCGAGCGCGCGCTGACCACGCATCGCGGCAACGTCTCGGAGGCCGCGCGGGTGCTCGGCCTGTCGCGCAGCGCGCTCTATCGCCGGCTCCAGAGCGGCTGACCATGGTCGGGCTCTACACCGCGGCGGCCGCGGCGATCCCCGCGCTGGTCGCGCTCCCGCTGGTGTGGACCAGCGACCTCGATCTGAAGGCGCGGGTGACCCTGACCCTGGTCGTCGTGCTCGGCGGCGGCGGCTGTGCGCTCGCCGCGCGGGCGCGCACCCTCCGGCCGCTCCAGACCCTGGCGAACCTGATCGCGGCGCTGCGCGAGCGCGACTACTCGGTGCGCGGCCGCGCCCACCACCGCGGCGACGCGCTCGGGCTCGTGATGGCGGAGCTCGCCGCGCTCGCCGAGCAGCTGCGCGACGAGCGGTGGCGCGACGAGGAGGCGGCGACCGGGCTCGCGCGCGTGGTCGAGCGGCTCGACGCCGCGGTGATCGCCGTCGATAGCGGCGGCATCGTGCGGCTCGCGAACCGCACCGCCGAGCGGCTCGCCGGGCAGCCGCTCCAGGGCACCCGCGCCGCCGACGTCGGGCTCGCCACGCTGCTCGAGGGTGACGCGCCGCGCACCGTGCAGCTCGAGCTCCCCGGCGCGCGCGGCACCTGGGAGGTCCGGCCGAGCGAGGTGCGGCTGTCTGGCATGCCCCACAAGCTGGTCGTGATGACCGATGTCCAGCACGCGCTGCGCGCCGAGGAGCAGCAGGCCTGGCAGCGCCTGGTCCGCGTGCTCGGCCACGAGATCAACAACTCGCTCGGCCCGATCGCGTCGATCGCCGAGACCCTGCGCACCGGGCTCGCCCAGCCGCGGCGTCCGGATCTCGACGACGATCTCGCGCGCGGCCTCGAGATCATCGAGCGGCGCGCGGCGGCGCTCGCGCGGTTCATGCAGGCGTACGCCCGGCTGGTCCGGCTGCCTCCGCCGCGGCCCAGCCGGGTCGATGTCGCGGAGTGGATCGCGCGCACCGCCGAGCTCGAGCGCGGGGGCTCCAGCGTGCCGGTCGAGCTCTCCGGCGGCCCGCCGCTCGCGATCCCCGGTGATCCGGACCAGCTCGATCAGCTGCTGATCAACCTGGTCCACAACGCCGTCGAGGCGAGCGCCGAGACCGGCGGCCAGGTGCGCGTGCACTGGCGCGCCGCGGCGGGCAGCGCGATCGTCACGATCGAGGACGACGGCCACGGCGTCGCCGAGACCGCCAACCTGTTCGTGCCGTTCTTCACCACCAAGCCCGGCGGCTCCGGAATCGGCCTGGTGCTCGCACGGCAGATCGCCGAGGCGCACGGCGGCAGCCTGGTGCTCCGCAACCGGGCCAGCGCGCGCGGCGCCGAGGCGGTGATCACCCTGCCGGCGACGAGCTCCTAGATCTTGTGCCCCGTGGCGCGGCCGCTCGGTTGTGCCGGAGACGGCACGACGTCGCGGGGCTCGCGTAGCTCGTCGGGGAGCTGCGCGATCATCGATTCCAGGATCCGCTCGCGCTCGAGCACGCGGTGGCGGAAGTCGCGCACGTCCGCATGAACGAGCTCGAACCGCAGCTCGCGCGCCGCGTTGTGCAGGACGTCTGCGAGGACCTCCAGCTGATCTCGATCGAGCGTGAACGTCATGCCCGATCGACGTGCATCGGGCGATCCAGCGGCCCGTCGCGAGGCGCCCGCGCCGCGCCGGCCGCAGCCGGCGGCGTGGTGAATCTTCCGGGCTACGCGTGCTCCTCGACCCATTTGCGCGCCGCGGCGAGCGCCGCCGGGACCGCCGCGGCGTCCTTGCCGCCGCCCTGGGCCATCTCCGGCTTGCCGCC
>JBQCJR010000757.1:0-11506 GCA_051952595.1 Kofleriaceae bacterium
CACTCCGTTCCGAAAGGCGGTCCCCATGTTGGATCCCTGGATCATCGAAGAAATCCTGAAGAAAGAAGAGGAGAAGCGCCGCGAAGAAGAACGCGGTCGAGCCGAGCTTCCCCTCATCCCGTACCGCGACTCTGGCGACCGCTCGGTGGTAACCCCGCCTCGCGAGGAGACCGAGCGCGGTGTGATGATCATCGACATCTAGCTCTCCACCCAACGACCCAACCCCTTTCGACCGCCTCCAGCGCCCCACTGGTAGGCGGTTTTTCGTTCCGGGCCGCTTGTTCCTGCGGCACTTCCCCCCGTGTGGGGGACCCGTTTCGGGAGCGGATGAGTTAACAACGCGCTGTGGCGCGCTGGTTCACGATCGCGCTCGGCATTCTGGGATGGGGTGTCGTGCTCGGACTACCGGCGCTCGGTGTGCTGCCGGAACCGTCCCACACGTCGGTACCGTGGATCGCGCTGTTCGTGGTGGTCATCCTCGCCTCGCGCGCGCTCGCGTTCCACCTGGTCGAGGGCAGCGTGCTGTCGCTCGACTCCGCGTACTACGTGGCCGCGGCGCTGTGCGTCGGCTCGGTCGGCGCGGGCCGGCTGACCGCGGCGGCGTTGAGCATCGATGCGGCGGCGCGGCTCTACGCCGCTCGCCGGAAGCGGCGCGTCGATCCGGAGGGGTGGTTCCACGAGCTCGGGTACGTCCTGTACTTCGGCGGGATGAGCGGCGGGATGGTGACGCTGTGCGGCTGGGCGTTCGGCGCCGACCACGCGCTCGCCGGGCGCGCGGCGGACCCGCTCGAGAGCGCGTGGCGCGTCGTCGGGATCGCCGCGCTGTTGCTCGCGAGTCACTACGCGATCCAGGGCGTGCGCCTGCGCCTGCTCGGGCGCAGCTGGCGAGCCTATCTGCACGATGTCGCTCTCCCGGGGATCTCCGCGGAGGCGTCGCTGATGCCGATCGGCGTGGTCCTCGTGCTGCTCTACGATCCGGACCAGCCGCTCGGGTTCCTGCTGCTCTCGCTGACCTACCTGTTGATCAACCAGGTGTTCTCGCGGCTGACCCGCACCCGCAAGCAGCTCGAGGAGCGCGTCCACGATCTCGAGATCCTGAACGCGACCGCGCGGCGGCTCGCGGCGTCGCTCCAGCTCGAGGAGCTCGTCGAGGCGGTGGCGCGCGAGACCTGCAAGGCGATCCCCGAGGCCGAGGCCGTCGCGCTGGTCCACCGGCGCGCGGGCGGCGAGAGCGGGTTCGTGCTCGATGGCTTCGATCGCACGACCGAGCGCTTCTTCCGCCACCCGCTGATCGAGGGCGAGGGCGCGGCCGGCTGGGTGATGTCGCGCGGCATGGCCCGCCGGATCGATGACCTGTCCCAGGCGGATCTCGCGGTCGCGAACACCCAGGGGATCCGGTCGTGGCTCGGCGTGCCGCTGTTCATGTACGGCGGCTGCGAGGGGATGATCGCGGTGCAATCGACCCGCCGCGGCGCGTTCCGCGGCGACCACCAGCACCTGCTGGAGTCGCTCGGCCTGCAGATCGCCGCGGCGCTCCAGAACGCGCACCTCTACGAGCTCGCGATGGTCGACGGGCTGACCGGGCTGTTCATGCGCCGCTACTTCGACGCCCGGATCGAGGAGGAGATCGAGCGGTCCAAGCGCTACGGCACGCCGTTCTCGGTCGTGATGATGGACGTCGATGATTTCAAGAAGCTCAACGACGAACACGGGCATCTGATCGGCGATCGGGTGCTGAGGGCGATCGCGAACGTGGTCAAGGCGCAGATGCGCGGCGTCGATACCGCGGCGCGCTATGGCGGCGAGGAGATGGCGCTGATCCTGCCGCGCACCGACATGGTCTCGGCCTACAACGTCGGCGAGCGGATCCGCGCGGCGATCGCCGAGCAGCGGGTCACCACCGACTCGGAGCCGCCGCGGGTGCTCGCGGTCACCGCCTCGTTCGGGATCGCGTCCTATCCGGAGACCAAGGCGAGCAGCGGCGAGGATCTGGTGCGGCGCGCGGATCGCGCGCTGTACCGGGCCAAGAAGACCGGCAAGAACCGGGTCGAGCTATTCTGGACCGACGACTCGGGGCCGGCGCGGATCCCGACCCAGGAGCTCGCGGTGATCTCCGAGGGGGCGGGGCCGCTCGCGCCCGGGGACGTCGAGGGAGCGAAGTGAGCGACGACGAACGAAAGCGCGCGGAGCGACGGGTCGGCTGGGCCCGGCTGTGGGCCCGCGCCAAGCAGATCGTGACCACGGATCCGACCGGCTCCGACGAGGACGACCAGATGGTCGACGAGGAGGCGGCGCGGGTGCTCGCGGCGCAGGCCGGGCGGCTCAAGGGCGGGCTCGCCAAGGTCGCGCAGCTCGCCGCGTACGATCCGGGCGCCACGCTCGGCGGCCGGAGCGGCGCGACCGCGGCGGCGCGTGCGGTGCTCGGTGGGCTGTGGGACCACGCCCCGGCGGTCTCGTCGAGCGCGATCGCGCGGGTGGTCGAGGCGGATCTCGGCAAGCCGCCCCAGGCGTTGTTCGCGCGCTGGGACGACACGCCGCTCGCCTCGGCCTCGATCGGCCAGGTCCACGCCGCCGCGCTCGCCGATGGCACCGAGCTGGTGGTCAAGGTGCAGTATCCGGGCGTCGCCGAGGCGCTGCGCGCCGATCTCGACGACGCGGCGTTCGTGCGCAAGCTCGCCGGCTCGGAGATCGGCCACACGCTCGATGACGCCTCGGTGGTCGCGCTGGGCGATGCGGTGCGCGGCGAGCTCGATTACCGCGCCGAGGCCGCGGCGCAGATGCAGTTCGCCGCGGCGTGGGATGGCCACCCGATGCTCCGGTTCCCGCGCGTGATCGGCGAGCTCTCGTCGGCGCGCGTGCTCACGATGACCCGCGCGCGCGGCAAGTCGGTGGTCGAGATCGCCGCGTCCGGATCGCCGGAGCTGCGCCGCCAGGCCGCGACCGCGATCTACGCGTTCGCCTGGGGCTCGCCGCTCGTCCACCGGCTGCTCAACGCCGATCCGAACCCCGGCAACTTCCTGATCGAGGAGCAGCCCGATGGCGCGGCGCACGTGTGGTGCCTCGATTTCGGCTGCGCGGTCGAGATCTCGGAGCCGGCGCGCGAGGCGGATCGCGAGCTGTGGTGGGCGCTCGTCGATCCCGACAGCGAGTCGGCCGCCGAGCGGTTCCGCATGGGGCTCGCGCGCGCGGGCCTGTTGCGCCGCACCAACTCGATGGCGACCCAGGCCCACCGCGACTGGGAGCGCGCGCTCGCGCAGCCGGTGATGACCCACGGCGACTTCGCGTGGAGCCCGGCGTATGCGCGCGAGCTCGCCGAGTCGACCGGCCGCGTGCTCGCCGCGGGCGGGCTCGGGTTGCCCGCGGGCGTGCTGCTGCTGTGGCGCCAGCGGCTCGGCGCCGCGGCGGTGCTCGGCATGATCGACGCGCGCGCGCCGTTCCGCCGCACGCTGGTCGAGCTGATCGGCTCGGGCCGGCGGGCGCTGCGCTGAGCGGCGCGCCGAGCTCAGTACGTGTAGCGGAGGTACAGCCGCGCATCGATCGCGCGGATCGCGTCGAACTGCGGCAGCAGGAACACATCGCCGGCGAGCCCGAACGCGTAGTGGCGGTTCTCGAGCTGATACTCGATCCCCGCGCCGGCCTGGAACAGGATCGAGAACCGCTCGCCCGGCTCGGTGATCATCACCTTGCCGAGCACGTTCGACGAGATCATCGCGACGCCCGCGCCGCCCTCGACGAACAGCGCGATCCGATCGATCCGGCCGCCGATCCGCAGATCGCCGCCGCCGCGGTAGAGCTGGAACCACTCGCCCTCGGGCGGGGCGGGCACCGTCGCCTCGTGGCTCGACCCGGCGAGCTGGATGCCGAGGGAGAGCCACGAGAACAGATCGAGGCCGATCCGCGCGTTGAACCCGGGGCCGATCGCGGCGTCGCTCGCGGCGGAGGGCAGGAAGGCGACCGCGCCGAGCCCGCCCTCGGCGAACCAGCCCTTCGACGCCGGGCGGGCCTCCGCGGCACCACCCAGCAGCGCGCCGATCGCGAGCGCGCCGCAGATCACGGGAAGTCGAGCCATCCGAGGAGCCATCGTAGACCGAGTCACTACGGCGTGTACATCACCGCGTAGTCCATCGGCATGAACGTCGTCAGCTCGTCGGGCTTGTCGGTGACCGCGGCGTCGAGCAGGTCGTGCAGGAGCCCGCGGGTATCGCGGACGCGCACCACGTAGTCGAGCGTCATGTGGTGATCGGGCCTGAACACCAGATCGACGCGGATGATCTGGCGGAACGCCTCGCGTGGGATCGGATCGCCGATCGGCATCTGCTCGTAGTCCTCGACGCCCGGCATCAGCGGCGACATCGGCTGGAACGAGTCGATGTGCTTGTGGACCTCGAGCCTCGCGGCGTACGGGTGCACGTTCGCGCGCGTGATCTGATCGAGGTCGATCGAGGCCTCGCGCAGCTGGTCCTCGCGGAACAGCCCGCTGATCGTCGCGCCCGGCGGCACGCGCAGCGGGATGTCGCCGTCGAGCCCGGGCGCGCGGACCGGCGGGTTGTCGTCCGGATCGCCGATCTCGACGAGGTCCGGGTTGTACGCGAACACCTCGTTCGCGCCGTTGAGCTGGACGATCGCGGTGCCTTCCTCGGTGTCGAGGTTGCGGATCGTCCACTCGACCGAGACCTCGAGGTCCCCGAGCTTGACGTACGGCACGTCGACCCCGAGCGTCGCGGTGCGCTGCGCGCGCTCGGCGGCGTCCTCCGCGGTCTCGAGCTTGATCGGCAGGGTCAGCGACGACCTCGCCTCGGAGAGCACGCCGGTGCCGTCGTCCACGCCGGCCTCGAGGCTCGCCGGTCCGCCGAGGTACAGCGGATCGTTCGCACACCCGGCCAGCAACGCGATCGAGATCCATCCACGCATGGCGGCTAGCCTCCCTGGGTGAACATGAACGGGTAGGTGACGTTCGCGGTGCCACCCTTGGCGGGGAACTTGAGCCTCATCACGTTCGAGGTGATGCAGGCGAGCACCGCATCGTTCGAGAGCGAGCTGCCGCTGCCCATCGACGCCGCCTGGACGACGCCCTGGCCGTCGATCTTGAACTTGACGACCAGCTTGCCGCCGAGCCCCGGCGAGCGGTTGAGCTCCTTCTGGTAGCAGGCGCGGAACACGCCGGCGCGCGCCTTGACCACGCGGTTGATCTCCTCGGCGGTGAGGCCGCCCGGATCGCCGGACATCTCGCCGATCGCCACCTTGACCTCCTTGGGGCCGGCGCCGTGGCAGTTCGGCCCGACGCAGGTGCCGCCCGGGCGATCCTTGCCGGTGTCGATCTTGTACTTGTTGGTGACGTAGTCGCCCTCGGTGTTGCCGTCGCCGCCGGGCCAGCGACCCTTGCCGCCGCGCGTGGTACCGGTGCCGTTGATCCCGTCGCCGACCCCGGTGCCGGACCCCGGGCCGAAACCGGTCGAGCCCTTCTTGAGCGTGTCGCCGGGGATGCCGTTGAACTTGCCGAGGTTGGTCGACAGGTTGCGATCGAGGATGTTGTCGAGCACCTTGCGGTTCTTGTCCTCGAAGAACGCGACCTTCGGCGGCTCGACGGGGGTGTCCTTGGCGTTCGGATCGCGCGCGCTCGGTCTCGCCCTTGCCGCCGTGTGCGCCCTGATCGCCCTTGGTCGCGGTCTTGATGTTCTGGCGGTTCGGGCTCGCGGCCGCCGCCTGCTCCTGGTTGACCCGGCCGACCGTGGGCTCGAGCTTGGGCGGCTCGGGCGGCAGCTCGGGCTCGAGGCGGGTCACCAGGTAGTTCCCGGTCAGATCGCGATTGCCGGGCCACACGAACGGATTGCCGCTCTCGGCCAGCTGGTACGTGACGCCGAGCAGCGCGGCGTGCAGCAGGATCGAGAACAGCAGCGAGGCCTGCTGCTCGTTGTCCTGGATGTACGCCCAGTACAGCACCGCGCCGACCCCGAGCGCGAGCGTCGAGATCCCGGCGCCTCGGAAGATCGACTCGGCGATGTCGTAGTCCTGGAACCACCACATCGCGGTGAGCGCCGCGCACGCGAGCAGGTAGCCGGCGACGCCTGCGGCGACCACCTTCGGGGTGAAGAACTGCGGCGCGTCCTCGAGCGGGACGAACTGGAAGAACAGCTTGTACGCGCCGGACTCGTCGAGCTCGATCACGCCCCAGTCGCGGCCGCTGATCGGCGTGGCGCGGAACCCCTCGGTGGCATCGCCGTCGCCCGCGCGCACGAACTCCTCGACCGAGCGCTCGACGCCGTCGATGCAGATCGTGCCGCGCATGCGCTCGCCGAGGGTGAGCAGGTAGCCCCGATTCCCCGGCCGGACGATCGCGAAGCTCGCCGGAAGGCCGACGTCCGGGACGACGAACGTCGCCTTGGCCGTGGCGCCGAGCGTGATCTTCGTGGGCTTCTCGACCACGACATCACTCATCACCTCGTCGTGCCAGATCAGCGCCGTGCGCAGCGCGACCGTGCTCACAGGGGCTCTTCCTCCACGGTCCGCACGATGTGCGGGATGAACGATCGCTTCTCGAGGCTCGCGCGCTCGAGCTCCTCGTTCGCGCGCTCGAGGAAGTACAGCAGCTGCGGCGTGCGCATCCGGCCGTTCAGATCGAGCGCGGTGAAGTCGAAGTTCTTGGCCTTGCCGTCGGGCTTCTTCGCGCCCTTGTCAGCCTTCTCGGGTTGCGCGGCGGCCTTGTCGCCCTTGTCGCCCTTGTCGGCCTTGCTCTTCGGCTGGGCGACCGCGGGTGCGACGAGCGCACACATCGCGGCGAGCACGGTCGCGGGCACGCGCCCCCATGCGGGGGTTGGAGGCCTCAATTGTCGCCTCGTCATTTCCCGAGATCCTTTCGTTTGTCCTCTGCGACCTGGCGCTTGGCGTGACTGCTCGGCGCTTCTTGCAGGTATCGCTCCAGATCCGCCTTGCCACCGACCGGGTCCTCGAGAAAGTCGAGCTTGAGCAGCGCGAGGTTGAACAGCGCATCGCAGCGCGGTGCGCTGCGCCGAAGCGCCTCCTGGACCACTCGCTCCCACGTCTTCTTCGCCTCGGCGTGTTCCTTGAGCCCGCGCTGCGCCACGCCGAGCGCGACGTGCGCGGAGAAGTCATCCGCACGGCGTTCGACGATCGCCGCGAGCTCCACCTTGGCTCGTGCGTAGTCGCCGGCATCGAGCAGCACCGAGGCCTTGTTGAACCGTGCGTCGATGTAGGCGGCGTCCAGCGACGCGGCCTGATCGAACAGCTGGAACGCGTCCTGGGCCTTGCCCTGGCGCAGGGCGAGCAGGGCGAGCGCGTTGTAGATCGCCGGATCTTTCGGATCGAGCTCGGCGGCCTTGGCGAGCACGAGCTGGGCGAGCTCGAGGCGCTTCTGCTGGATGTAGATCAGCCCGAGCTCGGTGTAGATCTTCGCGTTGACGCCGTTGATCCGCACGGTGTCGCGCAGCACGGCGACCGCGTCGTCGAAGTCGCCGGCGTCGCGGAGCAGCGAGGCCAGCCGGGCGGCGGCATCGCGGCGGATCGGATCGTCCTCCTCGGTGCCACGCAGCGCGGACTCGTAGTCGGTGCGCGCGTCCTTCTTGTGGCCGGCGCGGCGGTGCGCCTCGGCGCGGGCGAGCAGGGTGGGGGCATGGCCGGGGTTGATCGCCAGCGCCTTGCCGAACGCCTCGATCGCGGCGTCGTCCTCGCCGTCCTTGTAGGCGATCGCGCCGAGGTCGTGCCATGCCTCCCACAGCTTGCCGTCGTGGCCGAGCGCCGCCTTGAGCCGCGCCTTCGCGGTCTCGTGCGCCTCGGGGCCACCGAGCCGGAGCGCGCGCATCGCCGCCTCGAACTCCTTGGCGGCCCTGGGGTTCACCGGATCGAGCCGCGCGACCTTGCGGCCCTGGGGGCCGATCCGCTGCGCCGACGGCGTGCCGCCGCACGCGGCGAGCGCGATCGCGAGCACCACGAACAGCTTGTTCATCGCGCGATCTCCGTCATGAGCTCGGGCACCGGTGGCCGATCGCCGATCCGCTCCCGGCCGCGCGACTCGCGCTCCGGCGGGAACTTCTGCGCGGCGAGCCGGCCGAGTGCCTCGCGGATCTTCGCGGTGTACTCGTCGTAGACCTGCATCTCGATCGCCTTCTTGTAGCCGGTCGCGAACAGCTCCACGGCCTTGTCCTGGATGTTGACGACGTACTCGTTGATCTTGTCCTGGTACGCCTGCGTCTGGTCCTCGGTCAGCCCGGCGGGCGGCTTGTTGCCGGCGGTCGCGAGCGCCTCGGCGAACCCGTCGTAGACCTGGCCCATCCGGAACAGCGCCGCGGTCGCCCACTTGAGATCCTGGTAGTCGATCACCGAGCCGTAGACCTTCTCGGACTCGGCGAGCAGCTTGGACTTCGCGGTCAGCGCCTTCTCGAGCTTGGCCGGCGGCACGTCGAGGGTGACCTTCTCGTACTCGCGGAACACCAGCTCGCCCTCGTGGTAGCGCGCCTCGGCGGCCCACGGCGTGGCCGCGGCCTTGTCCTTGCCGGTGCTCGCCTTCCACAGCTTCTGCGCGGTGACCAGCTCCTCCTTGGCGCGCTTGTACTGGCCGAGCTTGAGCGACATCCGCCCGGCGCGCGTCCACGCCTCGACGATCCGCTTGCCGGTCGAGCGATAGACCCGCGCGTAGTCGGCGTACGCCTTGTACGCCGGGCCGTCCTCGCCCGCGCTCTCGTAGACCACGCCGATGTTGAACGCGACGTCGGGCGCGTCCTTCCGCTCGCGGAACTTCTTCGCGTACTCCTGGTAGTGCGCGATCGCTTCCTTGTTCTGGCCGAGCGCCTGGCGCAGCAGGCCGGCGTTGAACAGCGCGTCGGCCGCCTTGGTGCCGGTGCGGAACTTCGCCCACACCAGCTCGTACGCCTTGGCGGCGCGGTCGTAGTAGATGACCTTCTCGTAGACCTGGCCGGCGGAGAACGCCGCCTTCTCGGCGAGCTCCGGCGCCTTGTCGCCGTACTTCTCGGCGAGGTCGAGGTAGATGTCGGCCGCCTTCTCGGGCAGCTTGGCCTTCTCGTACATCACGCCGGCGTTCATCAGCGCCTGCGCGCCGAGCTTGGCGTCGCCGGTCTCCTTGGGCACGCGCAGGTAGAACCCGGCGGCCTGTTCGTACTTGCCGGCCTCGGCGTACTTGTCGCCGCTCTTCTGGATCGACTCGACGATCAGCCGGGCGAGCCGGTCCTGCTGGTCCTTGGCGGCGAACGACGGCGCGGTCTTGAGCTTGCGCGCCCAGCTCTCGATGTTCTCGTAGTCCTGCGCCTTGTTGAGCGCCGACAGGATCCGATCGCCCGCCGGCCCGGCGTTCGGGTCCTTGGGGTACTTGGTGACGATCACGCCGAACCGCTTGATGGCCTCGTCGTACTCGCCGTAGTCGTAGAACATCTGGCCGTTCTTGAAGATCACGCCGACGATCTTCGGATCCGCCGGGAACAGCGTCGCGTAGAGATCGATCGCCTCGCCGAACTTCTTGTCGACCGGGTGCAGCTTCTTGCGCCCCTCGGTGTCCTTGGGCCGCGCGCGCTCGAACGCCTCCATCGCGGCGAGCAGCGCCTCCTTGTGCCACTTGCCGACCGGCGCGCTCTTGCCGACGGTCAGGTACTCGTCGCCGGCCTCCTCGGTCTTGCCGAGCTTGAAGAACAGGATGTCGGCGCGGTAGTAGCGGATCTCGGTCGCCTTCTCGGCGTGCGCCTTGCTGTTGGTGCCGAACGCGGTCAGGTACTGCTCGTACGCGGCGGCGGCGCGGCCGTAGAGGTTGGCGTTCGGCTTCTTGTCCGACTTCTCGCGGCGCTGTGCCTCGGCGTGGATGCCGACCGCGGTGGTCCGGGTCAGCTCCTCGGTCAGCTCGAGCGAGCGGGCGAGCGCCTCGCGGTTGCGCTGCGCCTTGGCCCACGGCGTGTTCGGCCCGAAGTGCTGGAGCAGGACGCCGATCTCCTCCTGCGCCCGGTCGACGTCGAGCGCGCTGTTCCAGTTCGCGACGATGTCGCGCTGGTACTCGGCGGCCTTGATCGACTCGGGATCCATCTTGATCAGGTAGCGGTAGGCCTCGTTGCTGCGATCCCACTCGGTCTGCGCGCCGTAGCTCTCGGCGACCTTGACCAGCACGTCGCGCGAGTACTGCTCGCCGCCGATCGAGGCGAGGAAGTCGAACACCTCCTTGGCCGAGATCGAGCGATCCTCGGTGAACACGACCACCAGGTACTCGAGCGCCTCCTCGCGCAGCGAGCCCGCGCGCTTGCACTGCGCGGCGGTGCCGCGGCACGGCCCGGTCGACTTGTCGAGCACGCGCTTGAAGTCCTTGGCCGCCTGGATCGGGTTGCCGAGCTTCCACTCGCACCACGCGATCTTGAACGTCGCGAGGTCGCTGGTCGCGGCGTCGTCGGCGATGTTCTTGTACGCGTCCTTGGCCTTGCCCCAGTCGCTCGCGGCGAAGAAGTGCTCGCCGACCATCATCCACGCGTCGCCGATCAGCGACGACTGCGGGAACCGCTCGATCACCTCGCGGAACCGCGCCATCGCCTCGTCCTCGCGATCCGACTCCTTGGCCGAGAACCCGATCAGGTAGGTGACCAGGTCCATGCGGCGGAAGTCGGGGTGCTTGTCGTGGAGCTCGCGGTAGAGCGCCTCGGCCTCCTTGAGATCGATCCGCGGCTCGGCCGGCTGCTGGCACTCGCCCTTCTGCTGGCCGCACTTCTCGATCGCGCGCGAGAACTCCTCCATCTTCACGAGGTAGAGCCGGCGCGACTCCTCCCACAGCAGCTAGGCGAGCTTGAACATGCCCTCGGCGCGCGCGTCGCCGGTCGGCTTGATGGAGAGAAAGCCGCGGAGCATGCCGATCGCCTCGATCCGCTTCTCGTCGCGCCGCTTCTCGGTCGACGCGAGCAGCGTCTTGAGCTCCTGCGACAGCACCGGCGCCTCGGGCGTGACCGGCCGCTTGCGGAGGTACAGATCGGAGGTCGGCCCGCGGGTCACCTGGACCTCGCGCCCGGGGGCCTGGGCGAGGGCGGCGCGAGGCGCGCCGAGCGATGCGGCGGCGGACAGGGCGAGCGCCGCCAGGCGGTGGATCGTGGTCATCGCCAGCCCTCGTACTCGTCGGCCCAGTACTCGCCTTGCCACGGCCAGAACTCCTCGTCGTCACCGATCATGCTCGCGTTCCACAGCCGCCCGATCAGCTCCTCGGGGAACCGGCCGGCGGCGAGATCCTGGACCTGGATGTCGAGCTTGCGCTTCTGCCCGATGATCGCGTCGATCTTGCCGAGCTTGGCCTTGTCCAGCACCTTGCGGGTGTCCTCGTAGAGCTTCTCGATCGCGGCCTGGGCGAGCTTGTCGCCGGCGTCCTCGAGCTGGCGCGCGAGCGCGTGGGCGGCCTTGTCGAGCCGGCGCGCCTCGGCGATGTCGGCCTGGATCAGCGGGCGGAGCCCCGGGGCGGAGGCCTCGCCGACCTCCGCGGCGGCGCGATCGGCGGCGGCGACCGCGTTCGCGAGCGCGGTGT
>JBQCJR010000758.1:0-3207 GCA_051952595.1 Kofleriaceae bacterium
CAGCAGCGCATCGATCTCCGGCGGCAGCCGCGGGTCGACCTCGAGCGGCCGCGGCACCTGCGCCTCGCGCACCGCGCGCAGCGCATCCAGATCGCCGAGCCCGGAGAACAGCCGGCGGTGGGTGATCAGCTCCCACAGCAAGATCGCGACCGAGAACACGTCGCTGCGCGGATCGATGTGCTCGTTGCGCGCCTGCTCGGGGGAGATGTACGCGAACTTGCCGCGCACCGCGCCGTGCCCGGTGGCCTCCTCGGCGCGCTTGGCGATCCCGAAATCGGTGAGCTTGATCTCGCCCGCGCGCGACAGCAGCACGTTCGACGGCGACACGTCGCGGTGGACGAGCGACATCGGCTTGCCATCGGGCGCGCGCGCGGTGTGGGCGTGCTCGAGCGCCTCGCAGATCTCGGCCCCGATGTGGAGCGCGAGGTCGAACGGGAGCCGCTTCCGGCGCACCTCGAGGCCGCGCTGGATCGCGCCGAGGTCCTTGCCGTCGACGTACTCCATCACCAGGAAGTACTGGTTGTCGTCGCCGAGCCCGACGTCGAAGATCTGTGTGATGTTGCGGTGCTTGAGCAGCGAGAGCACCTTGGCCTCGGCGATCAGCAGCTCGACGAACCGCGAGTCCTGCGACAGATGGGGCAGGATCCGCTTGATCGCCACGAGCTTCTCGAAGCCGCCGGCGGCCACGGCCTTGCCGCGGAAGATCTCCGCCATGCCGCCGACGCCGATGCGGTCGAGCAGCTCGTAACGCGTCACGTGGCGGCCAATCTACCACGTGACGGCACGTCGACGGGGCCCGGCGGGCGAGCGCGTGCCGCGAGCGCTACCATGGCCCGGTGGAACGGATCGCAGCACTGCTCGAAGACGCGCTGGCGGGTGGCCTCGGCTCGGCGGCGGCGGTGTCGGTCGGCGACGCGGGGCGCGAGGTCGGACGCCTGGTCCGCGGGCACGCCCGGCGGATCCCCGAGCTCGGCCCGGCGATCGACGAGCGAACCTGGTTCGATGTGGCCTCGCTTACCAAGCCGATCGCGACCGTGGCCTCGGCGATGGTGCTGGTCGGCGAGGGCCGGCTCGACCTCGACGACCCGATCCGGCGCTGGCTGCCGGGCGCGGCGAGCACCGGCACGGTGCGCCAGCTGCTGGGCCACGCCGCGGGCTGCGCCGCGCACGTCGAGATCTTTCGCGCGCTCGCCGCGGGCGGGTTCGCGGATCCACGCGCCGAGCTGCTCGCGCGCGCGATGCACGAGCCGGCGTCGCCGCCCGGCGCGACCGCGGTGTACAGCGACCTCGGCTACATCCAGCTCGGCGCGATCGTCGAGCGCGCGGCGGAGCGCCGCCTCGACGAGGCGTTCGGCGCGCTGGTCGCCGAGCCGCTGGAGATCGGCGCGCGCTATCCGGGCACCGAGGCGATCGCCCCGGCGGTCGCCACCGAGCTCGACGATCGCGGCGTGGTGTGTGGCCGCGTCCACGACGAGAACGCGTACTTCGCGGGCGGGATCTGCGGCCACGCTGGGCTGTTCGCGACGATCGGCGACGTGGCCAAGTTCGCCGCCGCGATCGTAGACGCCGCGAACGGCGAGCCGCGCGGCCGGCTGCGCCCGGCGATCGTCGAGCGGTTCGCTCGCGAGTCGGCGGCGCCGGGCGCGTCGTGGCGGCTCGGCTTCGACACGCCGTCGACGACGCCCGGCGTGTCGCACGTGGGCGATCGATGGCCGCGGACCGACGCGATCGGCCACCTCGGGTTCACCGGCACCTCGCTGTGGCTCGATCTGCCGCGCCGCCGCTGGGTCGCGCTGCTCACCAACCGCGTCCATCCGAGCCGCGCGGGGGGCTCGGCCGAGGCGATCAAGGCGCTCCGCCGCGCGGTCCACGATGCCGCGATGGACCTGTTCGAGCGCCGCTGAGTGACAGCGCGACACGCCGCGCCGCCGCGCGCCACCTGATTCGCGCGGTTGCACGCCGCACCGCCCTGGAACGCCGGTTGCTCGTTGCGCCGGCATGCCTCGAACGCTTTGCTCTGCCGCGATCGTCACGTTCGTCCTCTGCGGGCCCGCGCTCGCCCAGCCCGCGCCCGCGCCCAGCGCGCCGCCGGCGCAGCTGCGGCTCTCGCTGGTCATCTCGCCGGGCACCGCGCCGAACGCGCAGGTGCGCAAGCACGAGCTCGCGCTCGTCGAGGGCGGCTGCGGCACGGTGAACGATCTCGGCCCGCAGCACCACGACGAGATCCAGGTGTGCAGCAAGCCGACCGAGAAGGGCCTGCTGCTCGATACCGACTGGCGCACCCGCAGCGGCACGACCTCGTACCAGATGCGGTGGCAGAGCCTGGTGTCCCGCAACGGCGGCACGGTCGATGTGGGCAGCCGCGACGGGCTGCGGTTCACGATGACCGTGCGGTGACCGGCGCGCGCCTGCTAGCGGCGGCCGTTGCGCTTGCGCTTGCGCGGCGTGGTGACCGAGCTCGCGTCGCTGCCCGGCGAGCCGAACATGCCGTCGACGCCGCGGTCCGCGCACGCCCACAGCGAGATCAGGATCGCGAGGTCCGCTGCTGCGCGCCGGCTCATCGACGCCGGGATCACCAGGCCGTAGGTCTCGGACACGAACCGCAGGTCGCGCAGCACGCGGCTGACCTCCTCGCGGCTGACGTCGCCGTGCCAGTACACGACGCGGGTCAGCAACAGCTCCTGGTGGCGGCGCAGGAACTCGCCCATCGACAGCGGCTCGGCGATCCGCTGGCTCGGCGGCCGGCAGATCTCGAGCAGGTCCTCGAGGTACTCGTTCCAGTGCCGGGCCAGCCGGCGGTTCTCGGGGCGGCGCAGGAACTTCACGCGCTCGACCGAGAAGTCCGCCTTGACCGTGGTGCGGAACCGCGGGGCGACCGCCATCAGGTCGTAGAGCGTCGGCGGCTTGTCGGTCGCGTAGTCGGTGTCGTGGTAGCGCCACCAGTTGCGCAGCTGCGGCCAGGTCCGCACCGACAGCAGCGGATCATCGGTCGAGTCGACGACCACGAACCGGCGATCCTCGGCGCGCAGCACCGTGATCCAGTGCGACCACTCGTCGACGCACAGCAGCACCGGGGTCTGCTCGCGCAGGTACTTGACCAGGATCTTGCGCGCCTGCTCGGCGTCGGCCCGGCGCTCCAGCACCAGATCGCACTCGAACGCCCGCGCCGCCCGCGCGAGCTGGATCTCGTTGGTGCCCGACCACCAG
>JBQCJR010000759.1:0-5344 GCA_051952595.1 Kofleriaceae bacterium
TCGATCTCGGCGAGGCCGCGCCGAGATCGACCAAGATCCCCGAGCTCAGCCGGATCGCACGCATGGCGGCCAAGGCGGTCCAGGAGATCGATCGCGATGTCCGCCGCCGCTCGTCCGGTAGCTTCGATCTCGGCACGCTGCTGGCCCTCGGCTTCGTGGGCGCGGGAGCGATCGAGGTCGCGATGGAGCGAGAGGTCGAGATGCCGCAGTGGTTCACCCTCGCGTGGTGGGCGTTTCACATGTTCATCACCAGCGAGCAGGCCGAGATCAAGGCCGAGTCGGTCGAGACCTGACGGCTCAGGACTTGCCGAGCGCCGCGCGCATCACCGCGCGCGTGCGCTCTGCTAGCTCGTGCGGCGCGCGCCGGAGTCGGGTGCGCTCTTCCTGCGCGGTCGCCGACGCCTCGGGGCTCCCGTTGCGCGGACGCAGCAGCACCGCCACGCCGGCGCCGAGCACCACGCCGGCCGCCAGCTCGAACCCGCCGGCGAGCCCGAGCCCGGCGGCGCCCAGCAAGGTCAGCGCCGGGTGGCGCCGCGCGAGCTGGATCATCTTCGACGGCCGAGCTGGCTGCTGTTCGGATGAGGGTTGTCCCGCAGACTCGCGCTGTTCCTGCGCGGAGGGCTGCGGAGGCATCGCACCTTGCGGCGCATTCTGAGGCGTAGCTTCGGTGGTCATGCAGCTCGACGCTGCATCGGCCGTACCTCCCGAGCGAGCGCCGGGCGGCACCGCCTCGCACCGAGCGCACCTAGCGGGCGCGCTTCTCGGGGAGGCCGTCGGGATACATCGCGTTGAGGTGCAGGCTGGCGACATTGAGCGCGGCCTCGAACCGGCCGAAGATCCGGCGCGCCGCGGTCACCAGGCCCGGCGGGCCGTGGCGAGTCACCCACGCCGCCTCGACGGCCGAGCCGTTCAGCAGCCACTTCGCGAGCTCGTCGGTCACGGTCTCGCGCGTCCACTTCGTGCGCCGGCCATCGCGCGGCTCCGCCGGCTTGGTGGGCGCGCTCTCCGGAGCCGCCGGTGCCTCGGCGGTAGGCGCCTCGGCCGCGGGCGTGGGTAGCTCGAGCTGCGCGGCCGGCGCGGCTTCGCGCGAAGGCGACGACGCCGGAGCTGCCGCGCGCGCCGCGCGACCACGCCGTCGAGTCGTGCGCCGGCGAGATCGCCCCGGCGCTTCGCGATCCATGCGCGCCCTGCGGCCTGCGAGCTCCTGCTCGAGGATCGCGCGCGCGATGCTCCACGCCAGCTGTTGCACCTCGGCGTCGAACCGCACCACCTCGTGATTCAGTTTCGCAAGCGAGTTTGATTCGCTCATCGGCGCGTCACCATCTCATCCATGCGTCCGCGTTGCGATCCACTTCGCAACACTTTGTGCGTACCACCCATCGAACCGATCGCCACCGGCGTGAAGGAACGTCGATCCGCGGCCTCGTGCACGATCGCGAACCGTTTCGGCGCCGCGATCTCGAGCGCGCGCTTGCAGTCGGCGTGGACTTCCGGGAAGAATCGCCGCTGGTCGACCGCGGCGATCTACGTCGCGGCGGTGCGACTCATCGCGCACTCATCGCGCGGCCGATAACGCGCCGCGCAGCGCCGGCCGTCGGGTCGCGTGCGTCGGGGTGCGCGCGTGTGGCACGTGCGGTGCACCACCAAAGGGAAAATGTCGGCTCAGTCTACCCGCGGTCCGGTGCGCTCGCGGTGGTCGTTCCGCGTCGGATCGATCGCCGGAATTCCGATCCGCATCCACGCCACGCTCGGCCTGTTGCTGTTCTGGATCGCCCTGTCGTACTCGCTGCGCGGCGTCGGCCCGACCGGCACGATCGGCGGGCTGATCCTCGTCGTTTGCGTGTTCGCGATCATCGTGCTCCACGAGCTGACCCACGCCCTCGTGGCGAAGCGGTTCGGCGTGCGCACCCGCGACATCCTGCTGTTGCCGATCGGTGGGATCGCGAGCCTCGAGCGGATCCCCGAGCGACCGGCGCAGGAGCTCGCCGTCTCGGTGGCCGGCCCGGCGGTCAACCTGGTGCTCGCCGGCCTGCTGTGGATCGGGATCGCGGTCGGCGGCGGCAGCGTCGCGCTCGACGCCCCGCGCTCGCTCGGCTGGGCGCTGGTGGTCCAGCTGTTCTGGATCAACATCGCGCTCGCGGTGTTCAACCTGCTGCCCGCGTTCCCGCTCGACGGCGGGCGTGCGCTCCGCGCGTTCCTCGCGCTGTGGATGCCGCGCGCTCGCGCCACCGCGATCGCCGCCGGCCTCGGCAAGGTGTTCGCGGTCGCGTTCGGCATCTTCGGGCTGCTGTACAACCCGATCCTCGCGATCATCGCGCTCGTGATCTGGTTCGGCGCGCGCACCGAGGGCGAGCTGACCCGGCTGCGCAGCCTGCTCGCCGGGGTCCCCGCCCGCGAGGCGATGCGCCGGCGGATCGACTCGCTGCCGCCCGAGGCGCCGCTCGAGGCCGCGGCCCGGCTGATCGTCGACACCGGCAGCGAGGTCGTGCCGATCGTCGAGCACGGCGCGGCGCTCGGCGTGCTGACCCGCAGCGACATCGCGGCGGGGATCGACGAGAGCGGGCCAGACGCGCCGGTCGCCGCGGCGCCGCGCCACGAGGCGGTGGCGGTCGATCCGGAGGACTCGCTCGATCAGGTGTTCGATCGGCTGCACGCCGCGCCGGACGGCGTCGCGATCGTGCTCGACCACGGCACGCCGGTCGGCGTGGTCACCCCGGACCAGCTCGCGACCTACGCCGCGATGCGCGCGCGATCCGTGGGTCGACTCTAGCCGACGCGCCGATACCTGAGGCCATGCGCGCATGCCTCACCCCGGGGCGCAGGGCGGTCAGGTAAGGTCGCGGCGTGCACCCGAGAATGATGATCGCGTTCGTGTTACTCGCCGCGTGCGGCCGCGGCGAGCCGTCCAGCACGAGCGCGGCGCAGAACGAGCTACCGCCCGAGGTCGCCAAGCTCACCGAGAACGGCGCGCCGTTTCGCGGGATCGTGGTCGGACCGGCGGGCGTGTACTTCGCTGGACAAAAGACCTCGGATCTCCAGCGTGCCCTCGAACAGGCGGGCCACGCGGATCCGACGGCCACGCTGCGGATGATCGCGCTCGCGAGCGCGACCGCGCCGTCCATCGTGACCACCCTCGAGGCCGTGAAGAGCTCCGGTTGGGCGCGGTTCGATCTGCTGACCCTCGATGGCGGCCGGCCGCACATGCTCTGCGACATGAACTGGTCCGAGCCGGCGACCGATCCGAACCGCATCATCGTCTCGATCGACCTGCGTGCCGATCGCGTCTTCGTGGGACGCTCGCAGGTCAACGAGTTCTACGAACTCCCGAACCGAGGCACCGAGCCCGACTTCGAGAAGCTCGGCGTGACGTTGAAGGAGCAGCGCAACACCCCGGAGTTCGACGAAGCGACCGCGGGCGCCCCGCTCGCTCGTCGTCGCGATGCGCAGCTGGCGGTCGCACCCGGGATCGCGACCGCGCAGCTCTTGAAGGTCCTCGATGTGATCTGCGATGCGGGCTTCAACGACCTCGCCATCGTCGCGCCGGAAGCGCTCGCGGCGCGTGCGAGCCGTTAGCCGCGCTCGCGATCCTCGTGCTCCGGCTCGTGCGGAGAGATCTCCTCGAGCGAGCGCCGCTCGGCCGCGACGCCGAGCACCCGCGCGACCGTCGCCGCCACGATCATCAGGGTCGATGCCAGCGCGTAGCCGGCGAACAGCTGCATCGGCTCGCCGCGATCGACCAGCACGCCGAACAGCGCGGGCGCGCCGGCGCCGACCAGGGTCGCGAACGCGTAGAACACCGCGATCGCCATGCCACGCAGCTCGACCGGGAACAGCTCGCTGACCGTCAGGTACGCCGAGCTGCCGGCGGCCGAGGCGACGAAGAACACCGCGGTCCACGCGAGCATCTGCGTGGTCGCGTCGAGCGCGCCGGCGACGAACAGCCCGCCGGTCGCGAGCAGCAGCAGCCCCGCGGTCGCGTAGGTCGCGGGGATCATCACGCGGCGGCCCCACCGATCGAACAGCGGGCCGAGCACCAGCGGCCCGCAGAAGTTGCCGATCGCGAACGGCACGATGTAGCGCCCGACGTCCTCGGCGGGCACGTGGTGGAACTTCTCGAGGATCAGGCCGTAGCTGAAGAAGATCGAGTTGTAGAGGAACGCCTGGGCGAGCATCAGCACCAGCCCGAGGACGGTGCGCCGCGGGTAGCGCACCACGAGGGTGTACAGGAGATGGCGCACCCCGACCGGCCCGGTGACCTTCACCCGCTTGGTCTCCACGGGAGTCGCGTGGATCGCCGTCGCGGCATCGCCGCGGCGCAGCTCGTGCTCGATCCGCTCGATCGTCGCGGTCGCGGCGGCGACGTGGCCGTGGGTGAGCAGCCAGCGCGGGCTCTCGGGCATGTGGCGGCGCACCAGCAAGATCCCGATCCCGAGCAGCGCGCCGAGCCCGAACGCGAGCCGCCACCCGATCTCGAGCGGCACGATGTGGGGATCGAGCACGATCAGGGTCACGCCGGCGCCGAGCGCCACGCCGACCCAGTAGCTGCCGTTGATCGCGAGATCGACACGCCCGCGCACGCGCGCCGGCACGAGCTCGTCGATCGCCGAGTTGATCGCCGCGTACTCGCCGCCGATGCCCGCACCGGCGAAGAACCGGAACACGAGGAACATGCCGAAGCCCGGTGCGAACCCACTCAGGGCCGTCGCGACGAGGTAGAGCCCGAGCGTCACGAGGAACAGCCGCTTGCGGCCCATGCGGTCGGTCAGCCATCCGAACACGAGCGCACCGAGCACCTGCCCGACGAGGTACGCCGTGTTCGCGGTTCCGACGTCGGCGCCCGACAGGCCGAGCGTGCGCGGGTCGCGCAGGGTAGGGCCGAGGTTCGCGATCAGGCTCGCCTCGAGACCGTCGAGGATCCACGTGATGCCGAGCGCGATGACGACGCGGACGTGCCATCGCGACCAGGCGAGCGCGTCGAGCCTCGGCGGAACGTCGGACCGGATCTCGCGCGTCACCGCCGCCACGCGCCGCTGAACGGCGTGCCCGCGCGCATCGCGCCCTCGAGCTTCGGGAACGCGAGATCGCGCCACCTGCCGCCCACGAGGAGCGCGAGACCGTTGTCGGTGAGCACCGCGCCGTGCGCGTGGGCGAGCACGTCGGCCTGGTCGCGCGCCTTCGGCACGTCGACGAAGTCGTCGACGTCGTCGGCCATCTCGCCGGCGTCGACCGCCGCGGTCAGCCCGGCCGCCTGGCCGCCGCCGTGCGCGGCAGGTCCCGTCCAGCGCGCCGAAATTTCGAACGACACGAAGCCGTGCGCGTTCAGCGGCACGACGTAGTCGATGAC
>JBQCJR010000760.1:0-5222 GCA_051952595.1 Kofleriaceae bacterium
CGGGGGCCGCGCCGAGGCCGCTGACCCGCACCGCGCCGGGCTCGGCCACGGCGGCCTCGGCGGCTTCGGCGGCGGGCTCGCTCAGCGTGGTGATCGGGCGGGTCTGGACGAGGTACCAGTGCCCGCCCTCCTCGGCCCACTCGAGATCCTGGGGCGCGCCGTAGTGGCGCTCGACCTCGAGGCCAAGCGAGGACAGCGCGAGCACCTCGTCGTCGGCGAGCACCCGCTGCGAGGCGTGGCGCTCGTCGAGCTCGACGCGGTGATCCGCGCCCTCGGGGCCGCGCTCGATCTCGAACGCCTTGTGCCCGACGTGGGCATCGAGCACGCGTGGCCCCTGCCGCGCGACGATGTACGTGTCGGGCTCGACCTGTCCACCCACCACGACCTCGCCGAGCCCGAACGCGGCCTCGATGACCAGGTGCTCGCGGTCGCGGTGGGCAGGATCGACGGTGAACAGCACGCCGGAGCGCTCCGCGCGGACCATCCGCTGGACGACGACGGCGAGCGTGGGCTCCTCGGTGATGTGCTGGGCCTTGCGGTAAGCGATCGCCCGCTCGCTGTACGCGGACGCCCAGCACGCCTTGAGCCGGTCGACGAGCGCGTCCTCCCCGACCACGTCGGTGAACGTCTCGTGCATCCCGGCGAACGAGGTGGTCGAGGTGTCCTCGGCGGTGGCGGACGAACGAACGGCGACGGGCGCGCGATCTCCGAGCTGGGCGTACGCGCGCGCGAGCTGCGCGCGGAGATCGGCGGGCAGCGCGAGCTGCTGGATGAGGCGGCGGATCTCGCGCGACGCGTCGGCGAGCTGCGCGGGGTCATCGGGGTTCGCCGCGGCAAACAGCTCGGCGAGACGCTGGCGGATCCCGGCGGCCTCGACCGCGGCGGTGAACGCGCGCACCGTGACGATAAAGCCCGGTGGCACGGGCAGGCCCGCCCGGGTCATCTCCCCGAGATTGGCGCCCTTGCCGCCGGCGACGGGCGTGCTGCTTCGCGATACGTCGTCGAACCACAAGATCGACTGCGCTGGCATCTCCAGACCTCTCTGCTCGCACCGTGGTGCACGTCCTGCACCGACGAGCGGCAGAGGTTCCATGGCGACGATGAAAGCGGCGGTGTTCGTGGACAAGGGGCAGATCCGGCTGCGCGAGGTCCCGCGGCCGGAGCCGGGCCCGGGCGAGGCGCTGCTCCGGGTCACGCTCACGACGATCTGCGGCACGGACATCCACATCCTGAGAGGCGAGTACCCGGTCCGGCCCGGCCTGGTGGTGGGCCACGAGCCGGTGGGCCGGATCGAGGCGCTCGGCCCGGGGCTCGGAGGATTCGAGGTGGGAGACCGCGTCATCGTCGGCGCGATCACGCCGTGCGGACAGTGCCGCGCCTGCCTGTCGGGCGACGCGGCGCAGTGCGACGCGGGTGGAGACGGGTACCGGGCGCTGGGTGGCTGGCGGTTCGGCAACACGATCGATGGCTGCCAGGCCGAGTACGTCGTGGTGCCGGACGCGCGCGCCAACCTCTCGCGGATCCCGGATGACGTCGCCGACGACGAGGTGCTGCTGTGCCCGGACATCATGTCCACCGGGTTCGCGGCGGCGGAGCGCGGCCACGTGCGCATCGGCGATGCGGTCGCGGTGTTCGCCCTGGGGCCGATCGGGCTGTGCGCCGCGGCGGGCGCCAAGCTCTCGGGCGCGTCGCTCGTGATCGGGGTGGACCGCATCCCCCGCCGGCTCGAGCTCGCGAGGCGGCTCGGCGCGGACGTGGTCCTCGATCCCGCGCAGCAGGATGTGGTCGCCGAGATCCAGCGGTTGACCGGCGGCGGCGCGGACGTCGCGATCGAGGCGCTCGGCATGCAGACGACGTTCGAGAGCGCGCTGCGCTGCCTGCGGCCGGGCGGGACGCTGTCGAGCCTCGGGGTCTACTCGACGAACCTGACCGTGCCGTACGAGGCGCTGGGCGCCGGCATCGCGGACCAGTCGATCATCACGACGCTGTGCCCGGGCGGCAAGGAGCGGATGCGCCGCTTGATGTCGATCGCGCGGGCGCGACGGTTCCCGTTCGGCGAGCTCGTGACCCACGCGTTCCGGCTCGACGAGCTCGAGGCGGCGTACGAGCTGTTCGCGAACCAGCGCGACGGCGTCATCAAGGTGGCGATCCGCCCCTGACCGGCGCACCGATGGCACCGGCGTTGCTCCTCGTCGTGGCATGAGAGCGATGAGCAAGGCCGGAGTCACCGTGATCGTCATCGCCGCAGCGGTCCTGCTCTTCGGCGGCTCGAGCGTGGCGACCTACAACCGGCTGGTCCGCATGGACCAGGCGACGGATGCGCAGTGGGCGCAGGTCCAGAACGCGTATCAGCGCCGGGCCGACCTCGTGCCGAACCTGGTGCAGACGGTGAAGGGCGCCGCGGAGTTCGAGCGCCAGACGTTCACCGAGGTCACGCAGGCGCGCAGCCGGGTCGGCCAGGTCGCGGTGCCCGAGCACGTCACGACGGATCCCGCGGCGTTCCAGCAGTACGAGCAGGCGCAGGCGCAGCTCGGCGGGGCGCTGTCGCGCTTGCTCGTGGTCGCCGAGGCCTACCCCAACCTGACGGCGACCCAAGGCTTCCGCGATCTCCAGGCGCAGCTCGAGGGCACCGAGAACCGGATCGCGGTCGAGCGCATGCGCTACAACGAGGCCGCGCGCGAGTTCAACACGGCGCGCGCGAGCTTCCCGACGTCGATCATCGCGGGGGTCTTCGGCGAGCGCTTCGCGAAGAAGCAGTACTTCGCCGCGAAGACGGGCAGCGAGGAACCACCCAAGGTGCAGTTCTGATGCGTGCGCTCGCGCTCGGCCTGCTCGCGCTGCTGGTGGCCGCGGCGCCGGCGCAGCCGCACGCACCGTCCTCGTCGACGTCGTCGTCGGAGCCGGCGCCGGCGCCGGCGCCGATCCCGCCTGCGCCGACGCGCTGGGTCGAGGATCACGCGGGATTTCTCTCCCCGGGCACGCGCGCCGCGCTCGACGCGCGCCTCGAGAGCTACGAGCGCGCGACCGGGCATCAGGTCGTGGTCTGGATCGGCACGTCGCTGCACGGTGCGCCGCTTGATGACTGGGCGGTGCGCACGTTCGCGGCGTGGAAGATCGGCCGCAAGGGGCTCGACGACGGCGTCGCGATCTTCATCTTCGCCGACGATCGCGCGATCGATATCGAGGTCGGCTACGGCTTAGAAGATCGGGTGACCGACGCGACGGCCTCGCGGATCATCCGCGAGGTGATGGCGCCGCGCCTGCGCGCCGGGGATCGCGACGGCGCGGTCGCGGCCGGAACCAACGCCGTGCTCGCCGCGATCGAGGGCAAGCCGTGGGCGGGCGCGCAGGCCACCGCCCCGCCGGAGCACGGCCCCTCGGCGGTCAGCATGGTCATTGGAGCCCTGGCGGTCGTCGCGTTCCTGATCCTGGCGATCACGCACCCGCGGATCGCGCTGCTGCTGCTGTGGACCGTCATGTCCGGCGGGCGGCGCGGCGGCGGGGGCTTCGGTGGGTTCGGCGGCGGCGGCGGTGGCGGCGGGTTCGGCGGTGGCGGCGGACGCTCCGGCGGCGGCGGAGCGCGAGGAGGCTGGTAGCCATGGCGCGCGGCACCTCTCGCCGAAGAGAGCTCGACGTCGCGCAGATCCGCCAGGCCGTGGAGGTGGCAGCGCAGCAGACCTCGGCGGAGATCGCGGTCTCGATCGCGCCGTTCTTCTTCGGCAGCGTCGCCGCCGCGGCGCATCGCGCGTTCGCGCGGCTGGGCATCTCGCGCCCCCACGCGCGCGGCGGCGTGCTCGTGTTCATCGTCCCCGCGCGCCACGAGGTGTTCGTGCTCGCCAACGAGCGGGCCCACGCGCAGCTCGGAGGCGAGATCTGGGCCGAGATCGCGACGCGGATCGCGGCGGCGTGCGCGCGCGGCGACGGAACCGTGGGGTTGATCGAGGGCGTCGAGCAGCTCGCGCGGGCGCTGAGCGAGCCATTTCCGTCGGAGATGGAGCGTAGAGCGCAGAGCGCTGTGGACATGACGCGCCTGTGACCTGCGCCAACATAGGCACAGGTCGCGCCGTGGTTCGCAGCTCGACAGGCGCTTGGACAACCGCCGGCCCTGGCAGGCCGACGGTTGACCACATGCCCACAGCGCCTGCTGCTACCAGCGGAGATTTTCGGTTCCCGGGGGAAGAAGAGGAAGGTCGAGGAAGGCTAGGATGGCGGACCTGGGGTCTCGTGGATCGAGAGGGCTGGGTGGCGAGACCAGCCGACGGAGAGCAGCCACGTGCGGGGCGGCGAGACGACGAGGGGCTGGTAGTGGGCGGGCCGGACGAAGCCCGTGCCATCGAGCTCGAGCCAGGACGGGAACGAGATCGCCGAGGAGAACGGATCGATCTGCCAGGTTCGCGTGTGTGGCGCGCGATCCTCGCGATGGCCTCGCCAGTTGTTGAGGACGTAGGCGAGGCAGTGGCGGACCGCCCGCGGCGAGGTCAACGGGCGTGCGTGGTAGTGGTCCGGGAACACGGCACCGTGGCGGCCGGAGATCGCATTGATGTGCTTCGCCGCCGAGATCTCGAAGCCCTGCATCCCGCGCGCGAGCGCGCGCTTGTGTTCGGCCTCGGCGATCAGGTGCACGTGGTTGCCCTGAATGCTCATGTGCACGATGCAGAAGTCCGACCGGCGCGCGGCCACGATCGTCGCCTCGCGGAACGCCGTGAACATCGCGTTCGTTCGAAGACGAGTGACGTCCTCGGCCACGCGGATCGCCACGTGCACTGGATAGCGAGCCGCGTGTTCGGGCCGCCGCTTGTGTGGCTGACTCGAACGAGCGCCTTTCGGGGGACGCCCCGCCCCTGCCCGCTTGCCACCGCGCTGCTTGAACCGCAGCTCCTGCTGCACCTGCCTCATGACCCGCTCCGTCGACGAATCGTTGATTTCGCCGATATCCGTACCACGCCTCTCTGACATCCAAGCACCCCAACCCGACGACGAATCGTTGATTTCGCCGATATCGAAGCCGCGCCGCCGCGACCATTCTGTCCGCATCCCGGACACCATGTCCGAGAACCGGACATCTGATGCGCCCTCCCCGCCGCACCAGACCTTCCTCTTCTTCGTGATCCCGAAAATCTCTCCTGGTAGCAGCAGGCCCAGAGGGCATGTGGGAAACCGTCAGACATCGAGAGCCCACTGTTGTCCAACAAAACTGTTATCTACCAAAAACGCCGCAAACA
>JBQCJR010000761.1:0-10020 GCA_051952595.1 Kofleriaceae bacterium
ACGCCCGACGGCGACCGCCGCTGGGACCACCGCAACCTGCGCGACAACCGCGGCGAGGCGTTTGCGATGGAGCTACCGGCCGGCGTGCACCGCTTCTCGTACACCGCGCGCGCCACCACGCCAGGCACCTTCCTCGCCGCGCCCGCCAAGGCCGAGGAGATGTACGCCCCAGAGACCTTCGGCCGCACCACCGGCCAGACCGTGGTGATCGAGTAGAGGGGAGCCAGATCGGCGCGCACCCGCTACACTGCGCGCCGTTGTCGAGCCCGCTCGAGATCACCCACGACCAGCTCCGCGCGATCGCGGGCGTCTCGTACAGCCGCGGCGTGGCGTACGCGCGGCAGCACCAGGTGGTCGATTGCCGCGTCGTGGGGAACGTGCTGGCCGGCGTGGTGATCGGCGGCGAGCTCTACCGCGTGCGCGTCGAGTCCGTCGGCGGCCAGCTGCGCGCGGCGTGCACGTGCCCGTCGCCGCACGTGATCTGCAAGCACGCGGTCGCGCTGGTCATCCACCACCTCGAAAGCGCGCCCGCCGCGCCGCGCGAGCACGGGCCGATGTTCGCGACCCGCAGCGACCTCGAGCAGTGGGCCGACGAGCATCAGGTGCGCGACGTGCTCGCGACCTCCGCCGACGCGCTGATCGGCGAGCTGGATCGCGCCCGAGAGCACCACTACTGGCTGACCACCGTGCTGTCGCGGCTGTCGGTGCGCGACATCGGCTCGCTCGCCGGCGCGGAGCGCCACGCCGCCGCGCGCGGGCTCGCACGGCCGCTCGCGACCGCCGCCCACCGCTTCGTCCACCAGGCCGCCGAGGCCGTGGAGCAAGGGATCGCCGAGGAGCGCGCCCGCCCCGCGGCCCCGCCGGATCGCGCGCTCGCCCCGCTGTGGGACCGGCTCGTCGAGCTGCGCCGCGCGGTGCGCGCCCACGCGGCGCCGCGATCGCGCGCGGCCCGGGCGACCGGCAGCTGGTCGTTCGATGCCGCCGAGGCGGTGGTGACCTGGAAGCAGCCCGAGCGCCTGGTGCGCACCCGCGACTTCGGGCGGATCTCGGTCGTCGCGCGGCTCGACGCGCCGGGCGGCGGCGCACCGCGGATCGCGTGCACGTGCGAGGCGCGCGACGCGCGGTGCGGCCACGCGCTCGCGCTGATCGACGACACGCTCGAGCTGCTCGGCGATCCGGACCGCGCGGAGCAAGCCCGCGGCGTGGCCGACGCCCTGCTCCAGCCGGGGTGGGCACGCGCGCTCCAGGAGCTCGATCGCCTCGAGGCGCGCGCCGCCCAGCCACGCGCCGCGATCGAGGTGTGGTGGGAGATCGAGACCGAGCTCGGATCGCTGACCGCGACGCCGATCGTCAAGAAGCAGACCCGCCGCGGCGCGTGGACGGCGGGCGCGCGCGTGGCGCCGGCGCGGTTGCTCGACGACCACGGCGACCAGCTCGCCGAGGCGGATCGCCGGGTGGCCGAGCAGCTCGCGGCGTGGACCTCGGCCAGCCGCGCCTCCGGCACCTACCCGTCGCGCGCGTTCCTCGCGCTGTGTGGCCACCCGCGGATCGCGATCGAAGGCGACCTCGATCGGCCGTTCGAGTTGCGCCGGGTGCCGCTCGGGTTCTCGGCGCTGCCGTCGGCCGACCACATCCGGCTCGAGCCCTCGATCGAGGGCGCCCGGTTCAGCCCCAAGCTGCTCGCCGCGCTGCTGCCGGTGTTCGCGCCCGGCGAGCCGCTGTTCACGATCGACGACGAGCGCCGGCGCTGCCTGCTGATCGACGTCAGCGACGACGCGCGCCAGGTGTGGCAGGTGCTCGAGCGCCACGGCGAATCGTTCCCGCCGGAGAGCCACACCGCGCTGCTCGAGCGGCTCGGCCGGATGGAGGCGCGGCTGCCGCTGAACGTGCCCGCGAGCCTCAAGGGCACGCAGCTCGGCGCCGAGACCATCACCGTGGTCCGGGTCCGGGTGGTCACCAGCGCCCGCGAGCTCTCGCTCGAGCTCGAGCTGTTCGTGCGGCCCGGCGAGGGCGCGCCGCTGTTCCCGCCGGGCGTCGGCCCGCGCGACGTGCTGCTCGCGCGCGACGGCGAGCGCGGCTACGTGCGCCGCGATCTCGCGGCCGAGCTGCCGACCGCGCGGGAGCGGCTCGCCCAGCTGCCGCTCGAAGGCGCCGAGGAGGGCCCGCCGAACTGCTTCCGGATCCCGGCCGGCGACCCCGCGCTCGCGCTGATCGCCGCGCTCGCCGATCCGCCGCCGGGCCTGGTCGCCGAGTGGGCCGATCCGCCGCCGACGATCGCGCCCACCCCCGCGCTCGACGCGCTGCGGGTCAAGGTGGAGGTCAAGCGCGACTGGTTCGGGATCACCGGCGATCTCAAGGTGGAGGCCGGGCGGATCGAGCTCGCCGTGCTGCTCGATGCGGCGCGCCGCCAGCAGCGGTTCGTGCGGATCGACGACCAGCGCTGGGTCGAGCTGTCGCAGATGATGCGCGATCAGCTGCTCGCGGTCTCGGATCGCACGTTCGCCGCGCGCGACCGGCTCGAGCTCTCGCCGGGCGCGGTGCCCGCGATCCGCGCGCTCGCCGAGGCCGGCGCCTCCGTCCAGGCCGCGCCGGCGTGGGGCGAGCTGACCGAGCGGCTCGCGGCGTCGCGCTCGCTGCGCCCGCGCCCGCCGGCCACCCTCGCCGCGACGCTGCGCGACTACCAGGTCGACGGCCACGCCTGGCTGACCCGGATCGCGGCGTGGGGCGCCGGCGCGTGCCTCGCCGACGACATGGGGCTCGGCAAGACGATCCAGGCGATCGCGGTGCTGCTCGATCGCGCGCGGCTCGGACCGGCGCTCGTGCTCGCCCCGACCTCGGTGACCTACAACTGGGTCGCCGAGCTGGAGCGGTTCGCGCCGTCGCTGCGCCCGGTGGTCTACGCCGAGCAGGCGGACCGCGCCGGCGCGATCGCCCGGCTGCGCAAGAAGGACGTGCTGATCGCGAGCTATGGCCTGCTGGTCCGCGACGCCGACGCGCTCGCCGGCCGCCCGTTCGCCACCCTGGTGCTCGACGAGGCCCAGGCGCTCAAGAACCCCAACACCCGGCGCGCCCGCGCCGCGCGCCGGCTCGACGCCGGGTTCCGGATCGCGCTGTCCGGCACGCCGTTCGAGAACCACCTCGGCGAGCTGTGGAGCCTGTTCGCGATCGTGTTCCCCGGCCTGCTCGGCAGCTGGGACCAGTTCCGCGGCCGGTTCGCCGTGCCGATCGAGCGCAGCAAGGATCCGGCCGCGCGCGCCGCGCTGTCGCGGGTGCTCCAGCCGTTCCTTCACCGCCGCACCAAGCAGGAGGTCGCGCGCGAGCTGCCGCCGCGCACCGAGATCCACCTGCCGATCGCGCTGTCCGAGGAGGAGCGGACGATGTACGAGGACGCGCGGCTCGCCGCGATCGCCGAGCTGACCGGCAAGCCCCAGGGCGTGCCCGACGAGCAGCGCCGGTTCCAGGTGCTCGCCGCGCTCACCCGGCTGCGCCTGCTCGCCTCGCACCCGCGGCTCCACGATCCCGCCTCGAAGGTGGCGTCGTCGAAGATGAGCCGGCTGCTCGAGCTGCTCGAGGAGCTGCGCCGCGAGGGCCACCGCGCGCTGGTGTTCAGCCAGTTCACGTCGCACCTCGCGCTCGCCCGCGAGGCGCTCGACGCCGCGCAGATCCGGACCCTCTACCTCGACGGCGCCACGCCCGCCGCCGAGCGCGTCCGCCGGATCGCCCAGTTCCAGGGCGGCGAGGCCGACGCGTTCCTGATCTCGCTCAAGGCGGGCGGCACCGGGATCAACCTCACCGCCGCCGACTACGTGATCCACCTCGATCCGTGGTGGAACCCCGCCGTCGAGGATCAGGCCACGGATCGCGCGCACCGGATCGGCCAGACCCGCCCGGTCACGGTGTACCGGCTGATCGCGCGCGGCACGATCGAGGACCAGATCCTCCACATGCACGGCGACAAGCGCGCGCTGGTCGCCGGCGTGCTCGAGGGCACCGACGTCGCGGGCCGGCTGTCGACCCGCGACCTGCTGGCGCTGCTCCAGCCGGGCTAGCGACGAGACGAGGTCTCGATCGGGTCGGCGCTGGGGCCGAGAGGCTGGCTCTGCACCGCCGAGATCCCGTCGAGCTTGAACTCGACGCGGCGGTTGGCGGCGCGGCCGGCCTTGGTCTTGTTGTCGCCGATCGGGCGGGTCTCGCCGTAGCCGATCGGCACCAGCTTGTCCGCCGGGATGCCGACCTTCACGAGGAAGTCGACCACCGCCTGGGCGCGCCGCTGCGACAGATCCAGGTTGTAGGCGTCATCGCCCTGGGCATCGGTGTGGCCCTCGACCGTCACCTTCGTGACCTCGGGGTGCGCCTTGAGCACGGCCGCCACGTTGTTGAGCAGCCGGTTCGAGCGCTGCTCGATGATCGCCTTGTTCAGCTTGAAGTAGACCACGTCGAGCAGCGCGATCTTCGAGCCGTCGAAGACCACCAGCTGCTTGGTCTTGCAGCCGTGGTTCTTCGCGGTGCCCTTCTCGTCGGGGCAGTTGTCGAGCCGGTCGACCACGCCATCGCCGTCGCGGTCGGAGTCCGGGCAACCGCCGTTCTCCACCGGGCCGGCCTCGTCGCGGCAGCGGTCGGAGGCGTCGACCACGCCGTCGCCGTCGTTGTCGAGGTCCGGGCAGCCGTCGTCGTCCTGGAAGCCGTCCTTGTCCTCGGGCTCGGTCGGGCACTTGTCGGACGGATCGGGGATGCCGTCGCCGTCGCTGTCGACCACCGGGGCGGGGTCCGGGGTGCCGTCGGGCGCGTGGTCCGGACAGCCGTCCTCGTCCTCGAAGCCGTTCCGGGTCTCGGGGGCGTCCGGACACCGGTCGGCCTCGTCGGGGATCCCGTCGCCGTCGCGATCGGCCGCCGCCAGCTTCTTCGAGGTGCGGTTCGGCGAGATCCACACGCCCGCCAGCGCGCGCCAGTCCGGCGTGCCCCAGCCCTCCGACAACCCGGCGCCGCCCGCCGCGTAGACCCGCACCTTGTCGCTGACGTCGATCCCGACGCCGCCGCGGACCTCGGAGAAGTTGTTGTTGAAGTCGTCGAACGGAGACTCCCTCGAGGTCGCCAGCGAGAACGTCGCCATCAGCTCGACCGGGCGCGCCACCCGCAGCCCGACGCCGAGGTCGCCGAACAGCTCGTCTCCGGCCTCGAGCCCGAACAGCTCCTGCGTGCTGCGGTAGCGGTACCCGAGATCGAGCGCCGCCCGAAACGGACCCTTGCGCACGCCGAGCAGCACCATCGGCGACACCGAGACGCCGTCGTTGCCGAAGAAGTCATCCGACGAGCTGGTCGGCAACGTGAGGTGCGCGGCCACCGCGAGCTGGAACGTGCCGCGCAGCAGCGCGACCTTCGGCATCACCGTGAGGTCGCCGAGCCCGAAGCTGTCGAGGTCGGTCCCCGCGATCCCGGCGCCCAGCTCGGCCTTCTGCGAGAGGATCAGCGGCACCGCCACCCCGAGCTCGAGGTACTCGGTGATGCCGATCGAGCCGATCAGCGCGCCGTCGATCCGGCGGTGCACCAGCGAGCCCACGCGGTCGCGATCGGCGCCCGCGCGCACGGTCAGCGGATCGTCGGCGTAGCCGAGCCACAGCCCGAGATCGAGCGTGAGGTGGCCGCTGGTCGTCGGTGACTCCACCGAGAGCAGACCATCGCGATCCATCGCGGAGACGTAGCGCTGCGCCGGAATGTCGGTGGCCTGCGCCGCGGCCTGGCGCGGTGCGCTCGCCACCACGAGGCCGAGCCCCACCAGCCCCGCCGCGCGGGCCGCTCGGCGCCGTCGCCGCAGCACCAACGCGAGCCCGGCCACCGCGAACAGCGCGAACGAACCCGCGCCGCCGCCAGTCGAGCAGCCGCCGCCCGCGACGACCAGCGGATCGCAATCGCTGGTCCCCCCGGTGCAGATGTAGCCCTGCTCGATCGCGCAGCTCGCCGAGCAGCCATCGCCGTTCGCGGTGTTGCCGTCGTCGCAGGTCTCTCCATCGTCGAGCCTGCCGTTGCCACACGAAGGCAGCGAGCAGGTGCTCGGCTGGCCGGTGCAGTCCCAGCCGTCCTCGACCCGGCAGGTCGGCGAGCAGCCGTCGCCGCCCATCGCGTTGCCGTCATCGCAATCCTCCCCGGGCTGGATCTCGCCATCGCCGCAGGTCATCTCGCACGTGCTCGGCTCGCCCTGGCAGTTCCAGCCCGGCTCCTCGCGGCAGCTCGGCGAGCAGCCATCGCCGTCGGCGATGTTGCCGTCGTCGCACTCCTCGCCGGCCTGGAGCATGCCGTCGCCGCAGGTCATCTGACACACGCTCGGCGAGCCCAGGCAGTTCCAGCCCGGCTCCTCGCGGCAGCTCCCCGAGCAGCCGTCACCGTCGGTCGTGTTGCCATCGTCGCAGGCCTCGTTGCCCGCGACCTGGCCGTTGCCGCACTGATCGCACACGCTCGGCGAGCCGGTGCAGTCCCAGCCCGGCTCGACGGTGCAGGTCGGCGAGCAGCCGTCGCCGCTGGCGTTGTTGCCGTCGTCGCAGCCCTCGGTGGGGCCGACGTCGCCGTCGCCGCAGCGCGAGCACTGGCTCGGGATGCCATTACACTCCCAGCCATCCTCCTCCACGCAGGTCGACGAGCAGCCGTCGCCGTCGGTGGTGTTGCCGTCGTCGCACTGCTCGGTGCCGGCCGGCACGCCGTCGCCGCACTGCGTGGTGCACACGCTCGGCACCCCGGTGCAGTTCCAGCCCGGCTCGGTCTGGCACGTCGTCGAGCAACCGTCGCCGCTCGTCGTGTTGCCGTCATCGCAGGTCTCGCCCGTGCCCACCGTGCCGTTGCCACAGCCGCTGGTGTTCGGCGCCGCGTACTCCAGCGCGCTCGCCACGAACAGGATGCAGTCGGCGTCCTGGGTGAAGCGCCACGCCGCGGACGCCTGGGGCGCGGTGAAGTTGATGTTGTAGCTCTGGGTATCCCACAGCGGGCCCTCGCCGCCCTGCCACTGGTTGGTTCCGAGGTTCTGGCCGGCGAACGTGAACTGGCCGTCGGGTGACGACTGACCATCGCCGACGATCATGTGGAGTCGAGCCATGCCCGGCTGGGCCGCCAGCCCCGGGAAGGTGTCGGTGGCGACGTCATCGCGCACCGCCGTGGTGATCGCACCGTCGCGGATCAGGATCCGGCGCGCCGGCTGCGACGCCACCTGGTACACCACCATCAGCGCGACGCCGTCGGTGTCCGGCCCGAGCGTGAGCAGCGCACTCGGCAGGCCGGTCACGACGTAGTTGCCGTTGCCGGTGACCCGGCCGGTCACGTCGGCGCGGAACGTCCGGTTGGTGCCGCCCCAGCAGGTCTGGCCGCCCACCGCGACCTGCTGGCCGGTGACCGGCTGCCCCGCGAACGTCGCCGTCGTATCGGAGCCGTTCGAGATCGCCCAGTACAGCAGCGCGCGCTGGACCGTGGCGTTCGCGGGAATCCCGGCGACGGTGATCGTCGCGTTTGGATTGGGCAGGATCCCCGTGCGCCCCGCGAGGCTGGCGCCCGCGACCACCACCCCACCGCCGGGATACGTATTGTCGAACCGAGGAGAGAACGTGCCGACCGTGACCTCCTGTGGCTCGCCGGAGGTCGTGAGCGGCTCCTCATGGCTCACACATCCAGCGAGCGCCCACGCAGTCGCGATCGCGCTACCACATACAACACGCCGTATCTTTCGCATTCAGCGCAGTCAAAGCGATTGCACGCCATGCCCGCAACACGCGTTGCGGAATCTCCCTGAGACCTTCCAATTGCGCTCTCTCACCGTGAAAGATGCCTATCAGTAGAGACTCCACATCTCGAATGCTCGATTTCGAGGACAGGCATCCTCCCCCGGGCTGAGCTTCTATCCACGCGCGATGCGGCGACGCGCAGCCGCATCTCACGAGGCGGAGCGTTCGCTCTCCGGCGACCAGTCGGCCGAGCCGGTCTCGATCTCCTGGCGCACGTGGGCGCGCGCGCGATCGAGCTGCTCGGCGGTCGCGCCGAAGCGCACCAGCAGGGTCTCGGTCATCGCGATCGCGACCTCGGCCTCCGACACGATCACGGTCGCGCCGACGGCGCGCAGCTGCGGCGCCTCGCGCAGGTACGTCGTGCGGGTCAGCACCGTGAGCTCCTGGTTGAGCGAGACCGCGGTCTTGACGGTATCGAACGGCGGCGCGTTCGATGCGAACACGAGCCCACGCGCGCGGCGGATCCCGGCGGTCTCGAGGATCTCTTGCTTCGAGGCGTCGCCGTAGATCGCGCGCACGCCCTGGGCGCGCAGGCTGCGAACCGCGTCGAGGTTCATGTCGATCACCGTCGGCACGAGGTGGTACTCCTGCAGCAGGCTCACCACGTGGCGCCCGACCGGCCCGTAGCCGATCACGATGATGTGCTCGTCGGCGGCGTCGCGCTCGAGGTCGTTCGACTCGGCGGACAGCGGCTTCGCGAACCGGCGACTCAACGGTTCGACGAGCTTGAACAGCACGGGGTTCAGCGTGATCGAGACGATCGAGACCGCGACCAGGGCCTGCGTGGCCTCCGGCGGCAGCACGTGGAGCTGCCGTCCGAGCGCCGCGACCATGAACGAGAACTCGCCAACCTGGGCGAGCGCGATCGCCACCGCGACCGCGGTGCGCACCGGGTGGCGCAGCGCGAACACCACGGCGAGCGCCGCGAGCGGCTTGCCGATCATGACGACCCCGAGCGTCGCGAGGGTGAGCGGGAGATGATCGACGAGCTGGGCCGGGTCGAACAACATCCCCATCGCGACGAAGAACAGCACGGCGAACGCGTCGCGCAGCGGCAGCGCCTCGGCAGCGGCGCGCGCGCTGAAGTCCGACTGGCCAACCACCATGCCGGCGAGGAACGCACCCAGCGCCATCGACGCGCCGAACAGCTTGGCCGACCCGACGGCGATGCCGAGCGCGACCACGAGCACCGCCAGCGTGAACAGCTCGCGGGATCCGGTCTTCGCGACGTGGGTCAGCAGCTTCGGGATGATCCGCGTGCCCAGGAGCATCGTGAACACGCACAACACGCCGATCTTGAGCACCGCCTTGGTGAGCGGCCACGCGATGCCGCCGTCCGTCGATGCGGCCACCGCCGGGCCCACGACGAGCGGCAGGATCACGAGCGCGATCACCGTCAGGACGTCCTCCACGAGCAGCCAGCCCACGGCGACGTGCCCGGCGGGCGTCTGCAGCTCGTTGTTGTCCGCGAGGACGCGCAACAACACGACCGTGCTCGCGACCGAGATCGCGATGCCGAACACGAGCCCGGCCTCGATCGGCCAGCCGAACAGGTGCGTGACGCCGACGCCGAGCGCGGCCGCGACCGCGCTCTGGACGAGCGCACCGGGGACCGCGACCTTGCGGACCGCGAACAGATCTTTGAGATCGAAATGAATCCCGACGCCGAACATCAGCAGGATGACACCGACCTCGGCAAACTGTTCGGCTATCGCCGTGTTCGCAACGAACCCGGGTGTGAACGGCCCCACCGCGATCCCCGCCAGCAAGTAGCCAACGATCGGGGAGAGTCGCAGTCGCTCCGTGAAGTAGCCGAAGACAAGCGCCGCGGCGAGGCCGCCGGCAAAGGTCAGGATCAGATCGATGTTGTGGGGCACTAAGATCTCGCTCAGGGTCGGTGTGGGTTGACGCGATCGCCCGGCAGATCGGCGAGCCCACGCGCAGCGACGCGCTCGTCAGCGCCGACGCATCGCGGACCGCGACCCGGGAGGATGCTCATCGTCGTAAGCTACTACGGACATTCGTTCGTGCAGCAACGACACCGTCGCATTCGACCGAGCCAATGCGGATTATGCACGTGCGGCGGACGAGGGCAGGCTCGACGGAGACGAGCTCGACGCAGGCGGGTCGACGCTAGTGCACCGCGTCCAAAATAGGATCAATGCGATGGCGGTTTGGCTCAGACATGATGCGCCGACCTCGGTTGATCAAGCTGACCACAAAGATGCGAGCTGAGTTGGAGGCGGCGATCGCAAGACCG
>JBQCJR010000762.1:0-7794 GCA_051952595.1 Kofleriaceae bacterium
CGCGCACCCTAAAGAGACCAGCGCCGCGGTAGGCGCATGCCGCGCTGCTAAGCTGGCACCACCCATCGCAAAGGAGGTGTCACATGCTGGTCCCCACCGTCGTAGAATCCACCAGCCGCGGCGAGCGCGGCTGGGACATCTTCAGCCGGCTGCTCAAGGATCGCATCGTGTTCCTCGGGACCGCGATCGACGACGACATCGCGAACGTCGTGATCGCGCAGCTGCTGTTCCTCGACTCCGAGGAGCCCGAGAAGGACATCATGCTGTACATCAACTCGCCGGGCGGCAGCATCTCGGCGGGCCTCGCGATCTACGACACGATGCAGTACCTGCACTGCGACGTGGCGACGCTGTGCATGGGCCAGGCAGGCTCGATGGGCAGCTTCCTGCTCACCGCCGGCACCAAGGGCAAGCGGTACGCCCTGCCCCATTCGCGGGTGATCATCCACCAGCCGCTCGGTGGGTTCGAAGGCCAGGCCACGGACATCGAGATCCACACCCGCGAGATCTTGAAGACCCGCGACACGATCAACCAGCTGTACGCCAAGCACACCGGCCAGCCGGTCGAGCAGATCAAGAAGGACACCGACCGCGACAACTTCTTCACCGCCGCGCAGGCGAAGGACTACGGCCTCATCGACGAGGTCCTGGTGACCGTGAAGAAGCAGCCGGGCGCGGCCGCGAAGTGACGCGGGAGCGCGCCCGCCGCGCAGCATGCAAGTTCTCCCCAGCCCTGGCCGATCCGTGCCAGCCACGGTAGGCTCCGTCGAGCGATGCCCATCGAGAAGCGTGACGGCGCGTCTTTGACCTGCTCGTTCTGCGGGAAGGCGCAGAAAGAGGTCAAGAAGCTGATCGCCGGTCCAACCGTGTACATCTGCGATGAATGCATCGGGCTGTGCAACGACATCATCGCCGAGGAGATCGAGAAGGAGGACCAGTCCTACGGCTCCTCGACGACTCCCAAGCCGGCCCAGATCAAGAAGGTCCTCGACGAGTACGTGATCGGTCAGGACCGCGCGAAGAAGATCCTCGCGGTCGCGGTCCACAACCACTACAAGCGGATCGATCACAAGAACGGCCCGGCCGGCTCCGACGAGGATGTCGAGCTGCAGAAGTCGAACATCCTGCTGCTCGGCCCGACCGGCTCCGGGAAGACGCTGCTCGCGCAGACCCTGGCGCGCATCCTCAACGTGCCGTTCGCGATCGCCGACGCGACCAACCTCACCGAGGCCGGGTACGTCGGCGAGGACGTCGAGAACATCATCGTCTCGCTGCTCCAGAACGCCGACCACGACATCGAGCGCGCGCAGCGCGGCATCGTCTACATCGACGAGATCGACAAAATCGCGCGCAAGAGCGACAACCCGTCGATCACCCGCGACGTGTCCGGCGAGGGCGTGCAGCAGGCGCTGCTCAAGATCATCGAGGGCACCACCGCCTCGGTCCCGCCCAAGGGCGGCCGCAAGCACCCGCAGCAGGAGTTCCTCCAGGTCGACACGACCAACATCCTGTTCATCTGCGGCGGCGCGTTCACCGGCCTCGAGGACATCATCGAGAACCGGATCGGTCAGAAGATGATCGGGTTCGGCGCGGGCATGAACAAGAAGGTCGAGCGCTCGCAGTGGGAGCTGATCCAGGAGGTCGAGCCCGAGGACCTCTTGAAGTACGGCATGATCCCCGAGTTCATCGGGCGCCTGCCGATGATCGCGCCGCTCCACGAGCTCTCCGAGGAGGCGCTGGTCCAGATCCTGACCCAGCCCAAGAACGCGCTGGTCAAGCAGTACCAGAAGCTGTTCGAGATGGACGGCGTCAAGCTGAAGTTCGGCAAGGGCGCGCTGACCAAGGTGGCCAGCATGGCGGCGCACCAGCGCAGCGGCGCCCGCGGGCTGCGCGCGATCCTCGAGAGCGCGCTGCTCGACATCATGTACGACACGCCCGGCCAGTCGGTGAACGAGGTGATCATCAACGAGGACGTGATCGAGAAGCACGCCTCGCCGCTGATCACGTACACCAAGGAATCGAAGGCCGCCGCCGAGGGCTAGCCGGCAGCCAACAGCCTGTAAAGACTCAGGTCCAGGCCGCTGTCGATCATTCGAACCGCGCTGTCGAGGCTCCGCTCGTCGAGCTGGAGGGCCTCGCGCAGGTGGCGCCGCGTCCCGTGGAGCAGCGCGTGGCGAATCTCGGCGATCCACCGCGACGCGGTGACCCGGTGGATGCCGTAGACCGCGGCCACCTCGCCCACCGTGCGGTCGTCGACGATCAGCGCGCGCAGGACCGCGCGGTCGCGCGGCGCGAGCTCGGCCACCGCGGCCTGGAACGCCTGCTTGAAGTCGGCGCGGTGGCGGCGCTCGAGCGCGAGCAGCTGCGGATCGTCGGCCGCGTCGAGTAGCTCGTCGTCATCGAGCGCTTCGATCGGAACGCGCTTCCGCCGGCGCAACAAGCCCAGCGCCTCGCGGCCGGCCACCGAGGCGACCCAGTGCGCGAGCGGCCCGGTGCCGTGGTACAGCGCGAGCTTCGCGTCGCCGGGCGCGCCGACCAGCAGCCGGGTGCGCACCTCCTGCTGGACATCATCGACGTCCGCGGGCGCCAGGCGGAGCCGCCCGAGCACGCGCTCCACCCGCTCGAACATCTCGTGATGGAAGTAGCGCACCGCCGCCGGATCGCCGCGCAGGCTCGCGTGCGCGAGCACCAGGTCGATCGCGAACGGCGGCAGCAGCGGGCCCCCCGACGTCCACCGCTCGCCGAGCTCGCCCGCGAACGCCGCCGGATCGATCGCGATGCCCGGCCATCGCGCGGCCGCGGCGGCGAGCGTCTCGGCGAGCTGCGCCTCGAGCGCCTCGCGGTCGATGTCCGAGATCTCCGCGATCTCGTGCGCCGCCCGCGCGGCGAAGCTCTCCCCCAGGCTCGTCACGATCGCCGCGCGATTGTCGCACGACCACGCGCCGAAAACGCGAAGAGGCGCCGCGAGGGCGCCTCTCCACCACGACCACCGCGAATCAGAACCAGTTGATACCGATGCCGATGCTGCCCGCCGTGATGTTGTTGTCGATCGAGTCGTACGAGCCGTTGATCAGCCGGCCCTGGAGATCGATCGAGAAGTTGCGCGCCGACAGCAGCTCGAAGCCCACCGCGCCCATCAGCGCGAGCCCGTTCTCCGGCACCGACGACTCGTCGATGATGCCGTCGCCGTAGTACGAGCGGTTGACCTGGAGGTTCGCGAACCCGACGCCGCCCTTGACCCACAGCTGCGGCGTGACCCAGTACTGGCCGGCGATCATCAGCGCGGTCTGGACCAGCGTGTCGGTCTCGCCGGTGTACCGGTCGGACGACAGGGTCTGCGCGTTGCCGTGGATCTCGCCCATCAGCGCGAGGCGCGGGCCGATGAAGCCACCGAGGTGCACCGAGAGCTGGCCGGCGAGCGTGCTGTAGTCACAGCCCGAGCACTCGATGTCGCCGAAGTCGTCGTTCATGCCGCCGAGGCCGAGGCTGAAGCCGAACGCGATCCGTCCCTGCCGGTTGTGGAAGCCACCCGGCAGCTGCGAGCTGGGCGGCTGGCTGTAGTACTGCGCGAACGCGAGGCTCGGTGCGAACAGGAAGGCGAGGATGATCAGCTTCTTCATGGAAACCCCGATGGGTGGTGATGACTGGCCAACCTTCGCAAGTCCGGGGCCAGCGCAACAGAGGCCAGCGGCGTGTTGTGACGCCTAGTTACGCAAGCAGATCCGACACACCACCTGTGCGAATCGGCTACGTTGTGAACGGTCGTTCCGGGTCTCGTGTGGGACTGGGGTGGCGCGGTCACACGATCGCGAGCAGCTTGTCCACCACGCTGCGTGCGCCACGCGCATCGCCGTGCATCGTCACACACGGCACGTTGCGCGCCGCCACCATCGACTCCACCCAGCTCGCTGACAGGTTTGGCGACAGCCAGCCCGCGTCGAGCAGGCACGCGTCGACCGGGCGTACCTCGCTGCTCGCGAGCTGGACCAGCGCACCCGGATCGGTGCCTCCGGTGACCGCGTAGCCGGCCGCCGAGAGCCCCTGCTGGAGCTCGTTCAGCCGCGACGGTGCGGCGCCGACCAGCACCCTCTTCTCGGCCCTACGCTCCACGCGGGTGAGGAACTCGTGCCAGCGCTGGCGAGCGTCCTCGCCCATGTCGACGATCTTGAGCCCGTAGCCCGGCGCCAGCCCGGCGTGCCGCGCGTCCTGCTCGCTGATGTGACGAATCACCTTCGCGCGGCCCGAGATCGGCGCCTCGCCATCGTCGAGCACCGCCGAGAAGTTGAGCCCGACGTCGAGCGTCAGCGCGTTGGTCGGCCGCACGAACATGCCGTCGCGCGAGACATCGAGCGCGTCCGCGCGCACCGCGCCGCGCATCGTGCCCAGGCACACCGGCCAGTCGACCGGGTAGCGGCGCGCCTGGCGCGGCGGCGGCGGCTTGATCGTGATGTTCGCCGCACGCGCCGCGGTGAGCAGCCCGGTCAGCTGGCGGCGCGCGTTCGCGTCGAGGTCGAACGAGACGCTGAACGTCGCCGCGCCGCTCTGGGCCGCCTCCTCGGCCGACGAGACCTTGTGGACCGGCCCGCGGACCAGCGCGCGGTGATCGCCGAACGCGAGCGCCACGTCGACGTGGTCGTGCAGGCGCGGCAGCGCGCCCGCCATCAGCGCCGCGCCCTTGAGGCTGAGCGCGCCGATCCGGATCGGCACCCAGCGGCCGCTCCGCAGGTAGCGGGCGTAGATGATCCGCGGCGGCAGCGGCACGCTCTCGGTCGCACCCCGGCTGGGCCGGGGCGCCTCCTCGATGAGGCCTGGGCTGGGCCGGGCCGCCCCCTGCATGAGGCCCGGACTGGGCCGGGCCGGAAGATTCGGCTCGGTGTCGAGCTGGCTCGGCGAGCACGCCCGGCGCGCCCCCACCGGCGGCGGGGGCATGCTGTCGATCTGCGCGGCGAGCGAGCCATCGTCCGCCTCGACCTCCACCTCGCCCACCTCGCCCACCGCGCCCGCCTGCTCGCCCATCGCCATCCGGTGGAGCTCGATCGGCGACAGCTCGACCGTCTGTGCGCGGTGGACGTCGCCGCGCGGCGTGCTCGGCCGCGCGATCACGTGGGGCGAGGTGGTGCGCACCTCATCGGGGCGCCGCGGCGCGCCGTCCTCGCGCGACAGCCTCGGGATGTCGTCGCGGGTGGACCGCGGCTGGACCAGCAGCACCGGATCTTGGGTGGTGCCGCGCGGTCGCATCGTCGCACGCGCCGCCGGCACGCTCGGCGGACGCGTGGTCCCCGGGCGCGACCGCAGCTCGCGCAGCCGCCGCACCAGCTCGCCCAGCGCGCCCACCACGTTGCGCTGATCGACCACGTGCACCGTGCAGCGCTCGAGCCGCTCGCCGAGGAACCGGCGGCGATCGCCCTCGCTCAGCTCCGCCGGCTGGATCATCCCGATCTCCGCCAGCAGCGCGACCTCGACCACGAACCCGAGCCGCTCGTGGCCGAGCGCCAGCTCGTCGTAGCGCAGACCGAGCAGCGCCTCGTCGGTGGTCGGGTCGTAGTACGCCGCGACCGTCGCGAGTGGTGGTGCGCGGCCGTCGTCGAGTGGTGCGAGCACCTGCGACCAGTAGCCGAGTCGCTGGCGAGGCTGCTCGACGATCAGAAAGGCCTCGATGAGTGGAGGGAACACCCGGGATTGCATGAGGCGCCACCCACTCGGCAGCAGCAGCGATGCCACCTCCCGCGCCCGCGATCCGGCTTACGCGCGTGGGGGGATCATCAGAAGATCGTTAGATCTTCGGGACTTCTCCCCCCACGGGAGCATGGCGTTCCTACCACGAGGGGAGCGGTAAATTTGCCACGTTGGCACGCGAATTCTTGCTCAAGTATTCGTCCCCCCTAAAGTATCAACCCATGAAATCCGACGATCGCGAACCTCGGGGGGCGGGGTATCGCCTTCCTCTCCTTCCGCTTCGCGACATCATCGTGTTCCCCCACATGGTGGTCCCGCTGTTCGTGGGGCGCGACAAGTCGCTCTCCGCGCTCGAAGAGGCGATGGCCGGCGACAAGCAGCTCCTGCTCGCGGCGCAGCGCCGCGCCAAGACCGACGACCCCAACGACGAGGACATCTTCGCGATCGGCACCGTCGGCCACATCATCCAGCTGCTCCGGTTCCCCAAGGGCCCCGTGAAGGTGCTCGTCGAGGGCCGCGCGCGCGCCCGGATCCGCAGCTTCGCCCAGAGCGAGCCGTTCTTCGTGTGTGACGTCGAGGACGTCGACGAGGGCGACGACTCCTCGCCCGAGACCCAGGCGCTCATGCGCTCGGTGCAGGACGTGTTCGAGGACTACGTCAAGCTCAACACGCGGATCCCGCCCGAGATGCTGGTGAGCGTGCGGACGATCGACGAGCCCGGCCGGCTCGCCGACACGATCGTGGCGCACGTCGCGCTCAAGCTGAAGGACAAGCAGGAGCTGCTCGAGACTCCGTCGCCGGCGCGCCGCCTCGAGCGGCTCGGCGAGCTCATGCAGGGCGAGATCGAGATCCGCCAGGTCGAGAAGAAGCTGCGCTCCCGCGTCAAGAAGCAGATGGAGAAGCAGCAGAAGGAGTTCTATCTCAACGAGCAGATGCAAGCGATCCAGAAGGAGCTGGGTGGCGAGCGCGACGAGTTCAAGAACGAGCTCAACGAGCTCGAGCAGAAGATCAAGCAGAAGAAGATGAGCAAGGAGGCCAAGGAGCGCTGCCAGAAGGAGCTGAAGAAGCTCAAGCAGATGTCTCCGATGAGCGCCGAGGCCACCGTCGTCCGCAACTACCTCGATTGGGTGCTCGCGCTGCCGTGGGAGGAAAAGACCCAGGACCGGCACGACATCAACGAGGCCGAGAAGATCCTCGACGCCGAGCACTACGGCCTGAAGAAGGTGAAGGAGCGGATCCTCGAGTACCTCGCCGTGCAGGCGCTCGTGCCCCGCTCGCGCGGACCCATCCTGTGCCTCGCCGGCCCGCCCGGCGTCGGCAAGACCTCGCTCGCGCGATCGATCGCACACGCGACCGGCCGCAAGTTCATCCGCCAGTCGCTCGGCGGCGTGCGCGACGAGGCCGAGATCCGCGGCCACCGCCGGACGTACATCGGCGCGCTGCCGGGCAAGATCATCCAGTCGCTCAAGAAGGCCGGGTCGAACAACCCGGTGTTCCTGCTCGACGAGGTCGACAAGATGTCGACCGACTTCCGCGGCGACCCGTCGGCGGCGCTGCTCGAGGTGCTGGACCCCGAGCAGAACAGCACCTTCAACGATCACTATCTCGATCTCGACTACGACCTGTCGGACGTGATGTTCATCACCACGGCCAACTCGTTGCACTCGATTCCGGTGCCGCTGCAGGATCGCATGGAGATCATCCAGCTCCCCGGCTACACCGAGTGGGAGAAGGTGTCTATAGCCGAGCAGTACCTGATCCCGAAGGAGAAGGAGATCAACGGCGTCGCCGAGGTCGACATCGAGTTCGGCGAGGCGGCGATCCGCACCATCATCCACCACTACACCAAAGAGGCGGGGGTGCGTAACCTCGAGCGCGAGATCTCGACGGTGATGCGCAAGATCGCCAAGGAGGTCGTGAGCCAGGGGAAGGACGCCAAGTTCCGCGTGACGCCACAGAACGTTCCGAAGTACCTCGGTGTCCACAAGTTCCGCGCGGGCAAGGTGGAGGAGAAGGACGAGATCGGCCTCTGCAACGGCCTGGCGGTGACGATGCACGGCGGCGACATCCTGCCGTCGGAGGTCACGGTCATGCCGGGCAAGGGCAAGCTGGTGCTGA
>JBQCJR010000763.1:0-4520 GCA_051952595.1 Kofleriaceae bacterium
AGATCAGCAGCGAGCGGCGCAGGATCGCGTCTGCGCCGAGCGGCCGGTACTTCACGCCGCGCAGCGCGAGTGGGATCAGCACCATGATGACGAGCGCGTTGAAGATGACCGCCGACAGGATCGCCGAGCGCGGCGACGACAGGTGCATCACGTCGAGCGGCGCGATCTGCGGATAGACGCCCACGAACAGCGCGGGCAGGATCGCGAAGTACTTCGCGACATCGTTCGCGATCGAGAACGTGGTCAGCGAGCCGCGGGTCATCAGGAGCTGCTTGCCCACCTCCACGACCTCGAGCAGCTTGGTCGGATCCGAGTCCAGATCGACCATGTTGCCGGCCTCCTTCGCCGCCTGGGTCCCGGTGTTCATCGCCACGCCGACGTCGGCCTGCGCGAGCGCCGGCGCGTCGTTGGTGCCGTCGCCGGTCATCGCGACGAGCCGGCCCTTCGCCTGCTCGTCCTTGATCCGCTTCATCTTCATCTCGGGCGTCGCCTCCGCGAGGAAGTCGTCCACGCCGGCCTCCGCGGCGATCGCGGCGGCGGTGCGCGGGTTGTCGCCGGTGATCATCACCGTGCGGATGCCCATCGCCCGGAACCGGAGGAACCGCTCGCGGATGCCCTGCTTGACCACGTCCTTCAGGTGGATCACGCCGAGCACGCGCTGGCCGTCGCTGACCGCGAGCGGCGTACCCCCCGAGTCTCCGATCCGGTCGGCGGCCTTGCGGACGTCGCTCGGCATGTTCCCGGCGTGGCTCGCGACCGCGTCCACCGCGCCCTTGCGGATCTGTCGCGCCCCGAAGTCCACGCCGCTCATCCGGGTCTGCGCGGTGAACTTGATGAAGGTCGCGCCCGCGGCCTCGCGTGGGGCGAGCCCGTACCGGTCCTTGACCAGCGCGACGATCGATCGCCCCTCGGGGGTCTCGTCGGCGAGGCTCGACATCATCGCCGACTCCGCGAGCTCCTCCAGGCGCACCCCGGCCGCCGGGATCAGCTCGGAGGCCATGCGGTTGCCGTGCGTGATCGTGCCGGTCTTGTCGAGCAGGAGCACGTCGACATCGCCGGCGGCCTCGACGGCGCGCCCGCTCATCGCGATCACGTTCTTCCGCATCAGCCGGTCCATGCCGGCGATCCCGATCGCCGAGAGCAGGCCACCGATCGTGGTCGGGATCAGGCACACCAGCAGCGCGACGACCGTGGTCGCGCTCAGCGACGTGCCCGAGTAGATGCCGAGCGGCACCAGGGTGACGCAGGCGAGCAGGAACACGATGGTCAGGCCGACCAGCAGGATGTGGAGCGCGAGCTCGTTCGGGGTCTTCTGCCGCGACGCGCCCTCGACGAGCGCGATCATCCGGTCGAGGAACGACTCGCCCGGGTTGGCGCCGATCTGGACCACGATGCGGTCGGACAGCACCTTGGTGCCACCGGTGACGCTCGAGCGATCCCCCCCGGACTCGCGGATGACCGGCGCCGACTCGCCGGTGATCGCCGACTCGTCGACCGAGGCGATGCCTTCGATCACCTCGCCGTCGCCGGGGATGATCTGCCCCGCCTCGACCACGACGAGGTCGCCCTGGCGCAGCTGCGATGCCGGGACGGTATGTGGCAGCTCCTTCCCGTCGACGAGCTTGCGCGCGACCGTCTCCTGCCGCATCCGGCGCAACGTATCGGCCTGCGCCTTGCCGCGACCCTCGGCCACCGCCTCGGCGAGGTTCGCGAACACCACGGTGAACCACAGCCACAGCGTGACCGCGGCGGTGAACCACACCGGGGCGGCCGTGGCGGCGGGCGAGATCGCATCGCGAACCGCGAACACCGTGGTCAGCAGTGCGCCGATCGCCACGACGAACATGACCGGGTTCTTGGAGAGGACCCGCGGATCGAGCTTCTTGAAGCTGTCCTTGACCGCCGCGCGCAGCAGCGCGGGATCGAACATCGAGATCTTGGGATTTGCGTGCTTCGACATCACAGCACCTCGCCGCGCAGCGCTAGAAAGTGCTCGACGATCGGGCCCAGCGACAGCGCCGGGAAGAACGTGAGTGCACCGACGATCAGGATCACCACGACCAGCAGCGCGGTGAACAACCAACCGTTGGTCGGGAAGGTTCCGGGGCCCGGCTCGACGGTCTTCTTGTGGAGCATCGCGCCGCCGAGCGCGAGCGCGGGCACGATCATCAAGAACCGGCCCCCGAGCATCGCGAGGCCGAGGCAGACGTTCCACCAGTCGGTGTTGGCGTTGAGCCCACCAAACGCCGAGCCATTGTTGGCGGCGCCGCTGGTGAACGCATAGAGCATCTCGGACAGGCCGTGTGGACCTGGGTTGTTGAGCGACGACGTGCCGTAGCTCGCGACCGCGGCCCACGCCGTGAACCCGAGGATCAGCAGCGGGAACACGAGCACGTACAGCATCGCGAGCTTCATCTCGCGACTCTCGATCTTCTTGCCGAGGTACTCGGGAGTGCGCCCGACCATCAGGCCCGCGATGAACACCGCGAGCACGACGAACATCAGCACGCCGTACAACCCCGCACCGACCCCGCCGAAGATCACCTCGCCGAGCTGCATGTTGAGCATCGGCACCATGCCGCCGAGCGGCGTGTAGCTATCGTGCATCGAGTTCACGGCGCCGCACGACGCGTCGGTCGTCACCGTCGCGAACAGCGCCGACTGCGCGATCCCGAACCGGAGCTCCTTGCCCTCGAGGTTTCCGGGCTGCGCCGCGACGCCGGGAACGGACATCGCAGCGCTCGGATTCGATTCGGCCCAGTAGGCGGTCGCGACGCCGGCAAAGAACAGCACCGACATCGCGGCGAACAGCACCCAGCCCTGGCGCTGGTCGCGCGCCATCCGCCCGTACGTGTACGTCAGGCCCGCCGGGATCGCGAAGATCAGCAGCATCTCGATCATGTTGGTGATCGCGCTGGGGTTCTCGAACGGGTGCGCGCTGTTCGCGTTGAAGAACCCACCACCGTTGGTGCCGAGCAGCTTGATCACCTCCTGGGAGGCGACGGGGCCCATCGGGATCAACTGCCGGCCGCCTTCGAGCGTGGTGATCTCGTGGTAGCCGGCGAGGCTCTGGATCACGCCCTGCGACACCAGGACGAGCGCGACCACGATCGAGATCGGGAGTAGCAGATAGACCGTGCCGCGGATCAGATCGACATAGAAGTTGCCGATCCCCTTGTGGCCGCCGGGGCCGGGGCGTCGAGTCAGCCCGCGGGCGACGACGAGCGCGACCCCGATGCCGACGGCCGCGGAGACGAAGTTCTGCCACGCGAGCCCCGCCATCTGCGTGAAGTAGCTCATCGTGGTCTCGCCCGCGTACGCCTGCCAGTTGGTGTTCACCGTGAAGCTCACGGCGGTATTGAAGGCGAGTGGGCCAGGCACGTTGGCGAGCTGCTGTGGATTGAGCGGCAGCGAGCTCTGCGTGCGCTGGATGAGATACAGCACCAGCAGGCTCGCCGCGCTGAACGCGAGCAGCGCGACCGCGTACTGGATCCACGTCTGGTCCTTCGGTCGCTGGAGCCCACACAGGCGCAGCAGCCCGCGCTCGAGCCGGCCCAGGATCCGCGGCCATGGCGGGTCCTCGCTCTCGAACACGCGGAACATGTACGTCCCGAGCGGCTTCGTGAGCGCGAGCAGGAGGAGGAAGAAGAGGAGGATCTGAGTCCAGCCGTTGAACGTCATCAGAAGCGCTCCGGCTTGAGCAGGGCGTAGACCAGGTACGCGGTGACGAGCACCGCGACGATCAGCCCGAGCAGGTATTCGTGGGTCACGGTCAGATCCGATCGAGTCCGCGCGCGTACGCGACGCAGACCGCGAAGAACGCGAGGGTGACGAGGAAGAAGAGGAGGTCCGCCATGGGGTTCACCTGTCGACGAGAACGGTGGGCATGGACGCTCGTCGTGCAGCGCATGTGCCACGCGCAACTGCTCGATTCGCGAGCGCGTCGAGCCGCGGGCTCCTGCGTTCCGCACGATCGCCTCCCCCGGCGCGTGCAACGTGCACGGTGCGCGTCCTGCCAGAACGCGGACTTCGGTGGGGCACGAGCCGTGCAGCCCGGGGGCGCACCGTGCATCCGTATCGAGAGCCTCCAGCGCCGGAGCGGCCGGCGCGTGCCCCCAAGGATCGCGAAGACGTGATCCTGTACGGCCTGATGGTCGTGATCGGCGCCATTCCGGTCGCGATCGCGCTCGTTCGTCGGACCGACTTCGGCGTCGAAGCCACGATCGGGCTGATCCTGGTGGTGGGTGGGATCGCGAGCCTCGGCGCGGGTTGTCGCGCGCGACGAAGGCGGCGCGCGCGAACTAGAACCAGGTGACCGCGCCGAGCGTGAGCGTCTGCTGCGACTGCGCGTTCGGGGGGGCGATGCCCGTGGTCGGATCGGGCTCGACGCGGCCCTCGAAGAACATGTCGGCGTCGCCGCGGTCGTAGCGGTACTCGACGCGCACCGAGAGGTTGTCGGCGGGGCGAACGTCGGCGGTCAGGGTTCCGGAGCCCACGTTGTCGGCGGGAAAGAACAGGCG
>JBQCJR010000764.1:0-4680 GCA_051952595.1 Kofleriaceae bacterium
TGCTCCCCGAGAAGATGGCGGTCGACAAGCGGATCGCGCTTCGCCAGATGGGCTGCGAGGTGATGATCACGCGTAACGCGCCGCTGTCGAACCCCGACAACTTCCGCAACGTCGCGGCGCGGCTCGCCGAGGAGAACGGCTGGTTCCTCACCAACCAGTTCCACAACCCCGCCAACCTCAGCGCCCACTACGGCACCACGAAGTACCGCGGCACCGGCGAGGAGATCCTCGCGCAGGTGGCGCAGCTCGGGCACTCCCGGATCGGCGCGTTCGTGTGCTCGTCGGGCACCGGCGGCACGATCAGCGGCGTCGGCAAGCGGCTCAAGGAGCGCGACTCGCGGACCCAGGTGGTGCTCGCGGATCCGGTCGGCTCGTCGATCGCCGACTGGGTCAACACCGGCACGCTCGGCCCCGATGGCCCGTTCGCGGTCGAGGGCATCGGCTCGGGCTCGGTGCCCGGCAACCTGCACCGCGACGTGCTCGATGTCGGCGAGAAGGTGACCGACGCCGAGGCGTTCGCGATGGTGGAGCGGCTGGTCAAGGAAGAGGGGCTCACCGTCGGCGGCTCGACCGGCGTCAACGTGGTCGCCGCGCTGCGGGTCGCCGCGCGGATGTCGCCCGGCGATGGCCCGGTGGTCACGATCGCGGCCGACTCGTGGGATCGCTACCGGTCCACCGCGTGGATGCGCGCGTGGATGGAGCGCGAGGCCGCCTCGATCACGCTGCCGTCCCCGCAGTGACCGCCATCGTGCCGTGACCGCTTCACTCAAGCTGGCCCTGCGCATCGTCGCGATCCTCGCGATCGGCGCCGGGCTTTGGTTCTTCGTCCGCAAGATCGATCTCGACGCGCTCGGGACCGCGCTGCGCGATGCGCGCCCGTGGCCGCTGTTCCTGGTGGTCGGGTTCGCGTTCCTGTGCCTGTTCGGCAAGGCCGCGAGCTGGCGCATCATGTTCTGGCCTCGCTACCGGATCTCGACGCTGCGGCTGTTCCGCTACACGATCGCGTCGTACGCCGCGTCGACGATCGCCCCGGCGCGCGCCGGCGAGGTGCTCCGGGTCTGGGCGCTCAAGCGGCGCGATGGCGTCCCGGCCGCCGACACCGCGGCGGTCGCGGTCGCCCAGAAGCTGCTCGACGCGGTCACCCTGGTGGTGCTGGTCGCGCCGGTGCCGTGGATGCTGGAGGGCCTGCCCAGCTGGGTCGGCACCGGGATCCTGCTCGCCGCGTCGGGCTCGCTCGCGCTGTGCCTCGGGCTGTGGGTCGCGGTCGGCCGGGTCCGCGCCGATGCGTCGAGCTCGGCGCTCAAGCGGTTCATCGCCGGCATGCACGTGCTGCGCGATCCGCGGCGGCTCGGCGCCGCGTTCGTCGTGCTGACCCTGGTGTGGATCTCCGATCTCACGATGGTCAACCTGTCGCTGTACGCCGTCGGGATCGACCTGCCGATCGTCGCGAGCCCGCTGATCCTGTTCACGCTGTGCCTCGCGATCACCCTGCCCTCGACGCCGGCGCAGATCGGCGCGCACCAGGTCGGCGCGATGGCCGCGCTCGATCTGCTGCACGTCGCGCCCGCGCCGGCGCTCGCGTTCGCGCTGCTCTATCACGCGCTCCAGGTCGTGCCGTGGCTGATCGCCGGGCTGATCCTCGAGCTGCCGCTCGTGCTCGGCCGCATCCGCACCGACACGCCGGTGGAATCCGACGCCGTGGACCACGCGGCGCCCCACCCGTAGCGCGCACCGTGCGCGGGCGCCCTGCGTGCGCCCGGGCGCGCGACGAGCGCTCCAGGCGTCGGCGCCCCGAGTGGTTACGTCGCCGCGCGAGGCACGCGGCTTGCTGCACCTCGGCTCACGATGCGCCCGCGTACCTATCTCCAGCTCGGCGCCGCGGCCGGCGCGCTGTTCGCCGTGCGCCGCTACCTGCGCCGCCGCCGGCGGATCGAGCTGCGCGACAAGCTCGCCGTGGTCACTGGCGGCTCGCGTGGCCTCGGGCTGGTGCTCGCCCGCGAGCTCTTGGCGCGCGGCGCGCGGGTCGCGATCTGCGCCCGCGACGCCGCCGAGGTCGAGCGCGCGCGCGACGAGCTCTCGGCGCTCGGCCCGGTGTTCGCCCGCACCTGCGACGTCACCGATGCCGACGAGGTGCTGCGCTTTCTCACCGAGGTGCGCGACGAGCTCGGCTCTATCGACGTGCTGATCAACAACGACGGCGTGATCCAGGTCGGGCCGATCGAATTGATGTCGATCGACGACTACGAGGCCGCGCTGCGCACCCACCTGTGGGCGCCGCTCCACGCGATCCGCACCGTGCTGCCCGAGATGCGGCGGCGCGGCGGCCGCATCGTCAACATCGCGTCGATCGGCGGCAAGCTGGCGGTGCCACACCTGTTGCCGTACTCGGCGAGCAAGTTCGCGCTGGTCGGGCTGTCGGCCGGGATGCGCGCCGAGCTCACGAAGGATCACGTCTACGTGACGACGGTGTGCCCGGGCCTGATGCGCACCGGCAGCCCGCGCCACGCGACGTTCAAGGGCAACCACGAGGCCGAGTACGCGTGGTTCGACATCGCCGATAGCCTGCCGCTCGCCTCGATGGACGCCGCCCGCGCGGCGCGCCAGATCCTCGACGCGTGCCAGCGCGGCGATGCCGAGGTCGTGCTGTCGCTGCCCGGCAAGCTCGTGGCGATCGCCGCCGCGATCGCGCCCAACCTGGTGCAGGACCTGCTCGGCGTGGTCGCGCGGATCCTGCCGAGCGCGAACGGCCGCACCGCCGAGCCGCGGATCGGCGGGCGCTCCGAGTCGTCGATCGCGCCGTCGTGGGTGACCCGGCTCGGCGACGCGGCCGCGCAGCGCAACAACGAGATCGCGCCGGACCTCGATCCACCGGAGCGCTGAGCGCCGGGCCGCTACTTGTGGCGGCGGCGGCGCGGCCTGCCGTACAGCGCGCGCAGCTCGTCCTTGGCCCGCTCGAGCCGCTCGTGCGCCGCGCGCGACAGCGTGCTGCCTGCGCGATTCTCGTAGAACGTCAGCATCGACATCGCCGAGCGAAACGGCGTCGTCGCCTTGCGGCGCTGGCTGCGCTCGGCGGAGCGGCGCAGCGACCGCGCGATGTCGAGCGGCGCACGCGTGAACACGCCGGGCTCGAGATCGAGCGCGTTGCTCTGTTCGGTGACCCGGCGCGACCATCGTCGGCCGGGCGTGGGCGGCGTGCGCGGCATCGAGGGTTCAGTTATTCGGCGCCGCCGAGCTGATCTCGGCGAGCGCGGAGTCGGGATCGCGATCCTTCGCGAGGTCTCCGATCGAGACGATCCCGACCGGCGCACCATCGCGCACGACCGGGACGCGGCGGATCTTCTTGCCGCGCATCAGCTGGATGGCCTCGTCGATCGACGAATCCTCGCGCAGCGTCGCCGGCTGCCCGGAGCACACGTCGCCGGCCTTGATCGTGGCCGGATCCTTGCCTTCGGCGATCGCGCGTACGACGAGGTCGCGATCGGTCACGATGCCGCACAGCTTGCCCTTGTCGTCGGTGACGAGCACGCCTCCGATCTTCTTGTCGCGCATCATCGCGGCGATCTGCTTCAGGTTGGTCTGCGCGCCTACGCAGTGCACCTGCTTGGTCATGATGTCGGCGATCTGTTGAGCCACGGTTTCCTCCTTGGGTCAGGTCGTGGCCAGATCGGTTGCAAGCCGCGCTCCCGGGGCGTGCGAACAACCAGGTCAGCCGCGCGGTCGCAGCTCCGAGGGCGGCAGGCCAAACATGCGCCGGAACGTGCGGGTCATGTGCGCCGAATCGGCGAACCCCGCGGCGTGGGCCGCCTCGCCGAGCGGCGCGCCCGCGACGATCGCGCCCGCGGCGCGCTGGAGCTTGAGCCACGCCAGGTACGGCCGCAGCGGGATCCCGATCGACTCGGTGAACACGTGCATCAGCCGGCCCGGCGACAGGCCGACCTCGTCGGCGAGCACCTCGAGCGAGCGCTCGGCGAGCTGCCCGGTCCGCCACCGGCGGAGCAGCGAGCGGACCCGCGGATGGACGCGCCGCACCGGCGTGGTGGGCGCCCCGCCGCCGAGCAACTCGACCGCGCGCTGGGTCCACGCGACGCCGCGCTCGCCCATGATCGCCCACGGATCGGTGTGCGCGACCAGCGCGGCGCGCTCGGCGTCCGAGAGCGCGCGCAGCGGCCCGTCGAGCACGCCGTGCAGCGCCGCGCCGGCCTCGCTCTCCGGATCGAGGAACACCAGCAGGACCTCGCGGCCACGCGCGTCGATCGCGTGTGGGACGTCCGGGGCGGTGAGCACGCCGGCCGCCGCGCGCCACGCGCCGCGCCCCGCCCGGACCTGGAGCGCGCCCTCGATCGCGAGCACGAAGTGCATCGCGTGGTGAGCGTGCAGGTCGCTGCGCCCGCCCGGCCCGCGGGCCGCGAGCAGCGGTGGCCACAGCGGGAGCTCGCTAGCCCCGGCCGGCGCGGTGGGCAAGCGCGGCAGCTGCACGCAGGCATCGTGGCACGCGACGCGCTCAGCGGGCGCCGGCCCGCGCGCGATTCGCCCGCGCGCGCAGCCACGGCGCGAACCCGGCCGTCAGCACCGCTCCGAGGAAGATCAGCTGGAGCGCCGCGCGCGGAACGACGCCCATCACCGCGCGCCCGTCCAGCGTGAGCCCGGCGCGCGCCGCGTGCACGTTCGCCGGGAACACCG
>JBQCJR010000765.1:0-10442 GCA_051952595.1 Kofleriaceae bacterium
CGGTCGCCGCGTCCAAGCCGGTCGCGATCGCGTTCCCGAACGGCGCCCTGATCTACGAAGGCACCTGGCCCTGACTATTCCCGGAAGCGCGTCGGCCGAGCGCGGGGTTCCAGAGATCGATGGAGGAATGCATGACGGATGACGCGCGCAAGCGCTACTTCAGGGCGGACGACGACGGGGTGCGCTACTCGGTCGTCGCGAACGACCTCGAGCACGCGAGGCGCATCCTGCGCGAATGCGGCGTCGGGTTCGGCGAGTCGGCCGCCGAGGTCGGTCGCGAGCCGACCTGGGAGGAGTTCGACGCCGAGCGCGCCGGTCGGGTCCGATGCGATACCAGCGAGGACGACCGCGGCCGCGGCACGATCCCTCTCACCGAGTGCGACCTCGGCGAGTGGTTCTGCTCGGAGTGGTGAGCATGATTAAGTACTACCTTCGCGACCCGGCGCTGAGCTTCGAACGCAAGACCGCAGGCGCGAGCGGCTTCGACCTGCACGCGTTTCTCGTCGTCGACGACGTGTCGTGCACCCTGGAGCCAGGCGAGCACTGCTGCTTCGGCACCGGCCTGCACCTCGCGATGCCGCTTGGCATCGAAGCACAGGTGAGGCCGCGCTCGGGGCTGGCGCGCGAGCACGCCATCGCGGCGCTCCTCGGCACGCTGGACAGCGACTACCGCGGCGAGGTCAAGGTGACGCTCGTCAACCACGGGAGCCTGTCGTTCGTCGTGCGGCACATGGACCGCATCGCGCAGCTCGTCTTCGCGCCGGTCGTGATCCCGGGGACCATCCTGCCGGCGAGAGTGGTCGGAAGGCACTGCGTGGACCACCTCCGGTGGCCGGACATCGTCCGCGTCGACTCCATCGCCGAGCTCGGCGCCACGGAGCGCGGCGATGCCGGGTTCGGGAGCACGGGGCGATGAAACACGCGGACAGCATCGAGCCGATTCACTCGTGGTTCGGTCTCACCTACTCGGCCTACCTCGTCTTGCAGCGCACTGCGCTGCAGACCATGCCCCGAGAGTGGCAGTCGAAGTTCGTTGCACTGCTCGAGGAGATGGAGTTGCACCTTGACACCTCGGAGGCTCCGGACAGCTACGATGTGAGAGCCAAGAAGGACGGCAGGTACGTGACCGACCCGTACCGCGACTACCGACGAGGTCGAGCGACCTTCCCCGTGCGAGGGCGTGAAGAGTGACACACCGATCACCGTTGTGGGACATGGGGTCCTCGCTCGCGCTCCTCCGAGAACTCTGGGGGCACCTCGCCAGCCGCGGGTGGCACTGCTGCCTGACCGGTGGAGTTCTGGTCAAGGGGCAGTCCGACCACGATCTCGACGTGGTGGTGTTTCCCGCGAAGGCCCAGTACCACGACCTCGACAAGCTGTACGAGGGCCTCGAGCTCGCCGGACTCCGGCGATGCCTCACCACCGCGCAGGTGCGCGAGTCCTGGGAGACGCGGCACGATGTCGTGGACCGTAAACACGTGGAGGTCTGGCGCCACGGCACCAAGCGCGTCGACATCATCGTCTGGCCGGAGCCTGTCCAGCGCGTCCAGGGAGGTTTGCTGTGACCTCTCCGAAGGATGACCTTCAACTACTCGAGGAACCGTGTGCCGTCACGGCGTTCGACTTGAAGATCCGACTCAGCAAGGACGGCCGCGAGCGCGGGTTGTGGGTATTCCTCCACGACACGAGTGCGGGTCGGGCGGCGACGTTCAGGCAGTGGGCAGACGGCGCGGCGGAGGTCGCGTGCCAGATCATGGGCATGCCACCCGAAGGCACCAAGAGGTTCTCCGCGTGGTTCGCGATCAACGACGAGTTCAGGCAGCTCGCGAAGGGCCAACTGAACGAGGGCGCGCTGATGGAGTGGCCCACCGTGCTCGCCTTCTACGAGGCTATGGGCAAGGAGATCGAGCGGGCGCGCGAGCGCGGAGATCTCCCGAAGGCACTCGAAGAACATCGGAGCGGGCGTTGATCTGCCCGCGCTGCAGCACGGAACAGGCCGGCCCCCACTCGTGCATCGTCGCCGCGATCGACCGCGCCGCCGAGAACGGCACGGCCCAGGTACTCGACGCCGACGGACGCGTCGCGGCGCGCGTCTTCATGCTGACGAAGGACGACGAAGGCATGCACAGCAACATCCCAGGTTGCACGTGTGAGCACGTCACCAACGATCACGGTGAAGACGGGTGCTTCTACAAGAACGGTCACGACATCTACTGCTCGTGTAGTGCAATCCCGGCGAGCATCATCGAGAAGCGTCGAGCGCGCATCGTGGCCGCTCGACCGTGCCCTACTCATCGCCGCTACCAGGCGAAGCGCCAGCCTCGCGCTGCCTGCGAGGGCTGCTGGGGCCTCTGGTTCGCCGTCAACCCGAAGCTCGCGCGATGAGTCCCCGATGGATGGCGCCGGTGACATTGACTACCCGTGACGCCGCGGTGCTTGTGTTGCTGCTGCGTTCTCCTCCGAGTGCCACACGGCGGGTTGTGATGCAGCGGCTCCAGGGGCCCGCCCGACAGATCGCGCGGAACCTCCTGGGCGAGAAGTGTGGTCGCGCATGTGTGCGGAAGGCCGCCGCAGAGCTGCGCCGTCTCGCCGTGTACCTCAAGAGGTCGGAGTGAGGAACCGCCTGGTCGTCAACGTGCGCAGCGGTGCGCGCTACGACGTGTACGTAGGTCGCGGGCATGGCTCGATCTGGGGCAACCCGTTCAGCCACCTCGACGGCACGCTCGCCGAGTTCCGGGTCGCGACCCGCGACGAGGCAATCGCGAGGTACGAGGACCGTCTCCTCCAGCGGCTAGACCTCCTCGCCCGCCTCCCCGATCTCCGGGGCAAGGTCCTCGGGTGTTGGTGCGCGCCGCTGCGATGCCACGCCGAGGTGCTCGTGCACTACGCCAACCTCCCGGTGGCCGCGTGAGGAAGAACCTCCTCGTCGGTCGATCCGGGACCGTGGAGCATCAGCGCGTCGCGGTGATCCACTCGTGGTTCCCGGTCTTCGGCCAGGGCACGCTGGACGTCGTGCGTGACATGCTCCTCCAGCACGGGGCATCGAGTCGTGATGCCGCGTTCTGCTTGATCGTCGACGAGTTCATGCCGGTGCTCGTCGAACCTGACGTCAGAGGGGTGGAAGCCGCTCGCGTTCTGAACTTCGCGCAGGCCAACCTGCTCGGGGTCGTGCTCGATGCCTCGGCCGCTCTGCACGGTACGACCGCGGACATGGTCGTCGTCGACGAAATCTGAACCTCGGAAGCGCGCGCCGCGCGCCTGAGTTTCCACCGAAGTGCGGCTAGCTCGCCTTCAGGCGATTCCGAAGTACGGCATCTCGTTCGACACCGAGACCTACCGGATCGAGCACGGCGTTCCGGTTCCCAGGCTCGTCTTGGGATCCGTGGCTTGGCTCGACTCGGAGTCCGGTCGCGTCGTCGGCACGCTCTTGGACAAGGAGAACGTCCTCGAGGTGCTCGCGCAAGCGCTCGAGGACCAGAACATCATCCTCTGCGGCGCGAACCTCGCGTTCGACCTCCTCGTCGTGATCCGCGAGTGTGCGCGCCGCGGCATCGACATATTCCCGCATGTCTTCGCCCTGCTCGAGCAGGGTCGTGCGTTCGACATCCAGATCGCCCAGGCGCTCGACGCGATCGCGGAGGGCATGCTCGGGCGAGATCCCCGCACGGGCGGACCGCTCAAGAACCCCGAGACCGGCAAACCCGGCAGCTACTCGCTCTCGATGTGCCTGTTGCTAGTCCACGGTCGCGACGACGCGAAGGCGAACGACGAGTACCGGCTGCGCTACGGCGAGTTCGACGGTGTGCCGCTCGACCAGCTGCCGCAGGCCGCGCGCGACTACCCCGTCGACGACGCGCGAAACAACCACGACACGACCCTCGGGCAGATCGGCGCCGTGCCGAAGGTCAGCCACCAACACGACTTCGGAGTCGTCAACGGCGTCTCGATGTGCGTCGCGTGCGGCTCCACACGGATGTCGTCGCAGTGTCTCGTCCGTCGTCCCCACAAGAACCTGCACGAGGTCGCCAACCAGACCTACTCTGCGTTCGTACTCGCGCTCGGGGACTCGGAGGGTCTGACCGTCGACCAGTCGAAGGTCGACGTGATCGAGGCGTACCACATCCGGCGACGCGACCAGCTCATCGGTCCGTTCATCGAGGCGGGCATCTTCCGCGAGGACGGGTCCGAGAACCAGGCCGTCCTCAAGCGGATGGTCGCGGTCGGCTACGGGGCAGAGGAGCCCTGCCCGCACTGCGCCGGGACGGGCAAGGTCCCGCACGAGAACCAACCGACGCTCCGGTGCCCGGACTGCCGCGGCCGCTGCCAGCCGTGGAAGGCCGCCGGGAAGATCAAGGCACCCACGGTCGCGGACTGCGCGACGTGCCGCAACACGGCGAAGATCCCTCACCCGGTGGTGAAGCTCAAGACGTGCGAGAACGCCGACGGCTCGCACAGCTGCTGCGGCACCGGGCTCGTGCTCACCGAGGACGTGCCCCGGACCGAGACCGGAGATGTCGGCATCGGGCGAGACGCACTTCACGAGTCCGGCGACGAGTTCCTGATGTCGCTCGGCGACTTCAAGGAAGACGGCAAGGTCCTCAAGGACTACATCCCGTACCTCCGCACCGCGCGCGTCTGCGTGCACTGCGGGGAGCACGGCACGAAGAAGGCACCGCACACGGACACGTGCATCACGCACATCGGCGTCGCGCCCGTGTGGCGTGACATCCGACTGCTGCTCCGCTCGAACGCGGTGCTTGAGACGGGGCGCGTCTCGTACCGCGGCTACATCCAGCTCTTCCCTCGGGCACCCGGATTCATCTACATCGACCCGGAGACGGGGACCAAGCAGTACATCCCGTCGTTGCGCGAGTGCTTCGTCGCGACGCCACCGACCTACGAGTACGTGCAGGTTCCCGCGGACTACGTGCTCCAGCCCGGTGAGTTCGTCGTCGGCGAACAACGGGGTGCCGCGTGACAACAGGACTACGCCCGTTCTGGCGCTACTACGGTGGGAAGTGGCGCGCGGCACCGTCGTATCCGGCGCCGCGCCACCAGACCATCATCGAGCCGTTCGCCGGCGCGGCGGGCTACTCGCTGCGACACGGGATCGATCGCGATGTCGTGCTCGTCGAGAAGTACCCGACGATCGCGGCGATCTGGCGGTACCTGATCGCCGCCGACCCCGCCGAGATCCGCGCGATCCCCGAGGTCGACGACGTGGACGACCTGCCCGCCTGGGTGCCGCAGGCGGCGCGGTGGTTGGTCGGGTTCTCGATGAACAGCGCCGCCAGCACGCCCCGGCGCACGCTGTCGGCGGGCCGGCGGATGCTGCGCGCGAAGCATCGCCAGTTCGAGGGGTGGACCGCGGCGCAGCGCGAGCGCGTGGCGACGCAGGTCAAGTTCATCCGGCACTGGCAGATCATCGAGGGCGACTACACGCTCGCGCCGGACGTCGACGAGGCCACGTGGTTCATCGACCCGCCGTACGAGCGCGCCGGCCGCCACTACGTGCATGGCTCGAGCGGGATCGACTACGCGGCGCTCGGCGCGTGGTGCCGCGCACGACGTGGCCAGACGATCGTGTGCGAGCAGGTCGGGGCCACGTGGCTACCGTTCCGGCCGCACGCCGTGCTCAAGGCTGGGCCCAACAGCCAGCGCTCCGCCGAGGCGGTGTGGCCGTGAAGACGCTCGCATTCGCGGATCTCGATGGACGGGTAGCACGAGGGCCGCTCAGAGACGCCTTCCTCGACACCCACATCTTCGCGAACCGACACACGAGTTTTCTCGAGTACCTCACCGAGTACTTCGTCCGCCAACCCAAGAACCCACCCGACGATTTGATCACCGTGCTCCTCCCCACCCGCCCGCCGAGCGAACTCCGCGCGGGGAACCATCTTCCGCCTGCCGTCCTGCTTCGCCGCGGGGCTGCGCCGCGCCCCCGCCGAGGACAGATCGCGTGAACTACCTGAGCAGCCCAAGCGCCGCAGTCGCGGCGCGCATGATGACCATCGGTCGACCGCTCGACGACGGGTGGGTGTTGAGCAGCCAGGACTACAAGGCCGGCGAGCTCGTGACTTGGGCACAGGTCTGCCTGTGGACCGTCGGCAAGTCCGACCTCGCGTTCGCGCTCCTCAACCAGATCGACCCGCACGCCGCGTTCGCGGCGATGATGCTCGGGATCGACCTCAAGGACTTCGACAAGAAGATCAAGGCGCACGGCGACCTTCGACAGGCTGCCAAGCCGTGGAACTTCTCGAAGCCGGGTGGCGGCGGCGTGCCAACGATCGTCATGCAGGCGCGCAAGCAGGGCGAGGACACGCCGCACCCCGACGGTCCCTCCACGATCGACGACGGCAGCGGGAACCCGATCCCCGGTTTCAAGGGCCTGCGGTTCTGCACCATCATGCAGGGTGCGTACTGCGGTGGGCGCGACGGCAAGGCGAAGCGCCGCACCTGGGGCAGCCGCGGCCGCGAGCGCCCGATCACGCCGACGTGTGCGCTCTGCCTCGAGCTCGGTCAGCAGCTCGAGGCCACGTGGCGCCGGAAGTGGAGCGAGAGCACCAAGTACCACGACTACACGTCGAGATGCGTCGAGCACGGGATGGTCATCACGCCCGAGATGCTCGAGAGGTGGCCGTGGTGGCAGGAGGTCTTCCGGCCCGGGCAGCAGCTCGACCCGATGCAGATCGCGCAGTTCTTCAGCGGACGTATCCGCAAGGTCGGCGCGACCGCCGAGACGCCGTTCTGCGTCATCAGCAACACCTTGTTCCAGGGGCTCCTCGCCGACATCGCCAAGCTCGCGCAACGGATCTGCGTGCGCGAGTGCTACGACCGCACGATCCGGGTACCGGACATGCTGTTCCACAACAGCCGCCGGTCGCGCTTCGCCGGGATGGAGTCACCTCTCGTCGGGTCGAAGAATCCAGCGTTTCAACACGACGAGCTGATCGCCGAGCACCCGAGGTCGGTCGGGCACGAGGCCGCGTGGCGGATCTCCGAGGTCATGGAAGACTGCATGCGCTACATCTGTCCCGACCTCGCCGACGCCGCAGAAGTCAAGCCGACTCTCATGGATGCGTGGTTCAAGGGCGCCGAGATGGTCGTCCACAACGGCCGGCTCGTCCCCTGGACGCCCGAGCACAACCCGAAGAAGTGCGGCGAGTGCGCCGCCGAGCGAGCGAGGGCCGCGGCGTGAACGACGAGATCACCTGGACGCTCGCACAGGATGACATCGACTGGAAGTTCTCGATGCCCAACGGTCAACTCGAGGACGTCTTCAACCACGACATGGCGCTCGCGCACCTGCTGCTGAACCAGGTGGTCTTCATGTCCAACCACTGGTGGGAGCAGACCTGGCCCGACGTCGCGCGGCAGGCCGCGACCGCGGTCGTGAACTGCAGCGACACGTTCGCGTGCGCTGGAAGTGACGCGGAAGCCCTCCCGTTCGGCGAGATCGAGCCGCTGTACCGCCTGTGGCGCTCGGACCCGATGTGGGGCTCCACTGCCTGGGTTGTCCGTCATCGCCGAATTCGTCCGATTCCACAAATCGAGTCCGCGCTGCGCCGGGCGGGCTACGACGTCGATTCGTGGGGTCTCCCCGAGAGGCCGAGGTGAGCGAATTCGAAGATCGCCTGTCGGCGTACCTGGCCGCGTGTCGCCTCGTGGATCTCGCGGAGAAGCGCGCGAGCGACCTTCGCGAACAACTCACCGAGGTGTGCGAGCACCCGCTGGAGCACCTCGTGGCAACGACGTGGTCCCGCGGCTACGGAAGGTACGCCTCCGGCAAGCAGTGCAAGCTGTGCCGCGCTATTCGACCGCAGGGCAACGGCGTGTGGACCGCGTACAAACAGTGGCTAGGTGGCATGGCGTCGCGGAATCAAGATGACGCCTCCTCCAACTGGTGCATCGACTGCAAGTACCCGATCGCCTTTGACAGTCCGCGGTACAGCGGGCCGCCGCGCGAGCGTACGGGTTTGAAGTTCAAGCCGCGCCCCGATCTCGACGACGAGACGGTTCGGATCCTCGACTCCATCGACGCCGCCGCGCGGGAGGTCTCCACGTGGCCGTCCTGGAAGGTCGGTCGTTGCAACTGCCCTCGAGCAGACGTGGAGTGGCCGAACGAGTACATGGGGCGCTGGGTCGAGCGATGCACGTACCTGATCCCATGGCCGTCGCGTCACCACGGTCAGTGCTGCGACCTGGCGTCCGGGCACGTCGGGCCGTGTCGGGCTCGCGATCGCTGAGGATACCCGACGCAAGTCATCGAGATTGCGGCGAATCGACCTGTCAGCCTCGACTGATAGGGTCAATGCATGACCCCAGACACAGAAGAAGATCGCGAGTCCCTTCTCCGGCTGTACAAGGCACGCCGCGCGACCAATGTCGTCCGGCAGATGCTCAGAGCCGAGCAGCGGCGATCTCCGTCGGACGTCCTCGCGATCACCGCGGGGTTGGTCCCCGAGTTCGAGCCCGCCGGGGCCCCGCCGAGAGATCTGGTCGACGCCCAGATCCTCGCGATCACAGCACGGCTCGCCCGTGATCTCGCCTCGGCCAAGGGTTGGACCGTCGCCCAGACCGCATTCTCGTTCCGCGACTTGACGGCCGGGAAGCCTAGCAACCACCACGCGGTCCTCGCCCCAGTCGACGAGGTGCTCGTCGACCACGCGGAGTGTTTCCGGGCTCGCACGCGCCCGTACCGCCCCGCGGCGATGCTGTCCCACAGCTACGCGCGCGACCAGACTCGCCACGTGGCGTTCGCCCGGCAGCACGGGCTCGCGGTCGAGTTCCTCCCCTGGAGCTGGTACGAGCCCGATCTCTGTCTCGCCGCCCTGTACGTGAGGATCTAGCCCGCGCACTTTCTTGGAAGCGGTTCTCGCGCGCGCGGAGTTCCCCACTCGTGCCCGCTGACATCCAGCCCGCCGAGTGGCTCTGTGCCGTCATCGATACGCTCTTGTCGAGCAACAAGGCGCTGCCGTTCAAAGTCGTCTCGTCTCGTCGAGACGATCGAACCGAGCTGACGACCATCAGGATCCTCAACCGCGACAACGGCGCGGTCTGGACGTTCCGGTGTGGTATCGAGCGGGGTCCGGCGTGATATTGCACACCGAGGTGTCCGGCGCGTGCCGGACCAAGTTCCACGACGCGCCCGCCGCGGCAGCGAGCGTGCTTCTCGTCGGCGAGGACAACCCGCTGAGCGCGGCGCCGGAGCACGCCCTGTTCCCGTACCCCGCCGGCTGTTCGGGCTGGAGGCTCTGCAACAAGATCCTCGATGTTTCGCGTCGCACGTACCTCGCGACATGGAGGACGAACCTCTGCGTCGGGAAGTGGTCGAAGCTCGCCGCGAGGACGCGCTCGATCCAGCTGCTGCGCCACGACGTCCCGTGGAGCACCTTGGTCCTCCTGGGTCGCAAGGTGCACGACGCCTTCGCACACATCCTGCCCGCAGACGCCCCGCGCGGTCCGTTCTCGAGCGCCGAGGCGACGACCCGCTACATGAGCGGGGACCAAACGGAGTTGGAACGCACCTTCAGGCTCGTGTTCTTGCCTCACCCGAGCGGGCGCAACCTCGTGTGGAACACCCCCGGGGCCTCGGCGAACGCCCGGGCACTGCTCGCCGAGGTCGTGCCCGACTACCCGTGTGGTGAGATCATCGAACTCACTGACACGGAGCACGTGGTCTCGTGAGACACGTGGTCTACTACGTGGTTCGGGCCAACGGCGCGCAGCTTCTCCGCGGCGTGCTGCTCGAGACTCCGCAGCTCGTGCCTATCGCACTCGCATGCGGCACGTTGGGCGGCTCTGTGGCGCTGGAGCAACTCGTCTTCGAGACCGAGCACAAAAAGTCGCTCGCAGTACTAAAACACCTCGGGCAGTGGGCGTGCCAGCTGAACGACTACCACCGTCTGAAGCTCGACGTGACCGTAGGATCGTGCCTCGAAGAAGATTTCCGCGTTCTCGACATCCTCGCTGAGACGGAGGTCACCCCATGAAGCCCTTCCTCCACGCGCGCGGGTCCGCCTCTCGATGGGGTGGCAAGCCCGAGGACTACATCGAGATCCACGACTTCATCGACAGCTCCAAGGCCGCGATGCCGGACATGCGCCACCGCGCCGCCTTGCACAACGCCTTCGGGTGCTTCCTGGTCGAGCGCGTCTTCGGACGCACGATCGTCAACAGCGATGGTCGAGAGGTCAGCACGCGCGACGTCGCCGAGAGCCACATCATCGAGGACATGGGGTTCCTGCCCTCGCTCGAGGACTGGCTCGACGAGCTCCCGCTCTCGAAGTGGCACGGGGGCATCCATCGCCTGCCACGAGACCAGCGCCCGCCGACGCCGGTGGAGGCGCGCGATGCGACGCGCAAGCGCGTTCGCGAGATCCTGTCGATTCGCTTCTCGCCTTCCGTCGAAATCATCGACGCACTCATCGCCGCCGTGCGCG
>JBQCJR010000766.1:0-2768 GCA_051952595.1 Kofleriaceae bacterium
GCGCGAGCACCCAGAGCTCGTCGCCCTTCGCCTCACGTCCCATGCGCGCCGCAACGCCAACGAAGGTCTCGCGATCGCGCGCATCTGCGTGGCGCGCGAGGAACGCGCGCAGCGGCTCGAGCGCACGCGCCATCGCGTCGACCTGGGGCTGATACGCGGGCGGCACCAGCTTCCGAATTGCCGCCTCGATCTCGAGCGGCCGCAGCGGAGCCGCCGATGTGCCGCCCCCCGAGCCCGCCCCGCTCGCGTTGTCCGGTCCGCTCGACTTGTCCGGTCCGGTCGACATGTCCGGTCCGCTCGCCTTGTCCGGTCCGCTCGCCTTGTCCGGTCCGCTCGCCTTGTCCGGTCCGCTGGCCTTGTCCGGTCCGCTCAACGCGTCCGGTTCGCTCGGACTGTCCGCTTCGCTCGATTTGTCCGGTCCGGCCGTCCTGTCCGCTCGTCCGCTCGACTTGTCCGGTCCACTCGACTTGTCCGGTCGGACGCTCGTCTTGTCCGCTCGGACGCTCGACTTGTCCGGTCCGCTCGTTGCGTCCGGTACGGCCGTCTTGGCCGGTCGTCCACTCGACTTGTCCGGTCCGCTCGATGCGTCCGGTCTGCTCGACGCGTCCGGTCCGCTCGATGCGTCCGGTCCGCTCGATGCGTCCGGTCCGCTCGACTTGTCCAGTCCACTCGATTTGTCCGGTCCGCTCGACCTGTCCGGCGCACTTGATTTGTCCGGTCCGCTCGACCTGTCCGGCGCACTCGATTTGTCCGGTCCGCTCGACCTGTCCGGTTTGGCCGACTCCGCTCCGGCCGTCTTGTCCGCTCGGACGCTCGACCTGTCCGGTCCACTCGATTTGTCCGCCCCGCTCGACCTGTCCGGTCCACTCGACTTGTCCGCTCGGACGCTCGAGTTGTCCGCTCGGACGCTCGAATTGCCCGCTCCGCTCGAGTTGTCCGCTCGGACGCTCGAATTGCCCGCTCCGCTCGACTTGTCCGGTCCGCTCGACCTGTCCGGTCCGCTCGACTTGTCCGCTCCGCTCGACTTGCCCGCTCCGCTCGACCTGTCCGGTCCGCTCGACCTGTCCGCTCGTCCGCGCGACCTGCCCGCCGGACTCGCAGCCCCGTCCGCCCTGTCCGCCCCGTCCGCCTCTCCGCCCAACTTGCCCGCCCCTCCCCGCTTGCCCGCTTCGTCGCCCGCCTTGCCCGGCACACCTGCGGGCACGGCCGCCGCCGCGCCGACCATGTCGATCGCGACCGGCGCCATGACGAAGAACGTCAACACCAGCGATACGCCCATCACGACGAGCCCCGACGGCGCGTCCGGCGAACCGATCGCGTTGCGCAGCAGCGCCAGCACGACCGAGACCTTCACGAAGCTCGTCAGCATCAGCGCCACGAGCGGCACGATCGCGATCAGCGCGACCAGCGCTGCCCCACCCACGCCGTCGCCGGTCACGTGCCTTCGGTCCCGTCCGCGCCGGCGCGCGGATCCCGCTCCGGCCCCGGCGGAGCAGTCTGCTCTCCGGACGCCGCCCCTGCTCCGCGCCGCCGCAGCCACGCGTTGCGCACCAGCTCCCCGAAGCTCGGCCGCTCGACCACGCGCGCCCGGACCTCGCCGGCATCGAGCTCGGACAGCACCGAGAGCCCCATCTCGCTGGTCCCGACGAGCAGCGTCTTGCCGGCGACCTCGACGACGTACAGCGACCGCCGCGGCTCGAGCGGCACGCGCGCGACCACGTCGAGCAAGTGAGCCCCACGCGCGCGCCCGGTGGCCAGGAATCTGCCGACGAGCCGGACCACGACGAACGCCGCGACGCACACGCCGCCCAGCACGACGAGAGACGTCACCAGGAGGTCGCCGTAGCTCGCGGCGGCGCCATTGCCGGCCATTGCGCGGTTCTATCCGGGCGGTCTGACAGCGCCGCTGCGGGCCACGCCGGACGGCGCCGGTCCTCGCGAGCCCTTGGCCCCCTCCGGCACGCTCGAATCCATCCCCCTTGGAGGGGAGTCAGTGAGATAGTGGATATGAGTGCCGCCGAACCTCCCGAGCATTGCGCCAGGGGGCCGAGCCACCGAGGATGATCGCATGGGTGACGACAGGTTGGCGATGCCGGATCGCGGGTTCGAGCTGCTTGCCGGGTTGACCGCGCGGCTCGCCTCGACGGCGCGACTGGACGAGATGGTGGATACCGTGCTCGAGCAGATCGTCGATCTCGGGTTCGCCGCGGTGTGGATGGCCGTGCTCGACGAGCGCTCCGGGAACCTGCTGACGCTGAAGGAGGTCATCGACGGCGTCGACACCACCCACGAGATGCCGAAGATCTTCATGCTCGATACGCGCCAGCCGATCGGCCACGGCTTCGTCGAGCGCCGGATGATCAACGTCGTCGATCCGGACGCGCTGCACATCATCGAGAACGACGACGAGCCGGTCCCGCCGGGCAAGCTCGCGCTCCCCCGCGTCATCTACCAGCACATGCGCGGCCATCCCTTCGCGTGTGGCCCCCTGCTCGGCAGCCGCGGCCAGCCGGTCGGTGCGCTCGGGCTGTCGTCGTACCGCGGCCAGCAGCCGATCCCCGACGAGCTGTTCTCGCACGGCCTGCTGCGCGCGTTCATGGACCACCTCGGGATCGCGATGGAGCGCGCGCTCCACATCACGCGGCTCGAGCGGCTCAACGCCGACCTCGTCGCCGCGCAGGCCGCGATCGCGCGCGACGCGCGGATCAAGGCGGTCGGCGAGCTCGCCGCCGCGGTCGCGCACGACCTCAACAACCTGTCGAGCATCG
>JBQCJR010000767.1:0-5958 GCA_051952595.1 Kofleriaceae bacterium
GACCCACAACGAGGACTACTTCTCGCTGATCGAAGACGAGCAGCTGTTTCTCGTCGCCGATGGCATGGGAGGTCACGCCTCCGGCGAGGTCGCTTCCAAGATGGCGGCCGAGACGATCGGCGAGTTCTATCAGCGCACGCGCGAGGACGAAGACGCGACGTGGCCGTACAAGATGGACCGCTCGCTCTCGTATATCGAGAACCGGCTCGTCTGCGGCATCAAGCTCGCGAACCTGAGGATCTTCGAGACCTCGAACCGCGACCTCCGCTACAAGGGCATGGGCACGACGATCGTGTCGACCCTGGTGTCGGGCGACAAGATCTACGTCGGCCACGTCGGCGATTCGCGGGTGTACCGGGTGCGCGAGGGTGCGATCTCGCAGCTGACCCGCGATCACTCGCTGCTCGAGGACTACAAAGAAGCCAAGCCGGACATGACCGAGGAGGAAGAGCGCAACTTCCCCCACAAGAACGTGATCACGCGCGCGCTCGGCATGCGAGAGACCGTTCAGGTCGATATCCGGAGCCACCAGATCAAGAGCGGCGACGTGTACATCCTGTGCTCGGACGGCCTGTCCGGCATGGTGATCGACGAGCAGATCTGCCAGATCGCCGCGAACGCGAAGAGCCTCGAGCGCGCGGTCGCCGAGCTGGTCGACGCGGCGAACCGCAACGGCGGGACGGACAACGTCACCACGCTGTTGCTGCAGTGCCTGGCCGCCTGAGCGCGGGCTAAGCGCTAAGCTGCGCCGGTGAAATACCAGGTCCAAGCCGGCAAGCTGACCGTCCAGGCGCGGTCGCGGATCCACGACACCACCACGACGTGGGACAAGCTCTCGGGCGAGGTGGTCGCGGATCCGGACACCCTGGCGACCGCGGGCGCGACCGCGCGGTTCACCGTCGACATGACGTCGTTCGATGCCGGCGACTGGCTGAAGAACCGGAAGCTGCGCAAGGACTTCGAGATCGAGGCGCACCCGGCGGCGACGTTCGAGCTGCGCGCGCTGCGCGACGTGGTGCGCGAGGGGGAGACGTTCACCGCGACCGCCGAGGGCGTGATCCGGTGGCGCGGACGAGAAGCGGTGGTCACCCTCGCCGGCCGCGGTAAGCTCGACGCGATGGGCCTCGAGGCGACCGCGAAGTTCGAGCTCGACATCCGCCACCTCGGGCTGGCCGCCCCGCGGTTCCTGATGATCAAGATGGAGGACGAGGTGGCGATCGAGGTCACCGTGCGCGGACCGGTGGTGCCGTGACCGGCGCGCGCCGGACCGGGCTGGCCGCGATCGCGCTCGGCTCGCTCGCCGCGCTCGCCGCGTGTAGCGAGCGCAAGCCGGAGCCGTCCGGTGTCGGGCAGTGGCGGTTCCCGCGCACGGTGCGCGCCGACGCCAAGGCAGGCGTGTGCCAGCCGACCACGCTGGACGATGGCCGCAAGGTCACCTGGTGCTTCGCGATGCCGCCGTTCAAGGTCGCCGGGCGGGTCGCCGAGGTCGATCTCTACTTCGGTGGCACCGAGGACACGAGCCCGCTGATCGAGATCCAGCTCAAGGTGCGCGGCTGCGTCGAGGCGGATCTCGAGCGGTGGATGCGCACGAACTTCGGCCCGCCGATCGAGACCAAGCCGACGCGCGGCTACTGGAAGAACTCGTTCCTGTGGGCCGCGGCGCTGATGCCGAGCGAGCCCGGGCGGTGCCTGGTGCGCCTGCTGCCGCTGTCCGAGGGCGCGGAGATCGAGCGCATCAAGCTGCGCTGACCCGGGGCGCCCCTAGTTGGTCGAGGACCAGTCGGTATCGAACTGCTGCTGGATCACCGCGGCGGGCGTGGGCTCGAATACCAGCGCGCCGATCTCGCGGTTCTTGGTCAGCGCGGTCTGCGAGAAGTTGACCGAGCCGACGAACGCCACGCCGTCGGCGATGATCAGCTTGGCGTGGTTGTAGAAGCCGCTCGCGTCGTGGACCGGGATGCCGCGGCCGACGAAGAACGTCTTGGTGTCGGCGTTGTCGGGCGAGCCGTCGAGGATCACGCGAACCGCGACGCCGCGATCCTTGGCCGCGGCGATCGCGTTGCGCACCGTGACCTCGGAGACGTAGATCGCCTCGACATCGAGCTTGCGGGTCGCGCTCTCGATCAGCGCGAGGATCCGCGCCTTGGAGTTGTTGGGCGACACCACCAGCCGGGTGCACGCGAGGTCGGCCGGACGTGGGGCCTCGCCGCCGCCGGCCGCCCAGTCCATCTCGAACACCGCGCGCAGATCTGCGACGTCCTCGGCATCGCGATCGATGATCCCGTAGTTGCGCTCGCGGTTCATCGCGTCGATGTTGAAGTTCATCGACATGATCACGGCGGTGGTGCCGTCGATCACGAGGTACTTCGCGTGCGAGAAGCTGTACAGCGACGGCGCGTCGCGGTTGGGCACGCCGGCGCTGGTGAGCCGGTTGCGGGTCGTGATGTTGCCGTCGTGATCCGGATCGAAGAGCACGCGGACGGCGACGCCGCGCTGGTGCGCCGCGATCACGCGATCCGCGAGCCCCGACACGGTGAACAGGTACATCTGCACGTCGAGCGACCGCTGCGCGCCATCGATCAGCTGGGTCAACCGCTGCTGCAGACCAGTCGGGCCGACGAACGCCTCGGGCGCGACGGCGCGCGGCGAGGTCGGCGTGCAGCCGATGCCCTCGATCGCATCGGGGGCGGCGTCGCTCGGCGGCTGGTCGTCCCCGGTCTGGCTACCTCCGCCACACGCGGCGGCGGCGAGGAGCGTGAGCGAGAGGGCGACGGAGCACGGCTGCCGCATGGGCGCGCACTATGCCCATGGCTGCCGAGCCGGGCCAAGTGGAAAAGCCGCGCTCGGCGACTTCCGCGGCCGGAGCTACTTCCGCGCCTGCTCGCGCGGGCACGCCCCGCCGGCCGTGCCGGCCGCCTTGGGGCACAGGCCGTAGAGCTCGTGGCGGTGGCGCATCACGGTGAAGCCGCCGAGCCGCTGCGCGATCTTTTCCTGGAGCCGCTCGATCTCGTCGTCCTCGAACTCGAGGATCAGGCCGCACTTCATGCAGATCAGGTGATCGTGGTGATCGCCGACCACCTCGTAGCGCGCCTGGCCATCACCGAACTGGCGCTCGACCGCGAGCCCGCTATCGACCAGCAGCTTGAGCGTGCGATAGACCGTGGCGTAGCCGACCTTGGGCTGGCGCTTGCGGACCTTGTTGAGCAACTCGTCGATCGAGACGTGCTCGCGGGTGCGCAGGAACATCTCCACGATCGCTTCGCGTTGCGCGGTGACATTGAGCCGGCGGTCCTGGATATAGGTCCGCCAGCGCTCCTTGAGCTCGCCGGTATCGTCGGGTCGGAAGTCCTGCCGCTGCTCCCCCATACTGATTTTCAGCTTCCCCGCAAGCCAACGGTTCGTCAAGCGATCTCGGGAGGATGACTTTTCATTTCTCGTCCGCTATCGTGCCGCGCAGGCCCCCCCATGGCAGATCTCGGCGAGCCCGGATTCGATCAGATCCTCGCGCGGTTGCGCGAGGTGGTGACCCGGCTGGAATCGGGGGAGCTGACGCTCGAACAATCGCTCCAGATCTACGAAGAAGGCGTGCAGCTGGCGCGCCGCGGCCAGCAGTTGCTCGCGACCGCGGAGAAGCGGGTGGAGATCCTGGTGAGCGCCTCGGGCGGCGTGGAGGTTGCACCGTTCGTGGACGACCGCGGCGCCGATCGCGACCCGAGCTCGGCGACCGGCTGATGGACTCGATCATGGAACTGACACCCACTCCTCCTCCAGCCGCCACGCTGGCACCCTCGACCGCGCCCGCCGCCCTCGGCGCTTATCTCGACGATCTCCGCCGGCTGGTCGATCGCGACCTCGATCGCCGCCTGCGCACGCCTGCCGATGATCCGGGCCGGCTGCTCGAGGCGATGCACTACGCGGCGACCGGCCCGGGCAAGCGGTTGCGCCCGGCGGTGCTGATCGCCGCGGCCGAGGCGTGTGGTGGCGCGCGCGAGGCGGCGCTGCCCGCGGCGTGTGCGATCGAGATGCTGCACGCGTACACCCTGATCCACGACGATCTGCCGGCGATGGACGACGACGTCGAGCGGCGCGGCCGTCCGACCGTACACGTCGCGTACGGCGAGGCGATCGCGATCCTGGCGGGCGATGGCCTGCTGACCCAGGCGTTTGGCACGCTCGCCGAGCTCGGGCCGCGCGCCGGGGCCGCGATCGCGGTGCTCGCGCGCCGGGCCGGCGGGAGCGAGCTGCTGGGGGGCCAGGCGATCGACCTCACCGCGCCGCCTGCGAGCTTCTCGGAGATCGAGCGGCTACACGCCGCCAAGACCGGCGCGCTGTTCGCGGCGGCCGCCGAGCTCGGCGCGATCTCCGCCGGCGCGCCCGCCGAGCAGTGCGCGGCGCTCGGCCGCTACGGGATGGCGATCGGGATCGCGTTCCAGCACGCCGACGATCGCGACGATCGCGAGTTCATCGAGCACGCCGCGACCGCCGCGGCGCGGATCCACGAGCTGAGCAACGAGGCGCGTGCGATCGCGCACACGTTCGGCGCGCGCGGCGCACAGCTCGAGGCGATCGCGCGCTGGTTCGCGTCGCGCAGCTGATTTCTCGCCCGCGCGGCCCCGCGATCGTTTGCTCCGCGCGGTCTCGATCGCTACGCTCGACGAGTGGCAGACGCCCCGGAGCACTGGGACGACTGGGACGAGGACACGACGGCCACGGGGGTGGCCACCGAGCAGGCGGGCGAGTCACCGCGCACGCGCGAGCGGCCCTGCCTCACCGCGATCACCGGCACGTCCGCCGGCCATGTCCACCGGATCCCGCGCGGCGAATCGGTGATCGGCCGGTCGCTCGGCGCGGACATCCGGATCGTCGACGACGGCGTGTCGCGGCGGCACGCCCGGCTGCGCGACGACGGCGAGCAGCTGTGGATCGACGATCTGGAGAGCCGCAACGGCACGTTCGTCAACGGCCAGCGGATCGAGCGCGGCGTCCTGCTGCGCGAGGGCGACAAGATCGCGATCGGCCGGACCGCCGTGCTGCGGTTCGCGTACCACGACCAGCTCGACGAGTCGTTCCACGAGAACCTGCTGTCGTCGGCGCTGCGGGATCCGCTGACCCGGCTGTTCAACAAGCGCTACCTGCTCGACCGGCTCGATAGCGAGCTCAAGTTCGCCCAGCGCCACGACACCGCGCTGTCGCTGCTGATGCTCGATCTGGATCATTTCAAGCACATGAACGACGGCCACGGCCACCTCGCCGGGGACGCGGTGCTCGCGAACGTCGCGGGGGCGCTCGCCCGGGCGGTCCGCAACGAGGACATCGTGGCGCGGTTCGGCGGCGAGGAGATCGCGATCGTGCTGCGCGCGATCGCGTTCGAGCGCGCGCTCCAGCTCGGCGAGCGCCTGCGCCGGCTGGTCGAGCAGACGGCCACGCCCTACAAGGGACGGGAGCTGCGCACGACGGTGTCGATCGGAGTCGCCGGATATCCCACGACCCGGGCCGAGACGGTCGAGCAGCTGCTCGAGGCGGCGGATCAGGCGCTGTACCGGGCCAAGCGCGAGGGGCGCAACCGGGTCTCGCGCTGAGATCCTCGACGCGGGCGCGCCCGGCAGCCGCGGCGTGGCTGGGCGAATGGCATCGCCTCCGGCGGCGATTCACGTCGCGCACTTCGTGCGAATTTGTGCATCGCGATCCGCGTTGCTACGTTCCACGAATGCGGCGTCCGTGGTTCGCGCTCATGGTCCTCGTCTGCGCCTGCAGCGGGGACGACTCCCACAAACACACGACCGCGCGGGGCCATGTCGCCGCCGCGAGCCCGGTCGCCGCGAGCCCGGCCCCGCCCGTAGCGCCCGCGACGCCGGCGGCGCTCACCGCGCCGGTGGCGCTCTCGGAGTCGATGGCGACGCCGTTCTTCACGACCGGCGATGCCGGCGAGGGCGCGAAGGCGTTCGCGCTCGAGAAGTG
>JBQCJR010000768.1:0-4872 GCA_051952595.1 Kofleriaceae bacterium
CGCAGCCGGCGGTCGTCGGCGAGCGCCTCGAGCCGCTTCTCGAGCAGGTGGATGCGCTCGCGCGCGCGGCGCCGGTTGATCTCGAGGCGAGTCTCGCCGGGGCCGCGCCCGCCGATGCCGCCGGTCAGGCGCGACATCATCGTGTTCTTCTCGATCAGGCGCGGCAATGCGTAGCGCAACTGGGCGAGCTCGACCTGCAGCTTGCCGTCGCGGCTGGTCGCGTGCTGCGCGAAGATGTCGAGGATCAACATCGTGCGATCGATGATCTTCATCTCGGTCGCATCGCTGATCGAGCGCGCCTGGCCGGGCGTCAGATCGGGATCGAAGATCACGACCTCGGCGCCGAGCTGCATCGCGCGCAGCAGGATCTCGTCGAGCTTGCCGCGGCCGACCAGGAACTTGGGATCGGCCTCGGGCCGGCGCTGCACCAGCACGTCGAGCACCTTGACCCCGGCGGTCCGGCACAGCTCGCGCAGCTCGGCGACCCGCGCCTCCGAGTCCTTCGCGCGGCCGATCTGCACGTGCACGAGCAGCGCGCGATCCTTGCCGGCATCGGTGGCGGCGACGCGGCGCGCGCGGCCGTACTCGGCCTCGAGGCCGGAGATCAGCTCGGTGAAGTTCGTGCGCGGCGCGGTGGCGGGCTCGGCGGGCAGCTCGCGCCACGGCCGATCCGGCGGCGCATCGGCGACCAGGTGACCGATGAACAGCTTGCCGGGACGGCCGGCCGCGTCGACGGTGATCGCGGCGACCGCGTCGAGCCGGAGCAGCGCGAGATCGGTGAAGTCGTCGCGGGTGAGCGACTCTCCGCGCAGGTGGGTGTGGACGAGCCGCAGCCCGCGGAACCGGCCCACGCCACCGCGCATGCGGCCGACGTCGGGCAAGAAGATCTTCGACGCATCGCCGACCATCACGTGCTGGATCGCGCCGCGGCGGTCGATCAAGACCCCGATCTGGCGATGTAGCTCGGAGCTCTGCGCGGCCAGCTGGGTCGCGAGCTCGCTCGAAACCACCTCGGTGGGCGTGACGCGCCGCCGATACAACCGCTCCAGCGCCTTGATCTCGCTCGCCTTCAGGCCACTGAGGTTGCCTGTCACCTCGTCTTGCATGAGCACGGCCAATCTACCCATTGCGGCGCGGTTTGCCAGGGTATAGTCGTCCGCGTGATCCGCCGGTTCCGGGCCGTGGTGGCGCATCCGCACGTCGAGGCCCTCGGCGAGCTGGCAGAAATGCTGGGCGGGCTCGAGCTCGTGGTCGAGACCGCGCGCTCGACCGTCGAGGGGATCAACAAGCTGCGCTCGCAGCCGGCGCACGTCGTCATCGCGTACCACGCGATGTCGAGCTCCAACCCGTTCGATGGGGTCAGCTTCCTCGAGGCGAGCATCACCCACGCGCCCGACGCCCTGCGGATCGCGCTGGTGTCGTCGCCGGACGAGGCGGTCGAGCTCGATCACCGCCCGGCGCACGGCGGCACGATCATCCGGCTGGTCGCGCGGCCGAGCGAGCGCAGCCGGCTGGTCGCGCTGGTCGGCGAGGGCACCAAGCTGCTCAACCTCGTCGAGGATCAGCGCGACCTGGTGCGCAAGCTCTCGCTCGATCAGCAGAAGCTACAGCGCCGCGAGACCTTGCTCGACGTGGTCGTCAAGGAGCGCACCAAGGAGCTCGAGGAGAGCTACGAGAAGCTGAAGATCGCGAACCGCCAGGCGCTGTTCGGGCTCGCCGAGGCGATCGAGGCCAAGGACCCGTACACCAAGGGGCACTGCGGCCGCGTCGCGGCGTTCTCGCTGGTCCTCGCGAAGGAAGCCGGCTATCCGGCCGATGGCCTCGAGACGCTCGAGTTCGGCGCGTTCCTCCACGACATCGGCAAGATCGGCATCCGCGACGCGGTGCTGCTCAAGCCCGGCCCGCTCGACGACACCGAGTGGCTGCACATGCGCGAGCACCCGGTGAAGGGCTACGACATCGCGTCGAAGATCGAGATGCTGCACCCGATCATGCCGGCGGTGCGCAACCACCACGAGCGGTGGGACGGCAGCGGCTATCCGGACAAGATGGTGGGCGAGCACATCCCGCTGGTCGCGCGGATCGTCGCGATCGCCGACGCGTACGACGCGATGGCCACGGATCGGCCGTACAAGGCGGCGCTGCCGCTCGAGGAGTGCGAGGCGATCCTGCAGAAGACGGCGGGCAAGATGTACGACCCGGAGCTCATCGCGGTGTTCGTGAAGCGCAAGCTGGGCACGCTCTACCGCGACGACTACGAGGCCCTGCCCTACGACGACGGCTACGACGGTAACGACGCCGCGTCGTAGCCGGCCGGGTGGACGAGGCCGACGTGGCCGGCACGTCTCGGCAATGGTCCGACCACCGCGACGAAGCGCGCGCTGCCGCGTCTCGCGGGCATGAAGCAGCTTGTTCTATCCAGTCTCCTCGCGTGTGCGCTCCTCGGCTGTGGCGGAGATGACGGCGTGGATCCCGGCGTCGACGGCCCACCTGGCACGTCGCTCCAGTGCTCGGACTTCGCGTTCTGCTCGACCTACGACGTCCACACGTACATCGCGCCGAACACCACGCCGACCGGCGGCACGGTCGTCGACGGCGTCTACCGGCTCGCGTGGGTCATCGACCCGCCGGAGTCCGGCCGCCAGGCGGGCACCGAGTACGGCGAGGCGTTCCGGGTCCGCGGCAACCAGTTCGTGTATGGCGAGAACGGCGGGCGCGGCACGCTGACGTTCTCCGACATCCACGTGACGTTCCGGGAGACCGGGCGGTGCGAGCTCGGCAAGGACTACGGCGAGACCGACACCGAGGTCGAGTACGAGTACAGCGCGACCAGCGATCAGCTGACCCTGTACGCCGAGATCCAGGTGGGCGGCGGCCGCCAGTGGATCCGCGAGTACGTCTACGTCCGCGTCGAGGACGCGTGCCGGACGGTCGCGAACCCGCCGAGCACGCCGGGCGACTCGTACCGCTGCGAGGTCGCGAATTGCGTGTGCCGGCAGGCGATCGGCGGGACCGTGGAGGCCTGTACCTGAGGTCAGCGGTGGACCGGGCCGGGGACGTCGTCGAGCGGCAGCTGGACGCTGGTCGAGACCACGCGCAGGATGCTGTCGAGCGTCGCGTCGCCGACCACGAGCCGCTCGCGCAGGCACGCGCGGGTCGCCGCGATCAGCGAGGCCCGCGCCGCGGCCGCTCGGCGCGCCGCGCTCGCGCGGTGGATCGCGTAGACCTGCGCGAGGTCGTCGACGGTCATCGCCTCGTAGATCCGCAGCGACAGCAGGAACCGCTCGTGCGGCGCGATCCGCGCCCACGCGTCGCGCACCGCCGCGGCGAGGTGGGATCCGTAGAGCGTCCGCATGTACTCGAGCTCGGGATCCGGCGACGGCGAGCGCACCAGCTCGCCGATGTCGACGGTGACCGGCGCGCGGCGATGGTCGTCGATCGCGAGCCGGACCACGGTGGTCCGCACGAACGTGGCGAGCGGGCCGCGCCCGCGGTAGCCGGCGAGCGCGCCGTCGACGACCAGCCGGGTCAGCGCGCGCTGGGCGGCCTCGCCTGCCGCGGCGGCAGCGATCCCGAGCGTGCGCAGGTGATCGCGCGCGTCGGCGAGCGGGCCGCGCTCGAGCGCGCCGACGGCCGCGGGCTCGCCCGCCAGGCACGCCCACGCCCACAGCAGATCTGCGCGGTGCGGGCCGTCGAGCGCGGCGCCCTCGACGTGTGGCTCGATCCGCGCGGCGTCCCACGCGATCGCCGGCCACGCGGCGATCAGCTCGGCGAGCACGGCATCGAGCGCAGGGTCGGGCACGCCACCAAGCTACCGCACGTTGACCGCCGCGATCCGGCGTGCGAGGACCAAGCGTGACCTGCCTGTCCGACGAGCTGTTCGCGGCGTGGGCCGCCGGCGAGCTCGCATCGGGCGAGCGAGATCGCGCCGAGGGCCACGCCGCGGATTGCGCGGCGTGCCGCGGCCTCGCGCTCGCCCTGCTCGGCTTGGCCTCGCGCGCCCACGGCGCCGCGCCCAGCTGGGGCGCTCTCGGCGTCGAGGGCACGTCGATCGGGCGCTACCAGGTGCTCGGCCCCGCGGGCCAGGGCGCGATGGGCGTCGTGCTGCGCGGGCGCGATCCAGTGCTCGATCGCGAGGTCGCGATCAAGTTGATCAACGCGGCGCGCACCACCGCGGACCAGCGCGCGCGGATGCTGCGCGAGGCGCAGACGCTCGCCCGCCTCGACCACCCCAACATCGTCGCCGTGCACGACGCGGGCGATCTCGGCGACGAGGTGTTCGTCGCGATGGAGCTGGTGACCGGCGAGACGCTCGGGCGGTGGGTCGCGCGCGGCCCGGCGCTCGCCGATCGGATCGAGGTGCTCGCCGGGGTGGGCGCCGGGCTCGCCGCGGTGCACGCCGCCGGACTGGTCCACCGCGACGTCAAGCCCGACAACATCGTGGTCCGCGGCGGGCGCACCGGCGTGCTCGTCGATTTCGGGCTCGCGCGCGCGGCGGCGCTGCCGGGGCCCGCCGGCTCGGGGATCGCCGGCACGCCGCAGTTCCTCGCGCCCGAGGTGCGCGCCGGCGGGCTCGCGACCGCGCGCTCGGATCAACACGCGTGGTGGACGGTCGTCGAGCAGACGGTCGCCGGCGCGCTACCTCGGGCGCGCCGCCGCGCCGTCGAGGCCGCGATCGCCCGAGGCCGCGCCGCCGATCCCGCGGCGCGGTTCGCGTCGATGGACGAGGCGGTGGCGGCGCTGCGGGCGGCGCTCGCGCCGCGGAGAATCGCTGGCTGGCTCGCGATCCTGGGGCTCGCGATCACCGGCGGCGCCGTGGCGATCGCCGCGCTCGCCCGCGCGCCGGCGGCCGCGGATCCGTGCGCCGCCGAG
>JBQCJR010000769.1:0-9060 GCA_051952595.1 Kofleriaceae bacterium
CTCCGACCGCAACGGCCTGGTCGACGTGCTCAAGATGCGGCTCTCGCACGCCCGCGACACCGACGAGCAGGTCGAGCTGCTCAAGCGGATCGCACAGGCGGCCGAGGACGACGCGCACGACGTGGTCACCGCCACCGAGCACTACCAGAAGGTGCTCGAGCTGCGCGAGCACGATCGCGACGCGCTCGAGGCGCTCGGCCGGATCTACGAGTCGACCGAGCAGTGGGCCGAGCTGGTCGAGGTCACCCGCAAGCAGATCAAGGTCACCTCCGATCGCGCCACCAAGGCGCTCCTGTACTTCCGCTGCGGCTCGGTGATGGAGGCCCAGTTCGGCCGCGAGCAGGACGCGATCCGCTACTACGACGCCGCGATCAAGACCTCGTCGTCGTGCCTGCCCGCGGTGCACGGCCTGCGCGATCTGTACCGCCGCCGCGAGGAGTGGCAGCGGGTGATCGAGACGCTCGAGCTCGAGGTCAAGCTGTGGCAGGACGACAAGGAGCGCGCCGGGGTGTTCGCGCAGATCGGCCGGATCTACGAGCTCCAGCTCGGCGATAGCGAGCGCGCGATGCAGTTCTACGAGAGCGCGCTCACCGTCGATCCGGACTGCCTGCCCGCGAACCAGGCGCTGTTCGAGCACTTCTTCGCCCACGGCGCGTGGGACAAGGCCCAGCCGCTCGCCACCGCGCTCGCCCAGAAGGCGATGCGCGAGGGCGATCCCGCGACCCGCAGCGACTTCTATCGCAAGCGCGGCGTGGTCGCGCGGATGACCGGCGACCTGCGCGGTGCCGCCGATAGCATGATCGTCGCGCTCGAGATCCGGCCGCTCAACAGCGAGGCGCTCGACGATCTCGCCGCGCTCGCCCGCGAGCAGCCCGACGCGTGGGACTTCGAGGCCACCTACCGCGAGCTCGACAAGCTGTACAAGCGGCGCGACGACGCCGGCCCGCTGATCGCGCGCGTGCACGTCGGGCGGGCGGCGATCCTCGAGCGCGACGGCGATCTCGATCAGGCCGCCGAGCTGTACCGCCAGGCGCTCGAGCTCGCGCCCGGCGACTTCACCGTGCTGTCCGCGCTGGTCGGGTTCTACGCCGACATGCGGCGGTGGACCGAGGCGATCACCGCGATCGAGCGGTTCCTCGGCAGCAACGCCGCCGCGCCCGCCGACCGGATCGCCGCGATGATGCGCCAGGCGAACATCCACGCCGATGGCGAGATGGATCCCGCGCGCGCGATCGGCGTGCTGCGCGAGGTGATCCGCACCGAGCCTTCGCACCAGGACGCCTACTACGTGCTCGCGCAGCAGTACTACTTGCTCGGCCGCCACGCCGAGGCGCGCGGCGCGATCGACCGCGTGATCGAGCTCGCGACCGCGCCCGGCCAGCCGATCACCCCCGCGGCGCTCGCCCGCTACTACTACTACAAGGGCCGCATCCTCGACGCCGCCGGCGACCCGCGCGCCGCCGCGCCGCAGTACCGCCGCGCGATCGACTACGACCCGGGCTACGCGCCGCCCGCGCTGGTCCTGGCCCGCCGCGCCGCCGATGCCGGCGACCAGCGCCAGGCCGAGACCCTGCTGATCGAGGCCGCCCACGCCGCGATGAGCCACGGCGGGCCACGCGCCGCGGTGCCGCTCCAGCGCGGCCTCGCGCGGATCCTGCTGTCCTCGGGCGACCGCCCCGCGGCGATCGAGGCGTACCGCGGGATCCTCAACGTCGAGCCCGATGGCGCGAGCGACCGCGTCGCGCTCGCCGAGATCTACGCCGTCGACGATCCGCAGCGCGCGATCGGCGAGCTGCGCAAGGTGCTCGATCGCGACATCCACCACGCCCCCGCGTACCGGCTGCTCGCCTCGTTCTACAACCGCACCGGCGACACCGAGCGCGCGAGCCGGGTGCTCACCGCGCTCGACCTGCTCGGGTTCGCCGAGGAGACCGATCGCATGACCGCGCAGCGGATGCGCGCGGTGCGGGTGGCCGAGCCGCTGCGCCGGATCCTCGATGACGAGCCGCGCGAGCGCTACCTGCTGACCCCCGCCGCGCGCGAGCCGCTCGGCGAGATCTGGGCCGCGCTCGCCGAGCCGCTCTCGACGCTGGTGCCGCAGCCGTCGCTCGGCGCGAACCTCCAGCCCGCGCACCCGTCGCGCGAGCCCGCGGTGGTCCAGCTCGCGAGCGAGATCGGCGCGCTGTTCCAGACCGAGGTCGAGATCTTCATCGGCGAGAAGGTGCCCGGGCTCGCCGCGGCGACCGCGTTCCCCCGCCGGCTGCTCGTGATCGATCGCGCGCTCGTCCACGAGTCCGAGCCCGCGCTCCGGTTCCTGCTCGGCTACGCGTTCGAGGCGATCCGCGGCGGCTACGCGACCCTGCTCCAAGTCGGCGCGCGGCAGCGCCGCGAGCTCGCGCAGCTCCTGCGCAACCTGGTCGCGGCGGACGGCCAGCTCACCGGGCGCGCCGCCGAGCTGGTCCACAACGCCGGCCCCGAGGTCCAGCGCATGATCGAGCGCAACCTCGGGCTGCGCTCGCACGAGGTCGACCCCGGCGCGTGGATCGACGGCATGCTCGCGCTCGCCAAGCGCGCCGGCCTGCTCGCGTGCGACGACTTCTCCGCCGCGATCTGGATGGTCGCGCGGCTGGCCGGCGAGCAGCTCGCGAACCACGAGGCCACCGTGGCGCTCGGCTCGGTGCTCGGTGGGCCAGACCTGGTGCGCTTCTATCTGTCCGACGACTACCAGCACCTGCGCGACCAGTTGACCGTGGGTTGACCACCGCGGTCGTGATCGGCGACACGCGCCTACATCGGGTGCGTCATGAATCGCCCTGCACCGGGGTGGATCCGCCGAATCTCGGGGAGTAAAGTTGGCACGTGCGGCAGCTTATGAGGGTGTGGTGTAATCACCAATACCGCGGTTACGTGGGGCGGCGATGACCCAGAAGTTTCAGTCGACGGTGCAGCACCGAGGCGACGTGAGCTACGTGAAGCTCGGCGGCGTCATCGACGAGGACAACGAGCTCGGCGAGCTGGTCGACAAGATCCCGACCGGCACCGCCGTGATCGACCTCGGAGAGATCGAGCGGATCAACTCGTGCGGCGTGCGCGACTGGGTGAACTGGCTCTCCAAGCTCGAGACCAACGGCACCCGCTCGGTGCTCGTCGAGTGCTCGCCCGCGATCGTCGCGCAGATCAACCTGGTCAACAACTTCACTGGCAGCGGCGTCGTCAAGAGCTTCTACGTTCCGTACTTCTGCCCCGAGTGCGACGAGGAGAAGGTGCTGCTCGTCGAGGCGACCGACATGGGCCCGCCGCCGCACGAGCCGCCCACCTGCCGCTGCGACGAGTGCGATCTGGTCATGGACTTCGATGACATGCCGGACTCGTACTTCGCGTTCCTCTCGAACCAGCGCAAGCTCGCCGAGCCCGACAAGATCAACGGCGCGATGCGCGACCTCGGGCGCGGCAGCGACGCCGAGACCGGCAAGGGCAAGGTGCGATCGCGCGCGAGCCAGCCGCACCTGCCGCCCGCGGTCAAGGCGAGCGTGCCGTCGCTGCCGTCGATCCGCAACAGCACCCAGCCCGCCGGGTTCCAGGGCGTGCCGGCGGCCGCGCGCAACCTGCCGAGCCAGCCGGTCGTTCGCCCGCAGCTCGGCTCCACGCCGCCGACCGGCCCCGGCAGCCGCCCGCCCGGCCACATGCCCTCGAGCGCGCAGCTGCCCCAGCCCGGGTTCGGCTACGCGCCGCAGATGTCCGCCGCGCCCGCGCGCTCGAACGCGCTGGTGTTCGTGCTGATCGCGATCCTGCTCGCCGCGATCGGCGTGCTCGCGTACCTCGTGCTCACCAAGTGATCGCGCCGCTCCGCCGCGCGGCGCCGTTCGCGCTGCTGGTCGGTGCCGCGCTGCTGATCGGCGCGGCGTGTGGCCCTCGGCGTCCACCGTCGCCGCCCGGCAGGACGCGGCTCGGGCTCGAGATCTCGTCGTTCCGGCTCGCGAACAACGGCCTGCGGGTCGTGCTCGTCCCGGATCCGCGGGAGACCCAGGTCCAGGTCGCCATGCACTACCAGGTCGGCGCGATCGACGATCCGGCCGGGCGCGAGGGCATGGCCCACCTCGCCGAGCACCTCATGTTCGAGCAGCGCACCGGCGCCCACGACCAGTCGCTGTTCGCGCGCAGCGAGAACACCGCGTCGTGGTTCAACGCGTACACCCGGCTCGACTCGACGATGTACATCGCGCGCGGCGACCCGGCGCGGCTCGCCGACCTGCTCGAGATCGAGGGCCACCGGCTCGTCCTGCGCTGCCGCACGATCACGCCCGAGGTGTTCGCCCGCGAGCGCGAGGTCGTCCGCAACGAGCTGCGCGAGCGCGGCGACCAGCTCACCACCGCGCTGCAGACCTCGCTCTACCCGGCGGGGCACCCGTACCACCGATCGGTCAGCGGCACCGATGACTCGGTCGCGCGGATCACGTTCGAGGAGGCGTGTGCGTTCATCGACGCCCACTACTCGCCGGACAACGCCGTGCTCGTGGTGTCCGGCGGCGTGACCGCCGAGCAGCTCGAAGCCGCGCTCGGCCGGTTGCTCGGGCGGGTCCCGCCGCGCCCGATCGCGCCGCGCACCCCGGTCGCGCCGCCCCGCGCGCTCGCCCGCTCGGTCCGCAGCGTGCCGATCGACGAGCCTGCCCTCGTGATCGCGTGGGCGCTGCCCGACGATCCAGTGCTCCGCTCGCAGCTGCGCGCGATCGCGTGGATGATCCAGGGCGAGGTCTCCGGGCAGATCGCCGGCACGGTGGGCGTCCACGAGATCGGCGGTGCTCGCGCGCCGCTGCTCGCGCTGGCGATCGATCCCGGCGCCAACGAGACCGTCGATGACGCGCTCCGCGGCGCGGAGCTGGCGATCGACAGGATCGGGCTGTGGTTCGGCCAGGCGTCGTTCGTGCAGGCGCGCGAGCGCGCCGCGTACAAGCTGATGACCCGGTTCGAGGACGGCCCGACCCGCGCGATCACGCTCGCCGGGCACGTGCTCGCCGGGCGCGACGCGATGGGCGGCGTGCGCGCCGAGGTCCAGGGCCTCACGACGCTGAGCGCCGAGCAAGCTCGCACGCTCGCGCGCGAGTACCTCGCGGTGTCGCGCGCCACGATCCTGACGCTCGCCCCCGAGGGCGAAAAGGCCGCCACCGCGCGGCGCCTCGCGAGCGCGGCCCGCGCGGCGAACGGCGGGATCCCAGCCGACCTCGATCGCGGCGTCCACGCGATCGGAGGCCGCCAGGCCGCCGTCGATCCTGCCGAGGCCCACGCGCCGGCCGCGAACCCGCGCGCGCGCGATCCGTTCGATAGTCTGCGCGCCTACCAGCTGCCGAACGGGCTCTCGATCGTCCTGATGCCGTTCTCCAGCGTGCCCACGGTCGACATCCGGCTGGTGTTCGGCGCCGGTCACGCCGACGAGCCGGCAGGCGCACGGGGCACCGCGCTGCTCGCCGGCCACGGGCTGGCACCGGCGGCGGACGACCTCGGCGAGTACCTCCGGTTCTACCTCACCGGTGGCCGCCTCGACGTCGCGGTCGAGACCGATCGCACGACGTTCAGCGTCCGCGGCCTCGACATGCACGTCGACGCGTTGCTCGGCGGACTCGAACGGCTGGTCCGCCACGGCACGTACGACGTGCTCGCGACCTCGCTGCGCCAGATCGCCGCGAAGCGCGGCGACCAGCCCCGCGATCGCACCACCTCGCAAGTCGAGGCCGCCAAGGACGCGGCGGCGATCGACGCGTGGTGGAGCGCGCTGTACGGCGTGGACCATCCGTACGCCCGCACCGGCGCGCTGGATGTCCAGCGCCTGGGCGCGCTCGACGGCGCCGCGGTGCGATCGTTCCGCGCGGCCCACTACACCCCGCGCAACGCGACGCTGATCGTCGCCGGCGGCTTCGATCGCGCACTCGCCGAGCGCTGGATCGAGTACCTGTTCGCGGACTGGTCCGGTCGCGCGGCGACCCGCCCGAAGGCGCGCGGCCGGCTCGCCCCGGTCTCGCTCGCCCGGGACCAGGTGGCCGCGCCGGGCGGGGTGGATATCGCGCTGCCCCTCGAGGGCGCCGACCGCGCCACCGGGCTGATCGCGGCGGAGATGGTCCGGGCGGCGGTGTTCGACGTTCGCAACCAGCTCGCCGCGTCGTACGGGATCGAGGCGCAGCTGGTCGAGCGCCGGCTCGCGACCACGCGCGAGCTCGCCGGGCAGCTCGCCCCCGACCGCGCCCCCGAGGCGATGGCGATGATCCGCGATCGGCTCGCGCGGCTGGCCACGAACGACGACGCCGCCGCGGCGCAGTTCGTGGCGGCGCGCCGCCGCGTGATCGCCCGACTCAGCGCGATCACCGCGAGCGCCGACGACCTCGCGGCGCTCGCCGAGATCCACACCGATCTCGGCCGGCCGGTCCACGCCGATCAGCTCGCCGCCGAGCGCGCGCGCACCCTGACGCTCGCGGATCTCGCGCCGGTGCTCGGCTCGCTCGACCTGGCGCGCGCGGCGATCCTGCTGCGAGGCCCCGAGGAGGCGGTCGCGCGATCGTTCGCCGCGCTCGGCCGCACGCCGCGCGTGGTGGCTCGTTGAGCCGGACGGCGAGCCGGACGTTCGTCGAAGATTTCAGAATGTGAAGTCGCGCACCACGGCGCCGGGCGGCGGCCGCCCCCGTGTAACGCTCGAACCACGATTCGAGACCCGTCACGTCTCACGGAGGATCGATGCGAACCCAAGCTCTCTCCCGCTGGCTCGCGCTGAGCATCGCGCTCGCCGCCGGGGCCCCCGCCGCGTCCGCGCAGCCCGACGTGCGCGACCACCGCACTCCCGCGGCTCGTCCCGTGGATCCCGGAGCTCGACCGGCCGCGCGGCCGGATCCGCGCGACCACCGCGCCGATCCCAAGGCGCCCGACCGCAAGCCCGACGACCGCAGACCCGACGACCGCAAGCCCGACAAGATCGACGACCGCCGCGGCCCGGGGCGGCCGGATCCGCGCGACCACCGCGACGGACCACGCGAGGCGCCGCCGGCGCCGCGCGCCGAGACCCAGGCGCCGCGCGCCGGCTACGTGTGGATCCCCGGTCGCTGGACCTGGGCCACGAACAAGTGGGAGTGGACGCCCGGCCGGTGGGAGCGCGAGCGCGCCGGCAAGCGCTGGCAGGACGGCCGCTGGGACCGCCAGGGCGACCTGTGGGTGTACGTGGACGGCTCGTGGATCGACGCCGGCAGCCTGCCGCCGACGCCGCCGCCACCCACGCCGGGCTCACCGGGCACCGCCGACCCGCGGCCGCGCCCCACGCCGCCGCGCCGGCAGTGGAAGCTCGAGCGCCCGGTGGTCAGCAGCTACTGGCCGAACAAGGGCAAGCCCGGCACGCGCGTCGTGATCCGCGGCCGCAACTTCCCGAGCGACGCCGCGATCGTGTGGGCCGGGGCGCCGCTGCGCGCCGCCAAGGTCACCGCGGATCAGATCGTCTTCGCGATCCCGGCGAGCGCGACCAGCGGGCCGATCTCGATCCGCGCCGGCCGCGGCCCGGACCTGATCGTCGGTGGGTTCGAGGTCGCCGCCGCGTTCGACGCCGAAGCCGAGGCCAAGCGGCTCGAGGCGGAGCGCAAGCGCAAGGCCGAGGAGGCGTGGGCCGCGCGGCAGAAGCAGCTCGCCCGCGACCGCGCCGCCCGCGAGGCGGCCGCGCGCCAGCGCGAGGAGGAGCGGATCGCGTCGCGCGAGCAGCGGCGCACCGACCGCCTCGAGCAGCTGCGCGCCAAGTGGGCGCGCGAGTTCCTCGCCGATCCGGAGACCCAGGCCGAGCTGACGCTGCACGCCCAGCGCGTCGCCGAGCTCGAGCGCATGCGCGAGATCGCCGAGATCGCCGATCGCGGACCGCTCGCGATCCGGATCGACGTCGCGCGCGCCCGCGAGGACGAGCGGCACGAGCAACGCATGGCCACGCTGCAGCAGCTGTTCCACGGAAAGGGAGGCATCCGATGAATCGCCTGACCACGCGCCTGTTCGCGATCTCGTTCGCCGCGCTCGCTGCCACCGCGTGCGGCAAGAAGCAGGAGAGCGCACCTGCCCCTACCGCCAGCGGCAGCGCGGCCGCTGGCGACACCGCCGCCGGCAGCGCGGAGCCGACGATCCAGGGCTCGGCCGAGCCCGCCGGGTCTGCCGCCGCGGCCGTCGCGGCCGTCGCGGCCGTCGAGCCCGCCGCGGCCGACGAGGCCGTCGACGTGCCGACCGAGATGGACTTCGAGGACGACGCGACCGGCCGGATCTCCGAGGCCAACCTCGAGGACGCCGTGAAGGCGCTCGAGGCCGAGCTCGGCGAGAGCTAGCGCGGCCCGCCCGCGCGCGAGCCCGGCCCACGACCGGCTCGCACGGCGCCGGTCAGACCGTCAGGCCCTTCTTGTAGGCCAGCAGCTCCTTCTGGGTTTTCAGCAGGTGCTGGTTGGTCTCGAGCAGCTCCTTGGTGCGCGCGCGCACCTGGTTGGCGAGCCGCTCGCGCTCGCGCGCCTCGGTCTCCAGCATCTCCTGGTACTTGACCTGGACCACGGCCTCGTCGGTCACGTTGCGCTGGATCTCCAGCGCGCCGACGTGGTTGCCGTGCTCGTCGGTGATCGGGACGGCGGACAGGATGAACCGCAGCTTGCTCGCCTCGCCGGCGATCGAGCCGGAGATCTCGTCGAGCCGGACGTGCCGGTTGTCCGCCCAGCACTGCTGCGCGATGCACTCGGTCTGGCAGATGTTGAGCTCGAGCACGTCGTAGCAGTGCTTGCCCTTGAGGCCGCGGGCGACCTGGCGGGGCAGCAGCGCGAAGAACGCGCGGTTGAAATCGACGATCCGACGCTCCGTGTCGACCACGAAGTAGCTATCGACGATCGCGTTGGCGACCCGCTTGAACTCCGCCAGGAACTGCTGGAGCGCGGGGGCGACGGGGTCCACCACGACGGCAATGGTAGCAGTTCCCTCGGGGCTGTCATACTCTGTGGCTTCGATGGGCAACTGCGGGGTGCCGATATGAAGCTCAGCTTGTCGGTCAAGATGATCTTGACCACGACGCTGCTGATC
>JBQCJR010000770.1:0-7247 GCA_051952595.1 Kofleriaceae bacterium
GGCTCGGCCGACGACGATGATGATGACCGTGCGCCCACCGACGCGGTCGCGGTTGCGCCCGCGACCGGCGCGGACGGCAAGTTCGCGATCGACGGGCTCGCTCCCGGGCGCTACCGGCTCCGCGTGACCGGCGCCGGGCTGGTCGCGGCCGAGGTGCGGTTCGTCCCCGTGCCGTCCGACGAGGTGCAGATCGTCGTCGCGCGCCAGGTGCGGATCGAGGGCACGGTGACCGATGGCGGCGATCCGGTGCCCAACGCGATGGTCGCGCTGCGCGGCGACGCGATCGGCGGCGCGATCGAGACCCGCAGCGACGCGCTCGGCGCGTTCGCGTTCGCGGACCTGCCCGAGGGTCGCTACCAGGTCTACGCGTGGCAGGGCGCGCTCGCGGCGCGCGCGGTGCGAGTCAACCGGCTGGGCAGCGGCCCGTTCTCGCCGGTCGAGCTGCGGTTCGAGGCGGCGTCGATCGTCGTGGGTCGGGTGATCGATCGCGACGAGGGCACCGGCCTGGTCGCCGCGATCGAGCTGCGGCCGTCGGGCGACGACGAGGCGCCGCGCTACGCGCGCAGCGGCGACGACGGCGTGTTCCGGATCGAGGGCGTGCCGAGCGGCGCCTGGATCGCCGATGCGTTCGCGCCGGGCTACACCAGCCCGGGAGGCGTCGAGCTCCAGGCGGGGCGCGGCGTGCCCGAGATCGCGCTGTCGCGCGGCGCCACCGTCGAGGGCCGTGTGCTCGACGGCGAGGGCCGGCCGATCGCCGGTGCCACGGTGCGCGCGATGGGGACGGGCGGCGCGAGCGGATCACACGAGCACTCCGCGGCGGTCGACCAGGATCGGCTGCGCCGGTTCAGCGGCCGGATCGCCGCGCCCGCACCGACCGGGCTCGCCGGCGGCGCGAGCGTGGATCCGCAGTTCATCCCGCGCGGCGAGCTCGGCGTGACGGTCGGCCCGATCCCACCCATCCCCCCGCCGGGTGCGCAGGTCGCGCGCCCGGCCGCGATCGATCCGAGCAGCCCGGTCGGCGCGCTCGCGGGCGAGCCTCCGCCGCTGCCGGGCGATCCGGCCGGCGACTCGGTCTGGACCACCGGCCCCGACGGGCGCTACCGGATCCGCGGGCTGCCCAAGGGCAAGGTCACGGTGCTCGCGCTGGCGCCCGGGTTCGCCGAGGGGCGCTCGCGCCCGGTCGCGGTCGAGGGTGGCCAGGCGATCACCGGGATCGACGTGGTGCTGACCCCGGGCACGATGATCGCCGGCAAGGTCACCGACCAGCACCGCGTGCCGGTGGCCGGCGCGCAGGTGACGGCCCAGCCCGAGGGCGGCGCGCCGCTGGTCGCGTTCAGCGAGGCTGACGGCACGTACCGGCTTGGTCCGGTGACCGGCACGGTCGAGCTGACCGCGAGCGCGTTCGGGCACGCCGAGGCGCGGCGCACCGTGGAGCTGGCGGTCGCGCGCGGCCGCGATCCGGACGAGCGGCGCGAGGATCTCGTGTTGATGGTCGCCGACGCGATCCTCGCCGGCACGCTCGACGACGCCACGGGCGCGCCGGTGGCGGCCGCGCAGATCGAGATCATCGGCGGCGCGGGCGAGGGCCGCCACGCGGTGGTCTCCGCCGATGGCACGTTCTCGATCGATCAGCTGCCCGAGGGCCCGCTGCGGGTCCGCATCCGGCACCCCGACTATCCGACCACCGAGCTCGCCGCGGAGGCGTCGACCGGTGGCCGCGAGCGAGTCCGGCTGCGGCTCGCGCTGGGCGGCGCCGCGGAGGGCGTGTTGCTCGACGGCGGCGGCGCGCCGCTCGCCGGCGTGGCGATCACCGCCGAGGGGCCGGGGCGCGCCGGCGCCGAGGCGACCACCGACAAGGGCGGGATGTGGAGGCTCGGGCCGCTGCGGCCGGGGCGCTGGAAGGTCCGGGTCAAGCTGCCCGGGTATCTGCCGCTGGTCCGCGAGCTCGACGTCGCGGCCGCGAGCTCGCCGGGCGCCACCTCGGTGCGCGACATCCGGCTCGACCTGGCGCGCGGCGCGCTCGTCGGCGGCACGGTTCGAGATGCCCGCGGCCAGCGCGTCGTCAATGCGCGGGTCTCGATCCAGCCGGCCGATGGCGAGGGCCCGGTCGTCGAGGGACTCACCGATGGCGAGGGCGAGTTCCGGATCCGCGACGCGCCGACCGGCGAGCTCTCGATCTCCGCCGAGCGCGGCGACGCGCGGGGCTCGGCGCGCGTCACGGTGCGGCCCGGCGCCGAGGTGCTCGGGCTCGCGCTCGAGATCCGCTGACGTCCTCCCGCGCGAGGGTGTCGCGCCGTGCATGGGTGCCCACCCGAGGTTTGTGTGAGCGCGGTCGCATCGGCTGCTAGACTACGACCGACCGTGCGGGATCGGCGGATCGAGCGGAGCAGGGACCTCGGGGCCGACGAGCGCACCGCCGAGCGGACCGCCGCCGGATCGCAGCTCGCGATCGAGTCGTACGCGATCGAGGGCGAGGAGGCCACCGACCGCGAGGTCGACGAGAGCGCCGAGACCACCGCGTTCGAGGCGTTCGAATCGGTCGAGACCGTCGAGCAGATCTCATCGATCGACGCGAGCGATCCCCACGCGCGCCGGACCGCGACGCACTCGGTCGACATCTACGCGCGAAGCTACGAGCGCCGCACGGTGCGCCGGCCGAGCGCCGCGCCGGGCCGCGGCTCGCCGGGGAGCCGCGCGATCGTCGAGGACCGGCCGCCCGACATCATGGATCCCGTCGAGCGCGACCTGATCGCGGCGATCGCGAACAGCGAGGAGGCGAGCCGGCTGCGCTACGCCGACTGGCTCGAGGCCCGCGGCGAGCACGCGCGCGCGAGCTTCCTGCGGATCGAGCACGCGCTCGCCCGGCTGTCGCCCGGCGCGCCGCGGTTCGAGGAGCTCGCGGTGCAGCTCCGCGCGGTGGCTCGCCGGATCGACCTCGCGTGGCGCGCCTCGATCTCGCGGCCGCAGCTCGAGGGCTGCCCCACGCGGGACGCGTCATGCCCACGCGACTGGCTCGCGCTGGTCCCGACCGAGCGCGCCGACGCCCGGTTCTGCACCACGTGCCGGCGCAGCGTCTACTACTTCGCGACGGTGGACCAGGCGCGCGAGCATGCGCGCGCCGGTCACCGCGTGGCGATCGAGGCCGGCGCCGAGCGCTGGGAGGGCGACCTGGTGGACATCGGCCGCGCGTGCCCCGGGTGTCACCGGCGCGTCCCGTCGCAGGCGCGGTTCTGCCCGCACTGCGGCGCGGCTAGCGACCTCGGCGGACCCGCCCGATATCGATGATCATCGTCGGGGCCGAGTGCAGGTCGTCGTCGAACACCGGCTGCACGGTGGACCGGCGCGGCGCGGCGTCCATCGGCTCCGCAGGCGGCGGGGCGTTGCGTCCCCGGGTGTCGAGGATCACCGTGTTCTGCCCGTGGATGTCGTGGCCCTGCGGCATCGTCGTGAAGTTCGAGTCGCCCGAGTAGTCGCTGGTCGCGGCGATGATCGACACCGACGTCGGCTTGGGCTGGAACGGGACCTCCGGCGGCTCGAAGTCCTCGTCCGGCACCATCAGGCTCTCGCCGACGTCGTCGCTGACGTCGTCGGTCACCACGTACTCCTCGAGCATGCGCAGCTCGCGCTCGATCTCCTGCGCGAAGCTCTTGCGGATGTACCGCCCGAGGTGGCTGCGCGAGTAGCTCGGCATGAACTTGCGCAGGAACGCGCGTAGATCCGCCTCCGCCTCGGCGGCGGTCTGGTAGCGATTGGCGCGGCTGCGCGTCAGGCACTTGTCGGTGATCTGCTCGAGCTCGTGTGAGATCGATGGGTTGAGCTCGCTGACCGCGCGGTACTTCGCGTCGCGCACCTTGATCAGCAGATCCATCTCGTTGGTCGCGGTGAACGGCGGGATCCGGGTCAGCATCTCGTACAGGCACGAGCCGAGCGAGAACACGTCACTGCGGTGATCGAGCTTGCGGCCGAGCGCCTGCTCGGGGCTCATGTACTTGACCTTGCCCTTGATCACCCCGGTTTTCGTGGTGACCCGCGACAGCGTCGCCTTCGCGATCCCGAAATCGCACAGCTTCACCTCGCCGGCGTAGCTGCAGATGATGTTCGATGGCGAGACGTCGCGGTGGATGATCCGCAGCGGCCGGTTGCGGCTATCCACGGCGGAGTGCGCGGCGTGCAGCGCCGAGCCGACCTCGGCCGCGACGTACGCGGCGTGCTCCGGCGGGATCGGCTTCTTCTTGCTGCGCGCGCGCTCGAGCACCGTGCGCATGTCCTTGCCGTCGACGTGCTCCATCGCGATGAAGTACTCGCCGTGCGCGCGCGCGAACTCGTAGACCCGCGCGATGTTGCCGTGGCGGAGCACGCTCGCGATCTTGGCCTCGTCGACGAGCATCTGGATGAAGTCGTCGTCCTCGGCGAGGTGGGCGAGCACGCGCTTGACCGCGACCAGGTGCGGCTGGCCGGTCGCGTCGAACGTCTTGGCGCGATAGATCTCGGCCATGCCGCCGAACGCGATGCGATCGAGCAGGTGGTAACGACCTAGCTGCTGCGCCCTTCTCACCGACGCCACCAGCGTACCGTGGTCTGGTTCCGTCGAGTAAGGGGGTAGATGTCCTACTCGGGATGCGCGCCCGCGGAGACCCGCTATCATCCGCGCATGCCTCGAACCAGCCTGGCGGCGGCCGGGTCCCTGCTCGCGATCGCCACCACCCTCACCGTCGCCGGCTGCTCGAAGTCGGCCGGGGGCCAGCCCAACGCGGCGCCCGAGTCCAGCGCCTCGCCGACCGAGCGCGGCGACAAGATCGAGAAGATCGCCGTCCCCGGCGGCGCGATGCCGGCCGGCGAGAGCGCCGGCGCACCGGCCGCGGAGGGCGCGCCGACCGCGATGAGCGCGGCGCTCCGGCTCACGCCCGAGGAGGGCCAGCTCTCGATCGAGGCGCCCGCCGATGCGCGCGCCGGCGCCGAGGCGATCGCCAAGGTCGTCGTCCGCCCGGGCCCGAACTTCAAGGTGAACGTCGAGTTCCCGACGAAGCTCTCGCTCCAGACCCCGACCGGCGTGACGCTCGCGAAGGCGGAGTTGATCGCGGGTGGCCTCGACAAGGCCAAGGGCGACGCCGAGCGGATCGACGAGAAGGAGCTGACGTTCGCGGTCAAGCTGACGCCGGCCGCGAGCGGCAGCTACACGATCAACGGCTCGTTCAAGTTCGCGGTCTGCGACAAGGATCAGTGCCTGCCGAAGAAGGAGCCGATCTCGATCGAGATCGCCGCCAAGTGATCGGCGGCGCCCCGCCGTCGGGGCAGGGGTGATCCGGTCGGGAGCACCGGTCACATCCGCCGCGCCGAGCGACGTCGGCCGGGTGGTCCGTCCTCGGGCGTCGACTCGGACATGTCCTGATGGATGCGCATGCGCCCGCGCGCGAGCGTGCCGCGGCGCCCAATGATACGGTTCGCTCACTCATGGCACCGGATGCACCCACGCTGGTGAAGGAGCTGCTCGTTGGTCTCGGCGACGCGGTGCGCGACGACTTCACGCGCAACCGCCGGGTGATGTCGTTCGCCGAGTACCTCTCGCTGGTGGTCGCGGAGCCGCTGCGCCAGCTCCGCTCGTCCACCCAGTACATCGTCGATTGCTTCGACCACTACGGCACCAGCCAGGTCGAGTATCCGTGGGGCGACGTCCAGCGGTTCAACCTGTTCGACGCGCCGTGGGCGAACGGCGAGGATCGGCTGTTCGGCCAGGAGCACGTCCAGAACGCGGTGTACCGGGTGCTGCGCAGCTTCGTGCAGGACGGCCGGCCCAACAAGCTGATCCTGCTCCACGGGCCGAACGGGTCGGCGAAGTCGACGTTCATCCGCTGCCTCGGCCGCGGGCTCGAGCACTACTCGACCCTCGACGAGGGCGCGCTGTACCGGTTCTCGTGGATCTTCCCGGCCCAGAAGCACACCCGCGGCGGGATCGGGTTCGGCGGCGGCCTCGGCGCCGGAGAGTCGTACGCCGTGGCCACCGCGGACTCGTTCGCGTATCTGCCCGACGACGCGATCGACGCCCGGCTCGGCGACGAGCTGCGCGATCACCCGCTGCTGTTGATCCCGATCGAGGAGCGCCAGAAGCTGATCCAGCGGCTGCTCGGCGGCCGCGCGTTTGGCCTCGGCGACTACCTGCGCCAGGGCTCGCTGTCGCCCAAGAACCGCGCGATCTACGACGCGCTGCTCGCCAGCTATCACGGCGACTACCTCCAGGTGCTGCGCCACGTCCGGATCGAGCGGTTCGAGATCTCGCACCGCTACCGCACCGGGTGGGTCACCGTCGAGCCGCAGCTCTCGGTGGACGCGAGCGAGCGCCAGGTGACCGCGGATCGCACGCTGACCGCGCTGCCGCCTTCGCTGCAATCGGTGTCGCTGTTCGAGTACGGCGGCGAGGTGGTCGGCGCGAACCGCGGGTTCATCGAGTACGACGACCTGCTCAAGCGGCCGCTCGAGCACTACAAGTACCTGCTGACCACCGTCGAGCGCGCGGCGCTGTCGCTGTCCAGCTCGACGCTGTTCCTCGATCTCGCGTTCGTCGGCAGCTGCAACGACATCCACCTGGCGGCGTTCCGCGAGATCCCGGATTTCCAGAGCTTCAAGGGGCGGATCGAGCTGGTCCGCGTGCCGTTCATCCTCGACGTGCGGCACGAGGAGGATCTCTACCGCGAGCGGCTGCGCGAGGCGGCCGGGGCGCGCCACGTGGCGCCGCACACCGCGTACGTCGCCGCGCTGTGGGCGGTGCTGTCGCGGATGCGCAAGCCGCAGGTCGAGCGGTTCCCGTCGACGCTCGCCGAGGTGATCGGCAAGCTGTCGCCGCTCGACAAGGCGGAGCTGTACGCGTCGGGCGAGCTGCCGGAGGATCTGACGCCGGATCGCTCGCGCGAGCTCGCCGCCCACATCAAGGACCTGTGGCACGAGTCGGACAACTATCCGATCTACGAGGGCCGGGTCGGCGCGTCGCCGCGCGAGATGCAGACCGTGCTGCTCGCCGCGGTCGGATCGACCCGCTACGGCTACGTGTCCCCGCTGGTCGTGCTCGACGAGATCGTCGAGCTGTGCAAGCAGGCGAGCCTGTACGAGTTCCTGCGCCAGGACGTGCAGCCGGGCGGCTACCACGACCACAAGAAGCTGGTCGACGTGGCGCGCGGCCGGCTGTTCGACCGGATCGATGACGAGGTCCGCGCGTCGGTCGGGCTGGTCGAGGAGTCGGAGTACGCGCGGGTGTT
>JBQCJR010000771.1:0-8498 GCA_051952595.1 Kofleriaceae bacterium
TTCAGGTGGGGACCACGACCCGCCCGGCGATCTCGCCGATGATCCGCTCGGAATCGCCGCGGGCGCGCCCGGCCGAGTCGTAGCTGTGGGTGTGGGCGAGCACGAGGCGGTGGGCGAGGCATCCCACGGCGAGTCCCTTGAGGTCATCGGGGATCACGAAGTCGCGCCCGGCGGCGAGCGCCGAGGCCTGCGCGGCGCGGTACCACGCCAGCGCGCCGCGGGTCGACACGCCGACCGCGATCCCCGGGTGGCGGCGGGTCTCGTCGACGATCGCCATCGCGTAGTCGAGCAGCGCGTCGTCGACCGCGATCGACTCGACGCCCTCCTGCAGCGCGCGCACCGCCGCGAGATCGACCACCGGGTGGAGGCGCGCCACCGGATCTCCGCCGGCGCGCTCGCGCAGCAGCTCGCGCTCGATCGACTTCGCCGGATAGCCGAGCGAGATCCGCAGCAGGAACCGATCCATCTGCGACTCGGGCAGCGGGTAGGTGCCGTAGTGCTCCGAGGGGTTCTGGGTCGCGAGCACCATGAACGGCGACTCGAGCGGGTGCGTCGTGTCGTCGATCGAGACCTGGTTCTCGCTCATCGCCTCGAGCAGCGCGGACTGGGTGCGCGGCGTGGTGCGGTTGATCTCGTCGGCGAGCACGACGTTGGCGAAGATCGGCCCGCGCTTGAGCTCGAACACCTTGCCGCTCTGGTCGTAGACCGAGATCCCGACGATGTCGGACGGCAGCAGGTCGCTCGTGAACTGGATCCGCCGGAACGTGCCGCCGAGCGACGCGGCGAGCGCGCGGGCGAGCGTGGTCTTGCCGACGCCGGGGACGTCCTCGATCAGCAGGTGGCCGCGGGCGAGCAGCGCGACGATCGCCGCGCGGATCGCCTGGGGCTTGCCGCGCACGACCGTCGCGATCGCATCCTCGAGCTTGCGGACTGCCCCGATGTCCGCGGACGAGAGCGGGGCAGGAGCCGGTACACGGGGCACCGCGGACATGTTCGCGCGAGTATAGCCTGCCGAAAACGCGGACGGGGACCCTTGTGGGGTCCCCGTCGGGTTGCGATGGCAGTCTGGGCGCGGAGGTCAGTCGCTGCGCAGGCTCATCAGCAGGCGCACGACGTACCAGAACAGCGTGGCGACCGTCGAGAACAGCATCAGCGCCGCCGCGACGTGGGCGGTCGGCGGGAACTCCTTCATGACCAGGCTGGTCTCGAACAGGATGTAGCCCGCCATCAGCAGGATCATCGCGCCCGCGAACAGCGCACCGAGGGTGAACCCGAACACGATCGAGGCGAAGATCACGCCGAGCGCCGCGAAGGCGCACACCACGAGCGTGCCGCGCAGGAACGAGAAGTCCTTCTTGGTCAGGAACACGGTGAGCGTGAGCCCGATGAAGATCGCGAGCGTGATCACGGTGGCCTGGCTGACGATCGAGAGCGCGTCGGCGGTGCCGAACTTCATGATCGCGAGCCACAGCAGAGGCTGGAGCAGCAGGCTGTACATCACGACCCCGAGCCCGAGCCCGAGGTACTGCAACCCGCGCGAGCTCTCCGATCGGGCGAGCCGCTCCGAGAGATAGCCGACGAGCATGAACAGGCCGAGGATGATGAGCCAGTTCCAGCCACCGCGGCCGAGCGCCCACGCCGAGAACTTGGCGCTGGTCTCGGTGGCGTAGCGGATCATGCCGCCGGTCAACGCGGCGAACGCGACGAGCGCGATGCCGAGGTGGGCGTACGTCCTGCGCAGGAAGGTCATGCGATCGCTCACGCCGAGCGTGGCGACAGCGCCGGGGATCGCGGACCGAGACTCTGCTGCGAATGCCATCGTTAGCCTCCTCTGTTGCTCCGTCGTTTGTAGCATGGATCCCTACCGAGCAAGTCTCGCAACCCTCGACGAGGAGCTGCGAACAACGACGAGCTACAGCGCGACCCGCGACAGCTCGGTCACCCAGGCGCGGCCATCGCCGAGCTCGCCGGCGTTGTTGCTGCCGAAGCACCAGCGCGTTCCATCGGACTTGAGCGCGCACGAGAAGTGCGTGCCACACGCGACGTCGACCCAGTCGGTGTCGCTGCCCACCTGGGCAGGCGACCGCCGCTGGAACACTGTGGGCGTGCCGCCCTGTCCCTGGTCCGCGTGGCCCCAGCACCACAGCGTGTGATCCGCGGCGATGGCGCACGCGTGGACGTCGCCGACGTCGACGTCGATCCAGTCGCTGCGCGTGCCGACCCGCACCGGCGTGACCGAGTCGGCGGCCGAGCCGTCGCCGAGCTGGCCGTACCCGTTGTGGCCCCAGCACCAGATCTCGCCCTCGGCGCGCGCACACGCCGACAGATCGCCGATCTCGACCTGCGCGACGTTGCGCGCGATGTCCACGCGGGTCGGCGTGGTCGCGTCGTCGGTCGCGAGCGCGCCGTGCATCCCGCGCTCGCCCCAGCAGAACAGCTGGTCCATCAGCCCCGCGCTCTGGGTCGCACACGTCACGTACTGCCCGGCGGCGATCGAGCGCCACGCGCCGGCGACCGTCGCGCTCGTGGTGTCCACGCGCGTGCCGTCGCCGAGCTGGCCGTAGCCGTTGGACCCGGCGCACGTCAGGACCCCGTCGTCGCGCAGCGCGCAGGTGTGGCCCTCGCCGATCGCCGCGGCGGCGACCCCGGTGGAGATCTTGGCCGGCTCGGCCGTGTAGCGCTGGTCGATCACGTCGTAGCCGGTGCTCCACAGCGTGCGATCCGCGCGCAGCGCGAGCGTCGTGGGACCGGCGAGCGCCGCGGCGACGTACGCGCCGGGCACGTCGACCGGGAGCTGGCGATCGAGCTTGCTCCCGTCACCGAGCTGACCGGCCCTGCCGTCGCCCCAGCAGTGCAGCGAGCCGCTGGTGGTCAGCCCGCAGGCGTGCAGGTAGTCGGCGTAGATCGCCTTCCAGTCGCTGCGCGCGTCGGCGCGCCGCGGCACGTGCGTCTCGCCGGGCGGCTGGCCGGCCTGCCCGGAGCCGTTGAGCCCGCTGCAGTACAGCTGCGCGTCGCCGTCGATCGCGCAGGTCACCGAGACGCCGATCGCCAGCCGGGTCATGGGTTGCGCGGCGATCCTCGTCGGCGTGGCGAGCCGGCTCGTGGTGATCCCTGGAATCTCGCCGTGCTGCGAGGCGCCCCAGCACCACAGCTCGCCCTCCGGCGCGAGGCCACAGGTGTGCTCGGCGCCGACCGCGATCGACGCGAGCGGTGGCGCCACGGTCTGCACCGGCGAGGTCGAGTCGACGGTGTCGCCGTTGCCGAGCCGGCCATCGTGGTTCTTGCCCCAGCACCACGAGGTCCCGTCGAGCTCGATCGCGCAGGTGTGCGACTCGCCCACCGCCACCGCGCTCCACCGCCGCGCGCCGCCGATGTTCACAGGCGCCGGCTCGTCGGCCACCGGATCGCCGTTGCCGACCTGGCCGCCGCGATCCGAGCCCCAGCACCACAGCGAGTCGTCGAGCCGGATGCCACACGCGCTGGTCTCGCCGAGCGCGATCGTCCGCCACGTCGCGCCGGGGATCGGGGTGGGCTGCCGGCGGTCCTCCTTGGTTCCATCGCCGAGCTGGCCGAGGTCGTTGGCGCCCCAGCACCACAGCGTGGCGTCGTCGCGCAGCGCGCACGAGTAGCGGAACCCCGACTGCACCATCGTCCACGCGTCGGTGCCGACCCGGCGGGGCACCCGCGCGATCTCGTCGTCGTCAACGACGCCGTCGCCGAGCGCGCCGCGCTCGTTGCGGCCCCAGCACCACAACGAGCCATCGCGCTGCACGCCGCACGTGTGCCCGAAGTACGTCGAGACGCTGCGCCAGGTGGCCGTGCCGATCCGCTGCATCGGCGCCAGCAGGTCCTCGGCGCCGTTGCCGAGCACGCCGTGCTCGCCGGAGCCCCAGCACCACAGCTCGCCGCCGGTGGTGAGCCCGCAGCTCGCGAACCGGGTCGGCGCGATGTCGAGCCACGACCCGGGGCCCTCGGTGACCGGGTCGCCGTCGCGCGGCCCGTCGTCGAACCCCAACCGACCACAGCTCCCGCTCGCGACAAGCGCGAGCATCCAGACTGCCCACCGGCTCCGGCCCATGCGGCGGAGCGTAACGCGTTCGCGCGGGGCGCGGCGCGTGGATCGAAGCGGCCGCTGCGTGCCTTCCGCCCGGAGGAGGAACGCACACCTGCAGCGACTGCTAGCGGCTCGCCTTGAGCTTCTTGATCTCGGCGATCAGTTCGGGGACCGCCTTCTCCCAGTCCGCGACCACACCGTAGTCGGCGACCTGGAAGATCGGCTCGTCCTTGTTCTTGTTGATCGCGACGATCGTCTTGCTGCCCTTCATGCCGGCGAGGTGCTGGATCGCACCCGAGATCGCCACGGCGAAGTACAGGTTCGGCGCGACGATCTTGCCGGTCTGGCCGACCTGCCAGTCGGCGGGCACCATGCCTGCGTCGGTGGCGGCGCGCGACGCACCCATCGCGGCGCCGAGCAGGTCCGCGAGCTGCTCGAGCACCTTGAAGTTCTCGCCGTTCTTCATGCCGCGGCCGCCGGACACCACGACCTTGGCGTCGCTGAGGTCCGGGCGATCCGACTTCTGCGCGTCGATCCGCTCGAACGAGGCGCCGAGCGCGTCGATCTTGCCGGGGGCCGACGCGGTGACCGTGCCCTCGGACGAGAGCTCCGCGGCCGGCTCGAACTCCGACTGGCGCGGCGTGACCGCGATGATCGGCGAGCCGATCTGCACGGTCGAGTACGCGTTGCCGGCCAGGATCGGCCGCACGAACGTGTCCTTGGTCTCGAGCTTCGAGATGTCCGAGGCCATGCCCGCATCGAGCAGCGCGGCGACGCGCGGCATCAGGTCCTTGCCGATGGCGGTCGCGGTGGCGGTGACCACCGTGGCGCCGGCCTCCTTGGCGACCGCGGCGACCAGCGGCGCGTAGGTCTCGGCGAGGTAGTGCGCGAGCTCCGGGCTCTCGACGTACACGACCTTCGGCGCGTACTTCGCGGCGGCCTTGGCGGCATCGGCCGCCTTGTCCCCGATCAGCAGCACGACGACCTCGCCCCCGTGGGCCTGCGCGGCCTGGCGGGCGAACGTGAGGTTGGCGAGCGCGCTGGTGCGCAGCTGGCCGTTCTGGAACTCGCAGAATGCGACGACGTTACCCATGGCAGCGTCTCCTTACAGAGCCTTCGCCTCGTCGGCGAGCTTCTTCACGAGGGTGGGGATGTCGGCGACGATCTGTCCGGGCGGCCGCGGCGGCGGCAGCGACACCGACAGCTCCTTGATCACCGGGGCCGCGGTCGCGCCGTAGTCGGCGAGCTTCTGCGCGGCCAGCGGCTTCTTCTTCGCCGCCATGATGCCCTTGAGCGACGGCAGCCGGGCGCCCTCGCCGGAGTACGCGTGCGACTCCGGCGTGATGCCGTTCTTGACCGACTTCGGGCCGACGATCCGCAGGTCGACGGTGATCACCGACGGCACCGGGACCTTCTTGTACTCGACGCCGCCATCGACCTCGCGGCCGACCACGAGCGACTTCTTGTCCGCGGCGAGCTCGATCGTCGCGGCGAACGTGGCCTGCGGCCAGCCCAGCTTGCCGGCCAGCATCTGGCCGACCTGGTTCGCGTCGCCATCGACCGCCTGCTTGCCCATGATCACCAGATCGGGCTTCTCGGCCTCGACGATCGCGGACAGCACCTTCACGACCGCGAGCGAGTCGATCTCGGCGTCGTTCGCGACGACGTGGATCGCGCGATCGGCGCCCATCGCGAGACAGGTGCGGATCTCCTTCGCGGCGTCATCCGGGCCGATCGACACGACGACGATTTCGCCGGCGGCGCGCGTGCCATCGGCGCCGTTCTCGAGCAGCCGCAGCGCGGTCTCGATCGCGTACTCGTCGAACGTGTTGACGATCCAGGATGCGCCGGTCAGATCGATATGGCCATCCTTGATCTTGGCCTTTTGCGTCGGGTCGGGGACCCGCTTCACGGGAACCAGGATCTTCACGGGGACATCTCCTTGTTAGGTCTGCGGTCGAGTCCAGAGGTCACGAGCGCGACGACCCAGTCAGCCGCGCGCACGATATCGAATTTCTTCGGACGAGTACCAGGCGATGGCGCCGAGATCGCCGGGGTGCGGATCGGCTGCTCCGACAGCACCCACGCGAGCGCGAGCTCGTCGAGCATGCCGAAGATCATCCGCGCCGCGACGTGCGCCGGGATCGAGGGATCGAGCTCGCCGCGCTCCTGGCCCGCTGCGATCAGCCCGCCCAGCATGCGCAGGAAGTCGGCGAACTGCGGGTTCTCGTACTCCTTCATGAACTTCGCCGACTGGCGCAGCTCGATCGTCAGCACCTCGGCGGCGGCCGGCTCGTCGTGGACCAGCCGGAGGTACGCGTGGATGAACGCGCGCAGCTGCTCCTGCGGAGGCGCGCTCGCGATGGTCTCGGCGAGCACCGCGTTGACCTGCTTCATGCGGGTCTCGAACAGCGAGATCAGCAGGTCGTCCTTGCTCTTGAAGTAGAGATAGATCGTCCCGTCCGCGACCCCGGCGTCCTTCGCGATCTCCGACACCCGCGCCGCAAAGAACCCCCGCCGCGCGAACACGCGCTCGGCGGCCGACAGGATCCGCTCGCGCTTGTCGCTACGATTCTCGCGGTCCCCGCGGTCGGGCGCTGAATGAATCGTCATTCAGTGGAGAGATACCGCCCATGACGCGCGACGTCAAGACAACCTCTCGTCAGACCACGCCGGGTTCGATGATTGAAAACGGATCTCGCGTGAACTACAACCTGCCGGTGTCAACTGCACGGATTTCGGGGCATTTCCTGCTAGCGCTCGCATGCGCGCCGCTGCTCGGCGGCGCGGCGTGCGAGAAGAAGAAGCCGCAAGACACCGGGGCCGCCAACGCCCTCGATCGCGCGGAGTCGGGAGCGACCGGCTCCGCCGACAACACGCCGCTCCAGGGCGTGGATCTCGGGAAGCTCGACGAGACCAAGCAGAAGGTGTTCTACAAGCTTGTCGGCTCGCTGCCGTCGCCGTGCGGCAAGAGCCACAGCCTGCGCACGTCGTTCACCACGGACACCTCGTGCAAGCGCGCGCCCTACGCCGTGCGCTACGTGGTCTCGATGCTCGACGACGAGGCCACCGAGGCCCAGGTGCGTCAGGAGTACCAGCGCAAGTACGAATCCAAGGCGGCGCCGATCAAGCTCGACGTCAGCAAGGCCCCACACGTGGGCCCCGAGGACGCGCCGATCCGGCTGGTCGAGTTCTTCGACTACGCGTGCCCGCACTGCGCGCAGTTCAAGCCGGTCCTCGACAAGGTCTCCGAGGAGCACAGCGGCAAGGTCGCCGAGTACTTCCTCATGTACCCGCTCGGCAAGTGGCCGGACTCGAAGAGCGCGGCCCAGGCGGCGATCGCCGCCGACAAGCAGGGCAAGTTCAAGGAGATGCACGCGCTGCTGTTCGCCAAGGCGCCGATCCACAACAAGGAGGCGGTGACCGGGTACGCGCGCGAGCTCGGGCTCGACCTGGCCAAGTTCGAGGCCGACTACGCCGCCGCGGCGGCCCAGGTCGAGACCGACAGGGCGCAGGGCGAGACCGCCGAGGTGGACTCGACGCCCACCTTGTTCTTCAACGACCGCAAGTACGAGGGCCCGCTCAACGCGAAGTACATCGGCATGTGGATCGACGAAGAGCTCGCGGTGAATCGATGACCCGGCGCGGCCGTCTCAGCGCCATGCGATCGCTGTTCGTGCTGTGGGGCCTCGTGATCGGCCTCGCGCTCGCCGCAGGGCCGGCCGCCGCCGACGTGCTCAAGAAGGGCGACCGGCTCAAGGAGCTCGACGTCGCGGTCGACGCCAGCGGCAAGGCGTTCAAGCTCAAGGCCTACAAGGGCAAGTGGCTGTTCGTGACCGCCGGGGCGGCGTGGTGCGTGCCGTGCCGCAAGGAGCTGCCGGTGTGGGACCGGATCGCCGGCGAGCTCAAGGGCAAGATCACGTTCGTCGCGCTCACGCTCGACGACGACATCAAGGACGGCAAGGCGTTTCACCGCAAGCTGAAGCTCCGCAACATGGCCCTCGTGTACCTGCCGTCGGACAAGTCGGCCGTGGCCGGGTCGTACGGCGCCGCCACGATGCCGTCGTCGTTCATCGCGGATCCGCAGGGCGTCGTGCAATACGTGCACAGCGGGTTCGAGGAGCGCAACGCCGAGGGCGAGTACAAGAAGATGAAGCAGAAGCTCGCCGAGCTGCTCAAGTAGCAGGGCGGCGGTACTCGATCTCGAGCCGCTCGAGCTCGGTCTCGCGCGTGGTGTCGCTGCGCAGCGTCGCGCGGGCCTGGAGGTAGCGGCGTCCCGCGGCGAGCGCCGGCGCGCCGCCGTTCGGGATCGGCGCCGACCACGGCTCGTTGGTGCAGTCGGCCGCGTCGCAGGCGCCCACCAGGATATCGGCCCACGCGCGCGCGGGGGGCGTGCGCGCCGGCCACGCCACGCCGGTGACCAAGATAAACGGTCGATCTACGA
>JBQCJR010000772.1:0-2054 GCA_051952595.1 Kofleriaceae bacterium
CCACATCGCCGCGTACATGCGAGCCTGGAATCGCAAACCAACCGCGTTCGAGTGGACGAAACCAGCGCGTGCGATCATCCGCTCGCACCGCCGAATGCTTGATCGGATATCGGGAGCGGTGCACTAGTAGATCTGCCGTCGACCCGAGCGGCTTGACCGGTCGGTGGCCGGTTGGTACACGCGCGGCATGATCCGACGCGCTCTGGTCTCGGTGTCCGACAAGCGTGGGGTGGTCGAGCTGGCGGGAGTTCTCCGCGAGCTCGGCGTGCAGCTGCTGTCGACGGGCGGCACGGCCTCGGCGCTCGCCGCGGCGGGCCTCGAGGTGACTCAGGTTTCGGACTATACGGGCGCGCCCGAGATCCTCGACGGGCGCGTGAAGACGCTGCATCCGAAGATCCACGGCGGGCTGCTCGGGCGTGAGACCGATGCACACCGCCGCGAGATGGCCGCGAACGGGATCGAGCCGATCGATCTGGTGGTGGTGAACCTCTATCCGTTCGAGGCGACGATCGCGCGCGCGGGCACCTCGCTCGAGGACGCGATCGAGAACATCGACATCGGCGGGCCGTCGATGCTGCGGTCGTCGGCGAAGAACCACGAGCGCGTCGCGGTCGTGGTCGATCCGGACGACTATGGCTGGGTGGCCCAGGCGCTGCGCGCCGGCGGGCTCTCGGCGGCGCACCGGCTGCAGCTCGCACGCAAGGCGTTCGCGCACACCGCGGCGTACGACGCTGCGATCGCCGCGTACCTCACGGCGATCGACGACGCGGCGGCCGAGCAGCGCGCGCAGGCGCCCGCGCGCCGCGACCTGCCGGACACCCTGGGCTTCCAGTGGCGCCGGCTCTACGAGCTGCGCTACGGCGAGAATCCGCATCAGAAGGCGGCGTTCTACGCCGACGCGCGCTCGCCGCTCGCGACCAGCCACGGCGCGCGCCCGACGATCGCCGGCGCCGAGGTGCTGGGCGGCAAGCAGCTCTCGTACAACAACATCCTCGATCTCGATGCGGCGCTCGGGCTGTGCCTCGAGCTGGCCGAGCCGGCGGCGGTGGTGGTCAAGCACAACAACCCGTGTGGCGTGGCGATCGATCGCGACGTCGCCGCGGCGTACCGGCGGGCGCGCGACGCCGATCCGACGTCGGCGTTCGGCGGGATCGTCGCGGTCAACCGCGAGGTCGACGAGCCGCTCGCCCGGCTGCTGGTCGAGACGTTCCTCGAGTGCGTGGTCGCGCCGAGCTACTCGGCGGCGGCGCGCGAGCTGCTCGCGGCCAAGAAGAACCTGCGGCTGGTCGCGGCGCCGGGAGAGTGGCGCGCGCCGACCGACGCGATCGCGTGGTCGATCCGTACGATCGCGGGCGGCGCGCTGGTCCAGTCGGTGGATCACGGCATGGTGGATCTCGCGCAGGCCAAGCTCGCGACCACGCGCACGCCGAGCGACGCCGAGCGCGCCGACCTCGCGTTCGCGTGGCGGGTCGCCAAGCACGTCAAGTCGAACGCGATCGTGTTCGCGCGCGACGGCGTCACCGTCGCGATCGGCGCCGGCCAGATGAGCCGGGTCGACTCGGTGCGGATCTGCGAGCGCAAGGCGGGCGACAAGCTGCGCGGCGCGGTGGTGGCCTCCGACGCGTTCTTCCCGTTCCGCGACGGCGTCGACGTGCTGGCGGAGGCGGGGGCGGTCGCGGTGGTGCAGCCGGGCGGCTCGGTACGCGACGACGAGGTGATCGGCGCGGCGAACGAGCACGGCCTCGCGATGCTGTTCACCGGGATGCGCCACTTCCGGCATTGACGCGCGCCGTGCGTGGGGGGGTGCGGGTGAGTGGGGTGGGCGCGCCGCGAGCGGCGCGCTTCACGGCTTCGAACGAGGGCGGTGCGCGCGTCAATGCCATCGTCCGGACTCGCCGGAGGCGAGTCCTCAGTTTGGGGGAGCGATCGCGCTCCCCCAAGCCCCCACTCTGCGGAGGCAGGGGGCAGGAGGTGAAGGCCGGAGGCAGACCGGAGCCGGAGATCAGGGCCGGGGCCGGAGGCAGACCGGAGGCAGACCGGAGGCAGACCGGAGC
>JBQCJR010000773.1:0-10115 GCA_051952595.1 Kofleriaceae bacterium
CGCACTCGCGCTGTCGCGGTGCGCGCGCTGGAGATCGCCGGACGCGGCGCGTGGATCGCCGGACGCGGCGCGTGGATCGCCGGACACGGCGCGTGGATCGCCGGACGCGGCGCTCGGGTCGCCGGACGCGGCGGACATCTCCGCCCCGAGCTGCGCGCGGGGCGCCGCGGGCTGGGTGCGCGCGGCAGACACGCCGGGGCTCGCGAAGCGCCAGGCGATCGCGGCGGCCGCGGCCGCGGCGACCAGGGCGCCGGCCACCAGCGGCCAGCGGCGGCGGCGCGGTGTGCCGGCAGAGTTTGCAAGTCCGTGAAACGCCTCCTGGATTTCTTCGATCGTCGGGCGGTCCTCGGGCTCCTTGGCGAGCATCGCGGCGACCAGATCGTCGAGCGCGCGGGGCACGCGCAGCGAGTCGCGCAGGCGCGGCGCGGGCTCGAGCAGGTGCTGCGCGACGAGGTCGGCCGCGTTGGTGCCCTCGAACGCCGGGGCGCCGGTGATCATCTCGTACGCGATTCCGCCGAGCGCGTAGACATCGGTCGCGGCGCTCGCGGTGTGGCCGCGCGCCTGCTCGGGCGCCATGTAGCGCGGCGTGCCGAGGATCGCCCCGGTCTCGGTCAGCGACACGCTGGGCCGGCCGGCGCCCTGCAGCTTCGCGACGCCGAAGTCGAGCAACTTGATCTCGGTCGGGCCGGCGCCCTCGAGCAGAAAGATGTTGTCGGGCTTGAGGTCGCGGTGGACGACGCCCTCGGCGTGTGCGGCGGCGAGCGCCGAGCAGATCGCGCCGATGATCGCGGCGACCTCGTCGAGCGGCAGCGCGCCTTCCACGATCCGGACGGCGAGCGAGCGGCCGCGCAGCCGCTCCATCACGTAGTACGGCCGGCCGTCGTCGAGCGTCCCGTACGAGTAGATATCGATGATGTTGCGGTGGCCGATCCGGGTCGCGGCCCGCGCCTCCTGCTCGAACCGCTCGATCACGACCGGGTCGTGCACCAGGCCGGCCCGGATCACCTTCAGCGCGACCTGCTTTCCGATCACGCGATGAACCGCGGCGTAGACGGTGCCCATCCCGCCGCGCCCGAGCACGCCCTCGATCAGATAGTCCCCCACCTGCGCGCCGACGAGGTCGTCGAGGGGCCGGCGCGCCGCCACTGGAATCACATCGGAGAGCATCGACCGCAGCTCACGGTATTCGACGCCTCCGGGTGCGCGTTAGTGCAAAAAGTGGACACATGGCCCCCGTCGGCGCCGGGCCGAGTGGCGAGTGCATACACCGGACCCTTTTGTCGGAAAGACGCGGCGCGGTAGTCTCGGGCAAACGGCATGGCGGCGTCGCCTTCTCCTTCGCCCGACGAGGACGATCGCGTCTCGATCGGCAGCGTCCTCGATGGCCGGTACCGCATCGATGCGGTGCTCGGGTCGGGTGGCATGGGGCGGGTCTATCGCGGGGAGCACACCGGCATCGGTCGTGCAGTCGCGATCAAGGTCCTACATGCCGACCTGAACCGGAACCGCGAGGCGGCGGCCCGGTTCCAGCGCGAGGCGATCGCGTCGGGGCGGCTCGACCATCCGAACATCGTCGGGGTCACCGACTTCGGCGTGCTCTCCGATGGCTCGTGTTACCTCGTGATGGAGGTCCTCGAGGGCGAGTCGCTGGGCGATCGACTCGAGCGCGAGCGCCGGATCCCGTGGTGCGAGGCGATCGACATCCTGCGGGGCGTGCTGCTGGGGCTGCACCACGCTCACGAGCGCGGCGTGGTCCACCGCGACATCAAACCGGACAACGTGTTTCTCGCGCGCAAGGACGGCGAGCTGATCGTCAAGATCCTCGATTTCGGGATCGCGAAGCTGTACGCGGGCAGCGCGGACGATCCGGCCTCGACGCGCGCCGGGCTCACCGTCGGCACGCCGGCGTATCTGTCTCCGGAGCAGGCGGTGGGCGGCGACATCACGCCGGCCTCGGACCTGTACTCGGCGACGATCGTGCTGTTCGAGATGATCGCGGGGCGCACGCCGTTCGAGGACAAGGACCCGCTCGCGATGCTCGGCGCGCACGTCAGCCGGACGCCGCCGCAGCTCCATCAGGTCGCGCCGGAGCTCGCGCTGCCGGTCGGCCTCGAGGACGTGATCCAGGCGGGGCTGATCAAGGCGTCGAGCGAGCGGATCCGATCGGCGACCGACTACCTGGGCTTTCTCGACGGCGTGCAGGCCACCGCGCAGACGCTGGGCAGCGCGCCGATGCCGATCCCGGACTTCGTGCCGGCGCCGACGCCGGAGCAGCTCGGCGCGATGCCAACGACGTCGCTGCCGGTGGTGCCGGGGACGGGGCCGGTCGCGGCCGCGGTTTCGCCGGTGCCGGGGACGGGGCCGGTGCCTGGGACGGGTCCGGTCGCGGTCCCGCACTCGCGCATCACACCGCCGCCGGCGCTGCACGACCAGAGCATGATGATCACGGTCGAGCCGTACACGCCGCTGTCGGGCCCGACCGTCACTCCGCCCCCGGTCACGACCGGCTCGTTCGCGAGCGCGGCGCTGGGCCACGCGCCGACGGCTTCGCTCACGCCGCTCCCCGGTGACCTGCCGCCGCAGGCCCACCCGGTGTCGCTCGCGGACATCAGCGATCCGATCCCGCGGCGGTGGATCATCGTGGGTGGGATCGTGCTCGCGGCGATCATCGTGGTCGCGATCGTGCTCGCGATCACCGACGACGGCGGCGGCGCGAAGTCCGTCAGGCCGAGGACGCCGCCGGGGCTGCAGGCGAGCCCGGGCGAGGCCCCCGAGCGCGCCGACCGCAACGACCGCGCCGACCGCAACGACCGCAACGACCGCAGCGATCGCGCGGACAGCCCGCCACCGGCCGAGAATGACGAGCTGCCGCCGTCGAAGTCCACCGAGCGCGACATCCAGCTCAAGGCGCTGCTCCACGATCTCCAGAACGGCAAGACCTGCGAGGATCGCCGCCAGGTGATCGCGCCGCTGGTCGCGCTCGAAGATCCCCGCGTGGTGCCGGCGCTCAAGCGCGCGCGCTATCGCGGGGTCGGCGGGGTGCTCGGCATCGCCGAGAAGAACGCGAACCACTGCCTGGTCAAGGACGTGGACGCCGCGCTCAAGCAGCTCGCGCCTGCGCCCCCGGCGCAGCCAAAGCGCGGACGCTGACGCTCATCCCCCGGCGCACGGGCGCGTCCTCCGGATCTGTGGTCTGCTCGGTCCATGCGCCGCACGTGTGCCGAGTGCAAGGCCATCAACCGCATCCCCGTTCGCCATCTCGCCGATACCGGCAAGTGCGGCAAGTGCCGCGCGGTGCTGGCGCCGCAGGCCGCGCCGATCGAGATCAGCTCGCCGACGCAGTTCGACGACATCGTGGGCGCGGCGCGCGTGCCGGTGCTGGTGGATTTCTGGGCGTCGTGGTGCGGGCCGTGCCGCACCGTCGCGCCGGAGGTCAAGAAGGCGGCGACCAACCTCGCCGGCAAGGCGCTCGTGCTCAAGGTCGACACCGAGGCGCACGGCGATCTCGCGCAGCGCTACCAGATCCAGAGCATCCCGAATTTCGCGTTGTTCAGCGGCGGGCGGCTGGTGCGCCAGCGCGCCGGTGCGGTCGACCACCGCGCGCTCGAGCGATGGGCCGTCGCGCCGCAGTGACCGGCGCGCGATAGATCGAAGCCGCCGCGCGTGCGTTGCACGCGACATGGACAGCAAGCTTCGTTGGACGCTCGCCACGGTCGCGATCTTGGGTGGGAGCGCGCACGCGGAGCCGGAGCGGGAGGTGCCATCCCAGGCCTCGCACGCCGACGTGATCCGGCTGGGGAGCTCTCCCCGCGGCGTCGCGCAGGACTACCTGGTGCTGCCGGCGGGAGGCGAGATCTCGGCGTCGATGCGGTTCGTGACCTCCGAGCCGAGCCTCGGCGGCGAGCCGCTCCGGTTCTCGGATCTCGCGCTGTTCGGGCTCGCCGGGCGATGGTCGCTGGCGCGCTGGCTCGAGGCCTCGGCGAGCGTCGATCTGCTGCCGAAGCAGCCGTCGTTCACCGACGAGAAGCCGTGGCAGAGCGTCGGGTTCGGGCTGCGCGGCGCGCTCGGCAAGCGCGCGGCGGTCGCGGTGACCGGCGCCGGCGGGCACCTGCTGGGCTCGACGGGGCTGTGGACGCGCGAGTCGCTGAGCGTGCAGTGGCGCAAGCCGATCACCCCGGTGATGACGTTCGACGTCGTGGGCGGCGTCCAGGGCGTTGGCCTGTGGAAGCGCGACGTCTCGAACGCGGTGCTCGGCGAGGTGTGGGCCGCGTCGTCGGCGCTGTTCCGCGAGCCGACCGGGCACTGGGGGGCGTGGGTCGGCATCGGCTACGCGGTGCCGGTGTTCTCGCGCGGCGAGGACCCGACGACCGGGCTCGAGATCGATCCGCAGCCGCGGCTCGACTTCCGGATCGGCACGGTGCTGTCGCTCGTGCGCGAGTGGGACCTGTTCGCGGAGCTCGCGGTGATCGATCGCGGCGACCTCTCGGATCCGGCGACCCGGCTGCCGATCCTCGATGGCGGCTTCGATCAGCGGCAGGTGATCTTCGGGATCACCCGCCACCTCGAGCGCAAATCGCGCCGCAACCCGGACGACGCCATGGTGATCGGCGCGCGGTAGGCCGGGTGCGTGTCCCGGGTAGGTAGCTACTCACCCGGGTTTGTAGATACCCCGGGCCATGAGATGGTAAAGCGCTGAAATCACTCGCGTCTCGGGCGAGGCAGAGATGGCGTGGCGGTCGCACTACCGCTCGCCGTGCAGCAAACGACCTGGCGCGACAAGCTCATCTCCGAACACACCGACGTGGCCCGGCGCATCGCGCTCAAGATGGCGCGGCGTTGCCCGACCTGGGTCGCCCGCGAGGATCTGGTCGCGGCCGGCATGCTCGGGCTCACCGAGGCCGCGCGCCGCTACGACGCGACGCGCAGCGAGCCGTTCCTGCCGTTCGCCGAGCAGCGGATCCGCGGCGCGATCCTCGACGAGCTGCGGCGCGGCGATCTGCTGCCGCGCCGGGTCCGCCAGCAGGCGCGCAAGGTCGCGACCACCATTCGCGAGCTGGAGAGCGCGACCGGCGAGCCGCCGACCGAGCAGCAGATCGCCGGCGCGCTGGGCGTGACCGTCGAGACCTACCGCGCGGACCTCGCGCCCCTGGCCCACGTCGACACGCGGTCGCTCGAGTCGCTCGACGCCGAGACCTCGACCCAGATCGCGGATCCACGCGAGCCGGTCGACGAGGTCGCGTCGCGGCGCGAGAAGCTGGCGCGGGTGCGCGCCGCGCTCGAGCTGCTCGAGTCGCGCGACGTCACGCTGCTCGGCCTGCACTACCTCGAGGAGCTGACGTTCCAGCAGATCGCGACGACGATGAAGATCACCCCGTCGCGGGCGTGCCAGCTGCTGTGGCGCGCGGTGTCACGGCTGCGCGGCCACCTCGGCGAGCTCGCGTTCGACGAAGCTGCGTGAGTCTCGCACCACCCATCGCTGCCCCAGATGTAGCGCGGCGCCGATTGAATTCGGCGAGACCTGCATGCCACGCTGATCCGGCTCGATGGGGGAAGAAGTCGTTCGCGTCAACGTGATGGTTGTCGAGGATGACCCGGAGGTCAGCCGCGTGATCGCACGCAAGCTGGGCGCCGACGGGCACCACCTCGAGCTCGCTAGCGAGGCGCGCCCGGTGCTCGATCAGCTCGACACCGGCAACCCGGACTGGGACGTCGTGCTGCTCGACGTCGGGCTGCCCGGGATGAGCGGGATCGACGTGCTGCGCCGGTTCCGCGAGGCCGGGTCGCTGGCCTCGGTGATCATGCTGACCGGCGACAACAGCGCGAACACCGCGACCGCGTGTATGCGCGCCGGGGCGTTCCACTACCTGACCAAGCCGTTCAAGCCGTTCGAGCTGTCGGCGATGGTCGAGTCCGCCGCCCGGTACACCCAGCTGCGCCGCCAGCTCGCCGGGCGCGCGCGGGTCGAGCTCGACGACACCTCGGACGCGATGCTGGTGGGCACGTCGGCGGCGATGCGCCGGCTGCGCGCTGCGCTGGTCCGGCTCGCCAGCCAGGACGTGTCGATCTTGATCCGCGGCGAGAGCGGCACCGGCAAGGAGCTGGTCGCGCGCGCGCTCCACGAGCGCGGCACCCGGCGGGCGCGCCGGTTCGTCGCGCTCAACTGCGGCGCGATCCCCGAGTCGCTGATCGACAGCGAGCTGTTCGGCCACGCCAAGGGCGCGTTCACCGGCGCCACCGCGGATCGCCCGGGCGTGTTCGTCGAGGCGGACGGCGGGACGCTGTTCCTCGACGAGATCGGCGACATGCCGCTCGGCGTGCAGGCTCGCCTCTTGCGCGTGCTCCAGGAGGGCGAGGTGCGGCCGGTCGGCGGCAGCGGCGTGCGCAAGGTCGACGTCCGCGTGATCGCGGCGACCCACGTCGATCTGGCCGCCGCGGTCGAGCAGGGCAAGTTCCGCCAGGACCTGTACTACCGGCTCAACGTGATCGTGCTGGCGGTGCCGCCGCTGCGCGAGCGGCTCGACGATCTACCGCTGCTCGCCGCGCACTTCCTGCGCAAGCACGGCGGCGCGGCCCCGCCGAGCCTGTCGCCCGAGGCGCTCGAGGTGATGTCCGGCTACGGCTGGCCGGGCAACGTGCGCGAGCTCGAGAACGCGCTGATGCACGCGATCGCGCTCCACCACGGCGAGGTGATCGGCCCCGAGTCGCTGCCGATGCAGATCTCGCCGCGCGTCCGCGGCAACCAGCCGCTGACCCTGGTCCCCGACGACGAGACGCTGCCGCTCACCGAGGCCAAGCGCCGGGCGAGCGCGGCGTACGAGAAGAGCTACCTGACCCGCGTGATGGAGAAGGCCAAGGGCTCGGTCTCCGAGGCCGCGCGGCTCGCCGGCCTGGATCGCACCAACTTCCGTCGGCTGCTCCAGCGCCACGGCATCGAGCCTTCGGGGTTCAAGAGCTAGCCCGGCCGCCCTCACGCGGCGTACTTGCGCAGCTTCTCGACCAGGGTCGTGCGATTCAACCCGAGCAGCGCCGCCGCCTCGGTCCGGTTGCCGCCGGCCTTGAGCAGGGCGCGATCGATCAGCTCGCGCTCGAGGTTCTCGAGCGCGGTGCGCAGGTCGAGCGTGTCGCCGAGATCGGCGAGCGGGTCGGCCGGGCGCGGAGCGATGAACGGGACCACCGGCGGCTGCTGGGCCTGCATCTGCTGGCTGGCGCGCGCGAGCTTGGGCTTGGCGCCGGGCAGGTGGAGGTCGGCCTCGCCGAGCCGCGGGCGGCGGGCGAGCAGCACGGCGCGCTCGATCAGGTGGGCGAGCTCGCGGACGTTGCCGGGCCAGTGGTACGCGGCGAGCGCGGCGCGGCCGGAGTCGTCGAGGCCCTCCACGGGGCGGCCGAGGCGCTCGGCGGCGCGCGCGATGCACAGCTCGGCGATCCGCACGATGTCCTCGGGGCGCTCGCGCAGCGCGGGGAGCTGGATCGGCACCACCGCGAGGCGGAAGTAGAGATCCGCGCGGAACTTGCCCTGCGCCACCATCTCCTCGAGGTTGCGGTGGGTCGCCGCGATCACGCGGACATCGACCGGGATGTCGCCGTCCGAGCCGACGGGCGACACGACGCGCTCCTCGAGCACGCGCAGCAGCTTGGCCTGCGCGGCGAGCGGCAGGTCGCCGATCTCGTCGAGGAAGATCGTCCCGCCGTGCGCCGACATGAACCGGCCGGGGCGGGCGTTGGTGGCGCCGGTGAACGCGCCCTTGATGTGCCCGAACAGCTCGGTCTCGAGCAGGGTATCGGGGATCGCCGCGCAGTTGACCGGGATGAACGGGCGGTGGCGGCGCGGCGAGGCGCGGTGGGCGGCGCGGGCGAACAGCTCCTTGCCGCTGCCGGTCTCGCCGGTGATCAAGATGCTGCAGTCGCTGGTGGCGACGTACTGGAGGGTCTCGAGCGCCTCGACGATCGCCGGCGACTCGCCGATGATCTCGGGTGCGAACTGGCTGCGCCACGCTTCGAGGCTGGGGGGCATCTTCACGCAGCCGAGCTAGTACAAGTCGCGGGCCAGCGGTCGATCGCCTTCCGGGGCCGGATCGGCCGCGTTTCTGCGCACGGCAGCGCGACTACCCCACCACGCACCGAGTAGCCGTACACCCAGGGGCAGGGTGCGCCGCGACCCCCCACCGGAGGAGCCGCGATCTCGGCCGCGCCGGCGATCTCCGCCAGGTTTGACGTCGCCCGCGCCGCAACTCGCTGACCTTGCTGGGCGCCGCGCGGGCACGAACGTTGCTGTCGAGGCTCGCCATGAGCGACGACGCTGCCAAGGCCGCCGAGACCCCGAAGGGCCCCAAGCCCTCCAAGGTGGTGCTCGCGCTGCTGGTCCTCAACCTGGGTGCGAGCGGGTTCGGCACCTTCAAGCTGGTCACCGCCAAGCCGGCCCCTGCGAGCCACCCGGTGGAGGAGGAGAAGCCGGTGACCTCCGAGGTCGTCGGGCCGGTGCTCGCGCTCGATCCGTTCATCGTCAACCTCGATGAGCCGGGGCAGTCTCGCTACCTGAAGGTGACGCTGCAGCTGGAGCTGCGCGCGGCGGACGTCGAGGCGGCGATCAACAAGAGCAAGCAGCTGATCCGCGACACCATCCTGAGTCACCTCTCGGGCCTCAAGTTGGCCGACACGCTCGGCGCGGCGGCCAAGGACAAGCTGCGCACCGATCTGATGGCCAAGCTCGACGGGATCCTCGGCCAGGGCCGGGTGCGCCGGATGTTCTTCCAGGACTTCGTCGTCCAGTGATCGGAGAGAACCTCGATGCCCAGTGACCCCACGATCCAGATCGGGCGCCCGGTCGGCGTCGCCCACCGGCCGTTCGTGATCGCCGAGCTCTCGGCGAACCACCTCGGCAGCCTCGATCGCGCGCTGGCGATCCTCGACGCGGCGGCGGACGCGGGCTGCGATGCGTTCAAGCTCCAGACGTTCACGCCGGCCTCGATGACGCTCGATGCGCGCGACGGCGACTTCCACATCGCGGGCGGCCCGTGGGACGGGCGCTCGCTGTGGGACCTCTACGACGAGGCGCAGACGCCGTGGGACTGGCACGCCCGGCTGTTCGAGCGCGGCGCGGCCCGCGGCCTGGTCGTGTTCTCGACGCCGTTCGACGAGGCGGCGGTCGAGCGGCTCGACGCGCTGGGCGCGCCGGCGTTCAAGATCGCGTCGTTCGAGCTGGTCGATCTCGAGCTGATCGCCGCGGCGGCGCGCACGGGCAAGCCGCTGATCCTGTCGACCGGCATGGCGTCCGACGCCGAGGTCGCCGAGGCGGTGGAGACCGCGCGGTCGCACGGCAACGGCGGGGTCGCGCTGCTCCACTGCGTCTCGGGCTATCCGACGCCGATCGAGCAGACCAACCTGCGCCGCCTCGACGCGCTCTCCCGCCACGGCGCGGTGATCGGAATCTCCGATCACTCCCCGGGCGCGGCGGTGCCGGCGGCGGCGGTCGCGCGCGGCGCCTCGATCGTCGAGAAGCACCTGACGCTGGCGCGCGGCGACGGCGGCCCCGACGCGGGGTTCTCGCTCGAGCCAGCGGAGATGGCCGAGGTCGTGCGCGGCTGCGTGGTGGCCTGGCGGGCGCTGGGCGATGGCAGCGCGCGCCGCCCGCCCGCCGAGGAGGGCTCGCGCCGGTTCCGCCGCTCGCTGTACGCGGTCGACGACATCGCGGCGGGCGAGCCGTTGACCCGCGCCAACGTGCGCTCGATCCGCCCGGGGTTCGGCCTCGCGCCGCGCGAGCTGCCGGCGGTGATCGGCAAGCGCGCGCGAACCGCGATCGCACGCGGCACGCCGCTCGCGTGGGAGCTGCTCGCGTGATCGCGACGGCGGTGTGTTACCCCGAGGTCGCGCTGCGCCGCGCCACGCCGGCCGATCGCGAGCTGGTGTACGCGTGGAACAGCGCCGCCGAGGTTCGCGCGCTTTCCAATGACCCTCGGCCGATCGCGCCGGCGGACCACGCGCGCTGGTACGCGCAGCGGATCGCGCTCGGCGGCGCGCCGATCTGGATCATCGTCGAGGGCGCGGCCCCGGTCGGGGTCGTGGGGCGCGAGCCGCGCCCCGGCGGCGCCGCGGCGCGCGCGGGCGCCCGGGCCGCCCCG
>JBQCJR010000774.1:0-5904 GCA_051952595.1 Kofleriaceae bacterium
CAGCCCGAGCGCCTCGATCATCGCGACCGGCCGCCACGCGCCCGCGCCGCGCACGAGCCGCGCGAGATCGGCGACCGGATCGTCGGTCGCGCCGAGCGCGCGGGCGATCGCGCTCGTGGCGCCGAGCCGGAGCGCGCCGATCGCCGGCTCCGGACGCGCCCAACCGCGGCACGCCTCGGCGAGCAGCGCGAGCCCCATCACGACCGTGCCATCGCCGCCGCCGAACGCGATCAGGTCGACGCCGCGCGCGAGCTCGTCGCGGATCGCGGCGCGCGCGTGGCCGAGCGAGCCGGTGATCCGCACGCGGCCGGGCCACGCCCGCTCGAGTGCGCGCCCCAGCGGCCCGCGCACCCGCGGCAGCGTGCCATTGACGATCGCGACGGCTCTCACGCGGGCACGATACCGAGCCCACGCGTGGTGCCCCAGTTCTCGGCGCTCCCACGCACCGGAGGCCGCGGCGCCCGCTATGCTTCGCCGGTGCCGGTCGCGCGATCGACCTCACGCCGGACCACCGGCGAGCCGGCGCCGCGGACGCGGCGATGGCGGACGATCGCCGCGCGCGTGCTCGAGGTGGGCACGGTCCTGATCGCGGTCGCCGCGCTGGTGCTGTGGTGCTCGGTCCCGAACACCGCGCGGCTCGCCACCGCGAACCCGGCGACCACCGCGTTCATCGAGCTGCGCCGCGAGCAGGCCGCCGCGGCCCACCGCCGGTTCACCCTGAAGTGGCAGTGGCGCCCGATCGGCAAGATCTCGCGCTACCTGCGCGCGGCGATCATCTACGCCGAGGACTACAACTTCTATCGCCACGACGGCGTCGACTGGGACGCGATCGAGGAGGCGGTCGAGGCCAACTGGGACAAGGGCGCGCTCGCGATCGGCGGCAGCACGATCACGCAGCAGCTGGCCAAGAATCTCTATCTGTCGCCGGACCGCAGCTTCGTGCGCAAGCTGCGCGAGATGTTGATCGCGCACGCGCTCGAGGATCACCTGTCCAAGCAGCGGATCCTCGAGCTGTACCTCAACATCGTCGAGTGGGGCGACGGCGTGTTCGGCGCCGAGGCGGCCGCCCAGCACTGGTTCGGACACTCGGCGCAGGCGGTGACTCCCGCCGAGGCGGCGCGGCTCGCGATCGCGCTGCCCAATCCGTTCACCCGCGCGCCGAACGTCCGCACCACGAAGCTGACCCGCAAGGCGGTGCGGATCATCCGGATGCTCCGGATGCAGGGTTTGATCGATGCCGACCAGGAGCGCACCGCGCTCGACCAGGTCGGCGCCCCCGACGCGAAGGTGCGGCCCGACCGCAAGCGCAAACCGGAGCCCGCGTCGCCGAGTCCAGCGCCGGATGCCCTCTGACGCGGTGCGCTGCCCGGAGGGCGCCGACAGCGAGATCGACAGATCGTCTATCTTCGAGCCGTGATGCTTCCAGCGCTCGCCGGGACCGTGCTCGTCGTCCTGGTGCTCGGCTACCGGCTGTACGGACGGCTGATCGCGCGGCAGTACGCGCTCGGATCGACACCCGACACGCCCGCGCATCGCCACGCCGACGGCGTCGACTTCGTGCCGACCCGCCCGTTCTATCTGTTCGGCCAACACTTCAGCGCGATCGCGGCCGCCGGGCCGATCGTCGGGCCGATCCTGGCGTGCCAGCAGTTCGGCTGGATGCCCGCGCTGCTGTGGATCGTGGTCGGCGTGATCTTCATCGGCGCAGTGCACGACTTCACGACGCTGGTCGCCTCGGTGCGCCACGACGCCAAGTCGATCGCCGAGGTGGTCAAGGTCAACCTCGGGCGGCGCGCGTGGCTGGCGATGCTGCTGTTCATCTGGCTCGCGCTGGTCTACGTGATCGTCGCGTTCGTCGACGTGACCGCGAGCGCGTTCACCACCCGCGCGCAGCCGGGGATCGCGTCGAGCTTCGATCAGGGCGGCGCGGTCGCGCTCGCCGGCGTGTTGTACCTGGGGCTCGCGGTGGTGATGGGCCTCGTCGACCGGCTGCTCAAGCCGCCGCTGTGGCTCGCCACGCTGATCTTCGTGCCGCTGATCTTCGTCGCGGTGTGGATCGGCACCGAGCACTCGACCCTGCTGTCGCTCGATTGGAAGGCGTGGGTGGTGCTGATCCTCGGCTACTGCTTCATCGCCTCGATGACGCCGATGTGGCTGCTGCTCCAGCCGCGCGGCTACCTCGGCGGGTTCGTGCTGTACGCCGCGCTCGCGATCGGCACGCTCGGCATCTTCCTCGGCGGGTTCGAGATCCAGCGCCCGGCGTTCGTCGGGTTCGATACCGGCGGCCAGACCGGCCTGCTGTTCCCGTTCCTGTTCGTGACGATCGCGTGCGGCGCGTGCTCGGGGTTCCACGGCCTGGTGTGCTCGGGCACGACCTCCAAGCAGATCGATCGCGAGGTCCACTGTCACCCGATCGGCTACGGCGCGATGCTGCTCGAGGCGTTCGTCGCGGTGATCGCGCTCGCGACGATCATGATCGTCGCGCCGGCCGCGGGCGGCAAGGCGAGCTCGCCGGACGCGATCTACGCCGGCGGGGTCGGCGCGTTCCTGCACGCGCTGACCGGCATGGATCCGGTCGCCGCGACCACGTTCGGCGCGATGGTGCTATCGACGTTCATCTTCGACACGCTCGACTCGGCGACCCGGCTCGGCCGCTACATCCTGCAGGAGCTGTTCAATCGCCGCGATCGCGCCTCGGGGATCGCGACCACGACGTTGACCGTGGTCGTGCCGCTCGCGTTCCTGCTGGTCGCCGGCCAGGGCAGCTTCCGGCTGTTCTGGACCTTGTTCGGCACCTCGAACCAGCTGCTCGCTGGGCTGTCGCTGCTCGCGATCACGGTGTGGCTCAGGAAGCAGGGCCGGCCGATCTGGTACACGGTCGGGCCGATGGTGCTGGTGATGGGCGTGACGGTGGTCGCGCTGGTGCTCCAGGCGCGCAGCCTGGCGCTCGCCGCGGTTGGCACCGCGCCGTGGATCAACGGGCTGGTCTCGGCGGTGCTGCTCGCGCTCGCGGTGACCCTGGTGCTCTACGCCGCGCGGGCGTGGCGCACCCTGCCGGTCAGGTCGTGACGAACGCGGCGACCGCCGCCGCGAACGCGTCGGGCTGATCGATCCACACCCAGTGGCCCGCGGGCTCGATGCCGAGCCAGCGCGCGCCCTCGCGATCGAGCAGCGCGCGGCTGTGCTCGCACACGCCACGCGGCACACCGGCGACGAACAGCGCCGGGCAGGCCAGCGCGGCGAGCCGGCGCGCGAGGGTCTCGGCCTGGCTCACCGCGATCAGCGCGATCGCGTCGCGATGGAACTGCTCCGGCGAGGCCGCGGTGAGCGCGGCGTGGTAGCCGCGGAGCGCCGGATCCGCGGCGCTCTGCGCGTGGATCTGGGCGCGCACCGCGTCGAACCCACGCGCGACGAAGTCGTCGAGCGCGTAGGCCGCGGCCTGGGCGCTGAACCTGCAATCGCCGCGGGATAGATTGCCTTCGACGTCGACGACCGCGCGCACGGCGATCCGCTCGGCGACCATCGTCGCGAGCACGCCGCCCATCGAGTGGCCGACCAGGATCGGCGCGCGGCTGCCGATCCAGCCGGCGAGCGCGTCGGCGTGGCGCTCGAGCGAATCGCCCTGCCCCAGCGCCGGCCACGGCGATCGCCCGTACCCCGGCAGATCCGGCAGCACGTGGCGGAACCCGGCGAGCGCGGGGTGGCGCGCGATCGGATCGAAGCTCACCGACCACTCGCCGAGCCCGTGGATCCACACCAGCTCGGGCCCGGCGCCGATGCGCCGCACGGTCATGCCGTGCTCGAAGCTCCAGTCCATGCCTGTCTCTTAGCGCTGATCGCCGTCGCAGCGTCGGGAGCGACGCTCGCTGGATCAGAATCCGGGCAGCCGCGGCGCGCCGGCCGCGGGCGCCCCCTCGATGGCGAGCATGCGCAGCTTGGTCGAGACCCCGCCGCCGCCGGAGAACCCGCCGGGCCGCTGGCCGGCCGCGACCACGCGATGGCACGGCACCACGATCGGGAACGGGTTGCGGCCGAGCGCCTGGCCGACGGCCCGCGAGGCGCCGCGCGCGCCGAGCCGCGTGGCGATCTCGCCGTAGGTCATCGTCGCGCCGCGCGGGATCTCGCGCGCGACCTCGTAGACGCTGCGGTGGAACGCCGGGACCTCGGCCATATCGAGCGCGATGGTCCCGAGATCGACGTCGCGGCCATCGAGCAGGGAGATGATGTCGTCGATCGCGCGCTGGACCTCGGCGGGCGGCGTGGCCAGCGACGCGCCGGGGCACGCACGAGAGAGCCGGGCGAAGGTCTCGCGGTCGTCGGGCTCGGGCAGCTGCACCGCGACGAGGCCACGCGGCCCCCACGCCAGGCCACACCGGCCCAGCGCGGTCTCGAACAGCACCAGCCCGATCTCCATCGCTGGCTCGCTAGAACGCGCGGCGGATCCGCGCGATCGCCTCTTCGATGTTCTCGCGCGAGTTGAACGCCGACAGCCGGAAGTAGCCCTCGCCGGCCGGCCCGAACCCGGCGCCGGGCGTGCCGACGATCTGCGCCTGGTCGAGCAGGCGATCGAAGAACTCCCACGACGTGGCCCCGCCGCGGGTGCGCAGCCACAGGTACGGCGCGTGGACGCCACCGAAGATCGTGAACCCGGCGGCGCCGAGGCCCTCGCGGAGCAGCCGCGCGTTCTCCATGTAGAACGCGATCTGCGCGCGGGTCTGCGCCAGGCCCTCGGGCGAGTACGCCGCGGCGGCGCCGCGCTGCACGACGTACGACGCGCCGTTGAACTTGGTGGTGTGGCGGCGCGCCCACAGCGCGTTGAGCGAGACTCGCTCGCCGTTCGCGCCGATGCCGGTGACCTGCTTGGGCACCACCATGAACGCGCACCGCACGCCGGTGAACCCAGCGCGCTTCGAGAAGCTGCGCAGCTCGATCGCGCACTCGCGCGCGCCTTCGATCTCGTAGATCGAGTGTGGCAGCGACGGGTCCGAGATGTACGACTCGTACGCGGCGTCGAACAGCAGGATCGCGTCGTTCGCGCGCGCCCACGCGACCCACCGCTCGAGCTGGGCGCGGGTCGCGACCGTGCCGGTGGGGTTGTTCGGCGAGCACAGATAGACCACGTCGACGGGCTCGGCGGGCGGCTCGGGCTGGAAGCCGTTGGCCTCGTTGCCGACCAGGTAGGTGAGCCCGGGGTAGCGGCCGTCGGGCCCGGCGGCGCCGGTGCGCCCCGCCATCACGTTCGAGTCGACGTACACCGGGTAGACCGGATCGGTGACCGCGATCCGCGCGGCGAGCGCGAAGATCTCCTGGACGTTGCCGCTGTCACACTTGCTGTCGTCGCTGACGAAGATCTCGTCGGCGGCGATCTCCACGCCGCGCGACGCGTAGTCGTGCTGGCGGATCGCCTCGACCAGGAAGTCGTAGCCCTGCTCGGGGCCGTAGCCGCGGAACGTGGCGCGCGCGGCGAGCTCGTCGACCGCGCCGTGCATCGCGGACACGATCGCCGGGGCGAGCGGCTCGGTGACGTCGCCGATCCCGAGGCGGATCACGCGGGCCTCCGGATGCGCCGCGGCGTACGCGCGGACGCGGCGACCGATCTCGGGGAACAGGTAGCTGGCGGGAAGCTTGGCGTAGTGCTCGTTGATGCGCGCCATGAGCGACGAACGTAGCCGAAACCTCGAACCAGCGCGAGGCGGCGCGTGGCTCGGAGGATCGCTCGCGGTCGGCCTGCTGCGATGAGCTGGGTGAGGTAGAGTGCGCGCGTGACTGTGGAGAACGAGCGCCACGATTTCATTCGCGACATCATCGACGAGGACCTGCGGACCGGCCGGTACCAGCGCGTCGCGACGAGGTTCCCACCGGAACCCAACGGCTATCTCCACATCGGGCACGCCAAGGCGATCT
>JBQCJR010000775.1:0-7487 GCA_051952595.1 Kofleriaceae bacterium
AAAAACTAGAATGGGGGGTCGTGCAGGAGGTTGTCCTGGCCGTGTGGGGCGGCCACGACGGGCCAGGGCCGATCATCATCATCGATGCGCCGCCCCCGGCGACGGTGTGTGACCCGGTCAAGCAGACCGGCTGCAACGCGGGCGAGAAGTGCACCTGGATCTTCGACCGCCTCGACGACCCGGACACCGCGCAGGACGAGGACCTCGGCCATATCGGCTGCGCCCCCGCGGGCGACGCGGCGGTTGGTGAGGCGTGCTGGTTCGGTGGCGGCGAGCCGAAGGCGGGCGTCACGTGCACCACGACGGCGGACTGCGGCAACGCGGACCCCGACAAGCCCGATCACGTCTGCAACCGCGGCCAGTGCGTGCCCCGCGCGAAGCCGGGCACCAGCAACTGCGTCGCCGGCGCGGACTGCATCAGCGGCGAGTGCAAGTCGGTCTGCGACCCGCAGGTCGCGGCGGCCTCGTCGGGCTGCGACGGCATGCACGCGTGCGCGTCGTACAGCGGCTTCTACGAGGACGCGGACGGCAACAACGTCGCCGGCGTGTGCGACCCGCTCTGCGATCCGCTGAAGCAGGAGCGCCTGGCGGGCTCCACCACGGCAGCGTGTGGCTCGCGCGATCCGGCCGCGCCGAACGCCGCCTGCTACATCTCGCGCTCGTCGACGTTCGGCATCCTGCCGTCGACCTGCGCGCCGATCCCGGCGAACATCACCGACAAGCGCGCGACGGCGCCGGTCACGGATCGCCAGCCGGCCTACGGCCCGGGTGGCTTCGGCTCGAGCCCGAGCTACGTGAACGGTTGCGAGGCGGGCTACATCCCGCTGCTCGCAGAATCGACGGGCTCGATGGTGCGCGTGTGCGTGGGCCTCTGCGCGCCGAAGAAGACTGACAACACGCTGACGGGCAACGCCCAGGGCGACGCCGCGGCGCTCGCGAAGCTCTGGAACTCGGCGGCTCCGGCGGCGGGCGACGGCATGTGCCAGATCGGTAAGAAGGGCTCGATGGGTCGGCAGAACTGCCTGTTCATCTGGCCGCTCCACAACGACGGCAACGTCTACCTGGAGGGCCCGTACGACGAGTCGCTCGGCTACTGCTTCGCGTACACGGAGTACCAGTACGACCCCGATGGGAACGGCCCCATCACGCAGCTGGAAGGCGTTCCGGGCTGCGAAGAGCTCCCGCCGAAGGACTACCGCACCAACTGCTCGTGCGACGCGAACGGCCGGAACTGCTCGGGTACGGGTTGCCCGAAGGGCCTCGCGCACGAGTGGGACTGCTACGGCCGCACCGAGACCCTGACGCCGCCGACCGCGGCCAAGGCCGCGGGCAACGTTCCGATGACGAACTACGTCTCGAAGCGCGCCCGCGCCGTCGGCGAGCAGCGCCTCGCCGGCGAGCTGCCGAAGAACCTGGCCCGCCACCAGCTCCAGTAGTCCCCTGCTGGACCTGACCTGAAGCGAGCTGGCTCCGGCCAGCTCGTTTCATTTTCGGCGCGTCCTTCCGCGCCTCCGCGGCGCCTCTCGTCGGTCCGTCGCCGGACGAGCTTCTTCCCAGGTGCAGCGATTTGCGGCTGGGGACGGCTGTCCGTCCGGCCGCTGTCCGAGCTCCGGACACTCCGGACACCCCTCGACGTCATTTCTTTCGCTTGGCACGGCACGAAGTACGCAACCGCAGCGCCGTGCTGGCGATAGAGCGTTCGAAGGAGGTTCCATGTTCGATCGGGACGGCGGTACGCAAGCGATGGCGCCGGATCTGCGGCGCGCGGGGATCGTGGTCGGGCTGAGGGCGACCAGGGATGGCGCCGAGTACGTGCTCGGGACGACCGAGCGGCGGTGGGTGCTCGGGTCGCGGGCGAGCTGCGACGTGGTGATCGAAGATCCCTACGTCTCGGGCATGCACTGCGTGCTGGAGCGCCGAGCGGGCGGGGCGCTGATCGTCCGCGACCGCAACTCGCGCAACGGCACGCAGGTCGATGGCAACGTGGTCGAGGGCGCCGAGCTGCGGGTCGGCTCGTACCTGACGCTGGGGCGCACCACGCTGGTCGCGGTCGCGGCGCCGAGCTCGCAGCAATCGCGCGCGATCGGGCTGCTGCGCGGCCGCGATCCGGCGCTCCGGGCCACGGTCGACCAGGCGCTCAAGGCGGCGCTGACCGACTGCAACATCCTGGTCATCGGCGAGACCGGCACCGGCAAGGACTTGCTCGCGCGGGTGGTCCACGAGGCGTCGCGCCGCGCGAGCGGCCAGTTCGTGCCGGTGAACTGCGGCGGGATCCCGCGGGAGCTGATCGGATCGGAGCTGTTCGGCCACGAGCGCGGCTCGTTCACCGGCGCGTTGACGGAGCGCGACGGGTACTTCGTCGAGGCGCACGGCGGGACGCTGTTCCTCGACGAGCTGGGCGAGCTGCCGCTCGAGCTGCAACCGACGCTGCTGCGCGCGCTCGAGACGCGCCACGTGCGGCGGGTGGGCGGCACCAGCGAGCGCCCGGTCGACGTCCGGATCATCGCGGCGACCAATCGGCTCGACGGGCTCGGCACCGAGGCGTCGCGGCTGCGGCTCGACCTCTACCACCGCATCGCGACGGTGGTGCTGATGCTGCCGCCGCTGCGCGAGCGGATGGGCGACCTCCCGGAGCTGGTCGAGTCGATGCTCGAGGAGGTGGCGCCGGAGCACGGCAAGAAGGTGGTCACCGAGGAGGGCTGGCGCGCGCTGTCGGGCTACGGCTGGCCCGGCAACGTGCGCGAGCTGCGCCACGCGGTGTCGCGCGCGGTCGCGCTCGGCGGCGAGCAGCTCGGCGCGCTCGACTTCTTCCCGGACCTCCGGTTCGGCAGCCGCCTGCCGGCGACCTTTCCGCCGGCCAGCGACTCGCTGGTCCCGTACCAGGCCATGATGCGTGGCGCGATGGAGCAGGCCCTGGTCCGCCAGGGCTCGATCCGCGCGGCCGCGAGCTATCTCGGGATGGCCAAGTCGACGTTCGCCGATAAGGCGCGCGCGTGGGGCCTGTTACCTCGCCCGCGCGCGCGCAAGCAGAAGACCTAGGTCACCGCAGCGCGGCGGCGCGCTGGCGCAGCACGTACTGGAGGATCCCGCCGTGCGCCACGTACTCGACCTCCTGCGGGGTGTCGACGCGCGCGATCACGGTGAACTTCTTCTCCGAGCCGGGCGCGGTGGCGTGCACGGTGAGCTTCTTCTTCGGCGTGACACCGGCGGCGACGCCCTCGATCGTGATCAGCTCGTCGCCGGTCAGCCCGAGCGACGCGGCGTCCTGGCCGGGCTCGAACTGGAGCGGCAGCACGCCCATGCCGATCAGGTTCGAGCGGTGGATCCGCTCGAACGACTTCGCGATCACCGCCTTCACGCCGAGCAGCAGGGTGCCCTTGGCCGCCCAGTCGCGCGAGCTGCCGGTGCCGTACTGCTCGCCGGCGATCACGACCAGCGGCACGTGATCGGCCGCGTACTTCATCGCGGCGTCGTAGATCGCGAGCTGCTCGGTCGCGCCGCCGGACGCGAAGTACTTGGTGAAGCCGCCCTCCACGCCGCCGAGCATCAGGTTCTTGAGCCGGATGTTCGCGAACGTGCCGCGCACCATCACCTCGTGGTTGCCGCGGCGCGCGCCGTACTGGTTGTAGTCGGCGGGCTTGACGCCGTGCTGCTCGAGGTAGCGCGCGGCGGGGCTGTTCTTCGCGATGTTGCCGGCCGGCGAGATGTGGTCGGTGGTCACCGAGTCGCCGAGGATCGCGAGCACGCGCGCGCCGCCGATGTCGGCGAGCGGCCTGGGCGTCGGGCCGAGATCGTCGAAGAAGCTGGGCTTGCGGATGTACGTCGACGCGTCGTCCCACGCGAACGTATCGCCCTCGGGGATCTGCAGGCTCTGCCACTCGGCGTCGCCGTCGAGCACGTGGGCGTAGCGCTCGATGTAGTTCTCGCGCTTGATCGCCTGGCGCATCGCCTCGGCGACCGCGTCCGGCGCCGGCCAGATATCGCGCAGGAACACCGGCTTGCCGTCGCGGCCGGTCCCGAGCTGCTCGGCCTCGAGGTCGATGTTCATCGTGCCGGCGAGCGCGTACGCGACGACCAGCGGCGGCGACGCGAGGTAGTTCGCGCGGACGACCGGGTTGACGCGGCCCTCGAAGTTGCGGTTACCGGACAGCACCGACGCGACGACCAGGTCGTGGTCCTTGACCGCGGTGGCGATCGCGTCGTGCACCGGGCCGGAGTTGCCGATGCAGGTCGTGCAGCCGTACCCGGCGAGGTTGAACCCGAGCTTCTCGAGATCGCCCATCACGCCGGCGGTGGTCAGGTAGTCGGTGACGACCTGCGAGCCGGGCGCGAGCGAGGTCTTGACCCACGGCCGGGTCTCGAGGCCACGCGCGACGGCGTTGCGCGCGAGCAGGCCGGCGGCCATCAGCACCGACGGGTTCGACGTGTTGGTGCAGCTGGTGATCGCGGCGATCACGACCGAGCCGTGGCCGATCTCGAACGTGCCCTTTTCGGTGGTGACCCGCGCCGAGCTCGCGAGCCCGCCGGGGGCCGTCGGGCCGCCCTCGTTCGCCCACGCGTCGATCGCGGCGGCGTCGGCGCCGCACTTGGTGCCCAGGATCCCGCTGACCGCGCGCCGCCAGGCCCGCCGCGAGCTCTGGAGCGGCACCCGGTCCTGCGGCCGCGCCGGGCCGGCGATCGAGGGCTCCACGGTCGACAGATCGAGCGACAGGGTGTCCGAGAAGCGCAGCCGGGCCTTCGGGTCGTGCCACAGCAGGTTCTCCTTGGTGTAGCGCTCGACGAGCTCGACCTGCGAGTCGGGGCGGCCGGTGAACCGCAGGTAGGCGAGGGTCTCGTCATCGACGGGGAAGAAGCCCATCGTGGCGCCGTACTCGGGCGCCATGTTCGCGATCGTCGCGCGGTCCGGCAGCGACAGCGCGGCGATGCCGGCGCCGTAGAACTCGACGAACTTGTCGACGACGCCCTTCTTGCGGAGCATCTGGGTGATCGTCAGCACGAGGTCGGTCGCGGTGGCGCCCGGCGGCAGCCGGCCGGTCAGCTCGAACCCGACAACTTCGGGGATCAGCATCGCCATCGGCTGGCCGAGCATCACGGCCTCGGCCTCGATGCCACCAACGCCCCAGCCGAACACGCCGAGGCCGTTGATCATCGTCGTGTGCGAGTCGGTGCCGACCAGCGAGTCGGGGAACGCGACGCACGTGCCGCTCGACTCGTCGGTCCACACCACGCGGGCGAGGTACTCGAGGTTGACCTGGTGACAGATCCCGGTGCCGGGCGGCACGACCTTCATGTTCGCGAACGCCTGCTGGCCCCAGCGCAGGAACAGGTAGCGCTCGCGGTTGCGCTGGTACTCGAGCTCGACGTTGCGGCGGAACGCGGTGGAGGTGCCGTACTCGTCGACCTGCACCGAGTGGTCGATCACGAGGTCGACCGCGCGCAGCGGGTTGATCGAGTTGCCGGGCTTGCCGAGGGCGACGAAGGCGTCGCGCATCGCGGCGAGGTCGCAGACGGCGGGGACGCCGGTGAAGTCCTGCATCAGCACGCGGGCGGGGCGGAGCTGCACCTCGTGCTCGACGCGCTTCTTCGGGTCCCAGCCGGCGACCGCCTGGATGTCGCCCGGCAGCACGGTCTTGCCGTCCTCGTAGCGGAGCAGGTTCTCGAGCAGGATGCGCAGCGAGTACGGCAAGGTCTCGACGTCGCCGACCTTGGCCTTGGCGAGAGCGTCGAGCCGGTAGAGCTCGACCTTGCTGGATCCGACCGCGATGTGCGCCTTGCTGGAGAAGCTGTTCGTCGTCGTCTTCATGAGTCCTCGTGCGGAATCTAGCAGGGTGGAAGCGGCGGGTAATCGGCGGCGAGGTGCTATCGTGAGTCGTGTCCACGCTCGTCGCCGACCCCAATGACGTCGCCGCCATCGCCGAGGCGATCGCGCGGGCGCCGCTGGTCGCGTTCGATCTCGAGTTCCTCGCGCAGGACCGGCTGGTGCCCACGCTGTGCCTGGTTCAGGTCGCGTGGTTATCGGCGGACGTCTCGTTGGATGCTCCCGCCGAGGCGGTCGTTGCGGCTCCTCCGGAGATCGCGCTCGTGGATCCCCTCGCGGCCGATGCGCGCCCGGTGATCGACGCGCTCGCGAGCCATCGCACGGTGATCGCGCACGCCGCGCGCCAGGATCTCCAGCTGCTCGCCGCGCGGTTCGGCGCGACGATCCCCGGCATCGTCGATACCCAGGTGATGGCGGCGTTCGCCGGGATCGGCGACCAGATCGGGCTCGCCCCGCTCGCCAAGGAGCTGCTCGGCGCCTCGCTCGGCAAGGAGCTGCAGTGGACGGACTGGGCGCAGCGGCCGCTCACGCCGGCCCAGCTCGCCTACGCCCACGCCGATGTCCGGCACCTCGCCGCGATCTACGCGATGCTCGCGGACCGGCTCGGCGGCCGGCTGGCCTGGGCGCGCGACGAGAGCGCGGTCGTCGCGGCGGACGCGCTCGCCGCGGCGCGGGTCACGCCCGAGACCGCCTGGCGGCAGCTCGGCGGCACCCGCGGCCTCGACGCGACCGGGTTCGCCGCGGTGGTCGCGCTCGCGGCGTGGCGGCACCGCACGGCGATGGAGCTCGACCGGCCGCTCGGCCAGGTGCTGAGCGACCGATCGCTGCTCGAGCTCGCGCGCCAGCGTCCGGGGACGCCCGAGGGCGTGCGCTCGCTCAAGGGCATCGCGCCGATCGCCCGCCAGCGCGCCGGGGCGATCCTCGCGGCGATCGCGGAGGCGCCGGCCGTCGAGTGGGCGCCGCCGCCGGCGTGGCGCCCGGCCAGCGCGCGCGCCCAGCGGTGGGCCGAGGTGCTGCTCGCGATCGTGCAGCTGGTCGCCGACCAGACCGGGGTGGCCGCGCGGCTGCTCGCGACCCGCGCCGATGCCGAGGCGCTGGCGCGTGCGGTCGACGAGCGCGGGCTCGACGCGGCGCTCGACCTGCCGGCGCTCGCGACCTGGCGCCGCGACGTGCTCGGTCAGGCGTGGCTGGGCTGGCTCGATGGCTCGCTCGCGCTGGTCGGCGAGCGCGCGGCGCCGAGCGGGCTCGCGCTCGTCCCGCGGTGACCGGCGCGCCCGGCGCGAACGCGCCCTACGACCAGCCGACCCAGTAGTAGATCAGCGCGTGGAAGTTGCGGTCGCGGTGCGCGGCCTCGAGCGCGGCGGGCACCTTGCTGCGATCCTGGTCGCCGGCGACCCCCGGCCACGGATCGATCATGACCAGCTCCTCGTCGCTCGCGCCGTCGAGCCGGTCGATCGTCACGCCGACCGCGTGGGCGACCGCGTCGAGCCGGATGTCGCTGCCGGCGGCGCCCGGCTGGGGATGCAGCTTGATGTACGCGGTGGGCAGCATCGCGCCGCGATAGCCGCGGCCGGCGCGCACCCAGTCGAGGATCGCCGGGGTCGGCGTGGCTACCCGGCGGCACTGCAGCCGGTAGCCCAGCTCGTGCAGCGCGGTCACGCGGTTCGAG
>JBQCJR010000776.1:0-13154 GCA_051952595.1 Kofleriaceae bacterium
CGTGCAACTCGAAAAGCTCGGCTTGATTCGGCGTACGCCTCGACAGGCCCGCTCCATCGAGCTCCTCGTTCCCGAAGAGGAGCTACCCCGGCTCCAACCGATCAAAACCTCTGTGGCGGGGTACTAGCACCGGGGGGACTTCACATACAGGGCGTCGAGGAGGTGCCCGCGCGATAGCCTTCGAGGTGATCGCCGGCCGTGATGGGAGACGCATACGGAGAGGTCGTTCCATCACGCGTTGCCGTCGGTGTGAAGCGGACCGCCGTGACAGAGCCACTCGGATCGCGCTCAAGCTCGTACGTGCCGCTCTCCGATTCGTCGCAGCACCCCATCCCCATGCTATTGACCGAGACGCCGCTCTGGTTTGGAAGTGCCTTGAACGGCGCCGTCTTCCGGTACCGACCGTCTCTGCACAGCTTGATCTGGGGACCAGCATTGATGATCGCGGGCCCTAGCCAGGTCTTGTCGATCCAGCGCGCGGGCTTGCTCACTGGCGGCGTCGAATGGCTGGCCGGCGCCGAGCTGACCGCCGAGTTGTCCGCCGAGCTGCCGCTCGATCGAGCGCACGGCTCGCTGGCCGAGCTACACGAGGCGAGGAGGACCAGGATACCGATGCGCATCGTAGTTCGACACCGTGTCCGTCGCGCCGCTTGGGGCCCGGACGCTGCAGCTCGATGTCGCACATCGATGACGCGCAGCCCGCCTCGCCTCGGACGGACAGCACCTCGGAGGGCACGCCGCCGAACAGCACGCGGACCGGTCCGCGGGTCGGTCCCGACGAGCCGCACGAGATCGCCACCGCTGGACGGGCCAGCGGGAGGCTGCACGGAGCTGAGGATCGGGAGGGCCACGCGGAGGCAAAGCCACGGGACCGGTGGTCAGGGGACGCGCCCCTTCGCATCAGGGCGCGAGGCCTGCCACACGATAAGGTTTAGGCCATCCCACGCTGCTGCCGCGCCCACGTCTCGAAGCGGATCGGCGAAAGGCCATAAGAACGCGCGATCTCGGGCCGTGCCAGCAGCGGCGCGACATTCATGTACTGAAGACCATGCGCCACCGCCGGATGCAGTCCGGCCGCGACAGCTTCCTCGAGAGTCCCTGACTCAACGATGTACTCATTGCCATCGAGACGCGAGAGGATCGCGGCGATCTCAGGGAGAGTGAGCACGTCGCCAGCAAGCTGGAGGCTGACGCCGTTGAAGCGCGCGGGGTCCTGGATCGCTGCTGCGGCCGCCTGTCCGATGTCGTTGGGCGCAACCAGAGCGAGCGGGCGATCTGGGTGTATCACCGTGACGAGCCGGTGGCCGTCGGCGAATCCGGCAGGGGCGAACATGGGGTGATCCATGAAGGCTGCCGGGAGCAGGATGGTCCAGCTCGGGAAGCCGGCGTCGCGTACGCGCTCGCAAGTCGCAAGCTTGTTCTCCCAATAGGTCTCGTGTGACTTCCAACGGCCCTCGGCCCAGCCCTTGACGTTGCGGTGGTCACCGACACCCGACGTGGCGCTATGCACAAACGTGGAGACATCGGCAGCGCGCGCCGCCTCGATGAGGTTGTCGCCTTGCTGGACCTCCTTGCTGTGGTCTACCCCCGTGGCCGAAACGATCGGCGACTGCATCGAGAACACCGCGCGTACCCCGGTGCAGGCGGCACGAAGCGAAGACGGATCGTCAAGATCGCCGATAGCCAACTCAGCTCCGCTCGCGACGAGTGCCTGGGCGTTCGATGTTTCGGGGTTGCGCACCAACGCGCGCACCGCTGCACCTTGGGCGAGGAGAGAGCGCGCGGTGGCGCTCCCTTGGCGCCCAGTGGCGGCTGTGACGAGAACGAGATCGGTGTGTTGACTCATACGGGCGCTCCTCTACAAGTGGGGTTCCCCACCGGTTAGATCTGTGCGAGCATAAGTGGGGTGGCACACCGTTTGTCAACGAAGAAGAGGGCTATGCGCGCGGATGGTCGGCGCAATCGGGAGCGCATCGTCGCTGCTGCAGCGGAGCTCGTGAGCCGCAACGGCGCGCACGCGTCGCTTGAAGAGATCGCGCGGAGTGCAGGCGTAGGTTCGGCGACGCTTCACCGGCACTTTCCGTCACGGCAGTCCTTGCTCGAGGTGCTGTATCGCGATGGCGTAGCGCGGATCTGCGCGCGGGCGGCGGCTCAGCCGGGCATAGACCCTGGGGGCGAGTTGGAGAGCTGGCTCGAAGAGCTGACCGTCTACACAGCCACCCATCGAGGTCTCTCCACTGCGCTTCTCGCGGGCCCGGATGCCCTCAGCACCGAGGAGGTCTGCTGCTCCAACCTGGTGCTCGAGCACCTGAACGTGCTGGTGACCCGTGCCGCGTCTGTAGGCGCGCTCCGTCGCGGCATCAACGCGCAAGACCTCTTGGCCCTGGCCAATGCGATCGCCATCGCCAACGAGAACAAACCCAAGAGCGCGCGCCGACTTGTCCGACTGGCGCTTGGCGGCATCCGAACATAGGAGAGATCCTGCCGATGAGTGCGGCCAGTGGAGGCTCAGACGATAGCCTCACGTCGCGAGGCCGAGCTCCTTGGCGACGCGCTCCAAGAACCGCTTACTGGCGCACCCCGATAACGACCGTGCGCATCTGGATCCGGCAAGCCGCCGTCGACGACGGCGCCGCACCAGGGCTTACCAGCGACGAGAAGGCAGAGCTGGCTCCGCTCCGGCGCGAGAACGCAGAGCTGCGGGAGGAGCGCGAGATCCTAAGAAAATTCGCGGCCTGGTCCGCGCAGGAAGCGAACTGGAACCCGCGGAAGCGTTCCGGTTCGTAGAGGCGAACCAGGCCGCGCACGACGTGACCAAGCTGTGCCGTGCGATCGGGGTGTCGACGAGCGGCTTCTACACCTGGCGAGCGAGAGGGCCGTCGGCGCGCGAGAGAAAGGACGCCGAACTGACGCGACAGATCCACCTGATTCATGAAGAGTCCCGGGCAACCTACGGCGTCCCTCGGGTGCACGCGGCGCTCTCGACCGCGGGCGTTCGCCTCGGCCGCAAGCGGGTGGCTCGGCTCATGAATCTCGCCGGTCTCGAGGGCGTTACTCGTCGAGAAAAGAAGTACCGGAGCACGCGTGACAACAACGCCCGCCCGGCGCCCGACCTGGCCTTCAGGCTGCGCTGCCGCGAGGTCGGCGTGAAGTCCTCGATGGGCTCGGTCGGCGATGCCTACGACAACGCGATGTGTGAGTCGTTCTTCGCAACGCTCGAGTGCGAGCTCCTCGACCGCCGCCGCTTCAAGTCGCATTCAGAGGCCAAGCTGGCCATCTTCGATTTCGTCGAAGGCTTCTACAACACCCGTCGTCTCCACTCTGCGCTCGACTACTGCTCGCCCGTCGACTATGAACGTCTGCAACCGATGGCTGCCTGAGCTGTGTGATCCAACCCGTCCATCAAAGCGGGGCAACTTCATGGTGTCCTCGCGATGTGCTGCGAGATTCTCACGCGCGACGACGCGGATCTCGTTCTCCCTCACGTCGATGCGCTCGACGATATGGAGAACGCAATTTCGGCTGATCTCGTCGTCAGCGGTCACGACCGCGGCCCACGCTCGCTGCAACTCGTCTGAACTCGCAGGTTTTGCGCCGCCGCGAGTTCCTCGCAACGCGCCGGCGTGCAGATGATCCCTGCCAGATAGGTGAGGACGGCGTCAAGTCCGCCTCGCGCATCGCGATAGCCGTGCACATGCCGTTCACCTCCGTTTCGTACTGGTCAATGCACTTGAAGATGCCCTCGATCAGCTTGCAGGTGGCAGTGGCGAGCACGGCCGCGCGCCGGCAAGAGCGGGGCGTGCGATGCCCCAGCCTGGAGGCACGGCGCGACCGGGTGTCAAGCGCCACAAGAGTTGATCCGAAACGCCACCCCAACCTGAGCCACCCATGTGTTCAGCCCTCAGTGACCGAGGTTACTTCGAGCCGAGCTTGAGGTCGGCGCGCTCTCCTGCCGCCTTGACGAAGCAGCCGGCATCGCGATGATCGAATCGCGGTCGTCACCTCGAGCAATCTGCACTCCTGCGGAAGAACGGATTCGTGCTGGGATGGAGCACGAACCGTGCTCTCGTCAAGAATTTCACATAAGCAAGTGACTTGCCCCGCTGCAGCTGCCGAGATGGGATCCCCTGGGTGTATTGCGGCGGCGGACAGCTGGCCACACAGAAACCGACAGAAACCGATCAGGGCCAGGTCGTGTGCCTTTCCCACTCTGGATCCCTCACCGCATTTCTTGAGCGTGCGTAGTCCTTGACCTGCGTTCTTGTTGCAATGTGCGTCCTCTCCCGGCAATGCGGCAGAATGGTCTCCGAGAGGAACTTTCGAAGGTCGGCCTCGTCTTCGAAACGAAGTTCGCGATGGCGGTTTGTGGTAAACTCAAACCCCGTCGTGCCAGGCGTTTCGACCAGTGCGCGATCGGTATTGAGATCTAGGTTCGGGAAACCGCGCGGCCCCACATCGAACCCTGCGCTATGTTCGGCGACGGCGCGCACGAGATCATTGGCGTCGATCAAGTAGACAGACATATTCAACTCGAGTTCTCCCTTCATGGAGAACTCGGTCTTAATGATTTCGTCGAGCGGGCTTGATTCCCAGGCCGTTCGCCGCCTCGCAATGCGGAGCGCGAGCATCGTGCCTATTCGTAAAGTGCCTCACGTGCAGCTTCTCTAACTCCAGGGCTTGGGTCTTTAGCTGCAATGCATTCGAGTCGCATCATTACCCACTGCCTGCTGGTAGCGAATGGGCTGAGCCCATAAATTGCCCCCTCTCGTACGAGAGGGGAGCGATGCTCAAGCAGCGGCAAGAGCACGTGAACGACCTCGTCATCTGCTTGTGCGATCTTGCCCGCGGCCTCTGCTGCGAATGTAAGATCGTGAAACGCGAGTCGATTGCCGCTGATCAGCTTCAGTAGACGCTTTGGATCGGTACGCGCGAGGTCGTTGAAGCTTGGACCGCGCCAATCCGGCATCACCACCTCAACAAAGTGAGCCATCGGCGTCGGCGTGAATTGTGACGCAGAACTCAGCATTGCAGCATCGTTGCTGAAGGGTGAATCAATGCCACCCACTCTCTTGGTTGAGGTGTTCTCGGGTGGGATCTCGATTACCTGGGCCATCGTCGCCGCTCCTTGGCTCATTGCCGCTCCTTGAAGATCTCAGTCTTGCTTCGCTTGGAGATGCTCAGCTCGAAAGCGTCTCGCACGCCTTGATGTGCGTCCTTGTGCCATTGCAAGAGAACGTCTGTTTCGCTCGGCGGGTTTTGGTGTGAACGTGCGTAGATATCCAGCACGTACGTGGCAAACTCGGCATCCTTCTCCTGCAGGAACAGGTTCACAAAGACCTGCCCATACTTGATGTCTGCCGTTTGGATCTGAACCGATATCGGACGATGTCCGGCCAGGACCGCAGGAAGCTTGGGGTAGATTTCGAAGTAGGAGGCCACCTGTTGATCTTCCACAGGAAGCTTGATCGAGTTGATGTATCGCTGGCCAATCCACGCTAATGTGGTCGGATGCGCTTCCCGAAGATAACTCTCAATCAGAAGTGAAACTGTTGGGAGGTGGTTCTCGAAGCCGGTGTAAGCGCGGCCAAGGATGTTGTGCGCGCACATATGTGAGCCCACCTGGATTGCGCTTGTCCGCTCTTCGTTCCATCGCCGCACTCGTTCGCGGGGCTCCCGGCTCGATCGCCTCACGGATCCATTGGGTTCCGCTTCGACGCGGATCCCGAAATCCTTCAGATGTTCCTCGTTGAATCTGTACTCGGGGAAATTCTGAGCAATGCGCTCGAGAGCCGCATCGTCGCGTGCAACCTCCGCCACTTGAGCTTGATCATCGCTCACATAGAGTTCGAAGATTGCCTCGACCAGAGGCTGTCGATCATATTGCGGTCGTTGCGTCACGACGGGTTCCACACGTGGACCATGACACGAGAATCGACCGGCATGTTGTCACGCAAGTCAATCAGATCATTCACGGAAGTACGCTCGCAGTTCGTTGAACGCGAACCATGGATAGGGTTGATTTGACTGAACAATCTGTGCCGTGTCACGTTGACGCGGCACAGCGACTGGAACGTAACACTTCTGACCCTGAGGTTTCTTCCTCCCGAAGCCCTGGCAACGAGTTGGTCGATCTCCGATCTGTCGGGCCATGGGCGGTCGGCCCTTGGCCATTTGGGTCCTGGAAAGGCCGTCGTATGCTTCGGCTCGACCGACTCACTCGCATCACTCCTCCGTCGAGTCCGGCACACCCGCCGCCCGAGCGCCCACGCTCGCTCCCGCTGGCCCAGCGGTCAAGCGGCATCGGGTATCACTCGGTGATGAAGCGCATCCTTCGGCGGGTGTCGATGCGACCTGATCGCACGCTCAGCCATCGCGCCCAAGATTTCGGCCGCGCTTCGCGCGCGAGCCTCTAAACGAGAACCCCCAGGCTACCAGATGAGGCCGACGGCTGGGACCTCAAGCAGCAGCTTTCTGCTCTCGGCCAGCGGCTTGCGCCCGGCGACGATCATGCCCTTGATGATGCCCAGGCACCTCGGTGGGTACTGAATACGTCAGGTCGCCCGGTTCGTGGTCGATGGCGACCGGTACCCGGCAAGGTCACGCACGACCAGCGCCTCCTGGCTCAACCAGGTCGAGGGCTTCTTCGGGATCCGCGGCAAGCAGTTGCTGAGCGCGACGACCTTTCCGTTCAAGCGCGCGGCGTGAACACATCGCCGCGTACATGCGCGCCTGGAATCGAAATCCGACCGCGTTCGGATGGACCAAGCCAGCGCGCGCGATCATCTGCTCGCACCGCCGAATGCTTGATCGGGTATCAGGAGCGGTGCACTAACGTGCGCGCATCGGCGCGGACATCCCCGGCCAGTCCCACGTGCGTCCCGCCCGCGTCGCCAGGGTCAACTCGAGGCTCTGGCGCACGATCCGTCCGCTCGCCGGGCGCATCACCCCGGTGATGCGATCGCTGAAGTACACCGGGCGAGCCGCATCGTAGCCACCCGGGACCTTCGCGGTCGTCAGGACCTCGTAGTCGACCGCGTCGCTCTCGATCGGATTGAACGCCTGCGCATCGCCGGGCAACACCGGGAACTTCACCTCGTCGGTGGTTCCGAGCGGCGAGAGGATGATCCAGCGCCACGCCTCGGTTGCGCTGCGGGAGAACCGGAGTCGCGCGTTCGCCAGGTCCGGCGCCAGGCCGCTCGGCAAGGTCGACCATGAGAGGGTGCGCGAGGTGGCGTCGAACAGCGGGGGCGTCGCGTACTCGCGCAGCAGCGCGTCGTCGACGTCGAGCGTGTAGTCGTCCACCGGGCCCCAATCATCGATGTAGTGAATGCCGACCCCGCCGGTGATGATCTCCGAGGTGACCAGCTGCCGCACGCCGGAGACCTTCGGCCGCTTCTCGGTCGTGACCGCTGTGCGGTTCTCGGCCGGGACGACGAGCAGGCGGACCCGCGACATCCCGGTGTCGTCCATCAGCGACGTGATCGCGAACACGTCCCCCAGCCCCTCGGGTAGATGCTGGTACGTGTAGGTCACGTCCGACATAGCGAGGTAATCCCCCTTCCAGGGATTGGCCCACTCGCCAGCCACCAGCGGGACGTCCGAGGCGTACATATAGCGAGTCGGGATTCCGTCGGCACCGTAGGCCTCGACCAGCATGTCCGTGGTCGGACATCCGGGGATCTGGATCCGGCCGCCCAGCGGGTTGGCTGACCCGGCGTTGTCGGGGAAGTCGTACCGGACGTTGTTGCATGACGTGTGCAGCACGTACCCCGCTCCGCCCGAGGTGCGCTGCAGCCGCACGTTGACCTCGATCAGCTCGGGGTCGCGCGCCGCCTGCAGCTTCAGCGCGTCGCCGGGCTGGACGCCGGCATAGCTGAACAGCACCGGATCCGCCTGTCCGGGCTCGTCGAACGGCGACACGGCAGTGACGTAACCTCCCGCCACCATTTCGGCGGTCGCGACGCCGTTCTCGTCGGTGCGCACGGTCGAGACCAGCGACGAATCGGCGTTCTGGAAGTGGACCTCGATCCCGGGCCGCGGCGCTCGGCCGCGGGTGATCGTCAGCGTCACGGCGCCCTGGGGCGCATCGGGCGCCGGAGGTGCGTCGGGCAGATGATGGATGCCGTCGTCGCCGCACGCCGTGGCGAACAAGGACACTACGAGAGCTACGCGCATGAGGCGCCACTGTAGTGAGACGTCCCCCGCGTGCCCAGGTGATTCGAGCGAGGGTGCGGCGAGCGTCACGGCACGAAGAACCTCGAAGTGGATCGACCTCACGAATGGTCGCCAATGGATCGGACCCGTCGAGAACGTCGCGGCGTGTGCGGAGTTAGCGCTTCGTTCGCGTTCATGCCGTGAAGGCGGCCCGTGAGCCTGGAAGGCGCGAGGGGACATCCATCCGCCACGTCACACGTCGATGATGCCCCACGTTGCGCGTTCCGATTCTGACGGCGGTTGCCAGGTATCGGAGGCGCGCTCGAAGAACTCGAGCGGGACGATCTGGGTGAACGGCCCGGGGGAATGGTTGCGCTGCAGGACCCGTTCACGACGGACGTCTCGTGGTGCGTCGAGGAGGTAGACGAGCAATCGGACATCCTCAGCGCGCGCGCTTTCGTAGAATGCCTCGCGGTCAGCAGTCGTGACCAGACCACACTCGAGGACAACGTCCACCCCGCCGCGCAGCACGTCGAGCGTTACATCCCAAAGGAGACCACGGCAGCGCTCTCGGCGCTCCAGGTACCACGCGATGAGGTTCTCTTGCGGTCGCGGGTCGGCGCCAAAGAGACGGATCATCCACGTGTCGAGATCGAGGAACACGCTGGTGGTACGAGTCGCATACCGTTGTCCATAGGTTGTCTTCCCCGCGCCAACAGGCCCGACAAGGAGATGAAGCGTGCTGGGTCTCGTCATGGCATCGACTCCGTCATCACGGCCACCCATACTGCACGAGCTCCGGCTTGCGAGGATGCTCGAGGACGCTTGCTTCAGCGGTCGGGGGCGGAGAGACGGAGAGAGTGCCGGCCTCGGCTGAACGATAGGTAGAGGACCACGGCGAGCGCGACCAGGCCAAAAAGCGCCAGCGCCGAGGTGAGGCCGAGGGTGTCGGCGGCGAAGCCGATCAGTACGCTGGGGGCGCCGAAGCCGACGTAGGCGAACAAGAAGTACCCGGCCACGCCCCGAGCGCGCTGGGCGCCGGCGAGCTCGGCGACGTGGGCGAGCCCGCCCAGGTACGTGAAACCGTAGCAGCCGGTCCCGGCGAGGCAGGCGCCGAGGAGCACGAGGGGGAGCGCGTGGAGCTCGGCGCCGCCGATGACGAGGAAGTAGCCGGCGGGGATGAGCTGCAGCCCGACGCGGATCGCGCGCCGCGGGGGCATCCGCCGCGCGCGGGGCTGCGCGAGCGCGCCGGCGCCGTTGATGAGGAACAGCACGGGCCCGGCCCAGGCGCTGAGCCCGTGCTCGGCGAGCTGGCCGGGGATCACGCCGACGACGAGCCCGGAGACGGCCCACGCCACGGCGATGGCGAGCCCCGCGCTCACGGCGCTCGGAGGGAAGTAGGGGAGCCGCAGCAGGCTGCCACCGATGGGCGGCAGCGCGGGGCACGCGATGGCGACGGCGACGAGGCACCCGAGGATGGCGGCGAGCGTGGCGGGGTAGCTCCATGGTTCGAGCGTCGGTCCGGACAGCAGGGCCACGGTGGTCAGCAGGGCGCCGCCGCCGAAGCCGAGCGCGGTGGCGACGGCAACGAGCTTGGAGGCGCGCAGCGCGTCACCGCCGAGCAGCTCGGTGAGGTACGCGGTGGCGCTGCCGACGGTGATCCCGACGCCGAGGCCCTGGAGGATCCGCGCGACGAGAACGACCTGGACATTCGGGAACTGGATCACGAGGAGCGTCGCCAGCGCCGCGGCCGACATGCCGAGCAGCACGATCGGCTTGCGGCCGATCCGATCGGAGGCGCCGCCCAGGAAGATCAGCGTGGGGAGCAGCCCGGCGACGTAGCAGGCGAACACCACCGCGGTGGGGCCGTTACCGTAGTGCGCGGCCTGCGCGTAGACCCGGTAGAGCGGCATCTGGAGGTTCACCGCGAAGGTGACCAGGAACACGGCCGCGGTCACGAGCCCCGCGGGACCACGCGCCCCCGTTGCCGCGGTGGACATGCTCAGCGATTTCCACCGGCGACGAGCCTCGCCAGCAGCGAGGGATCGACGTTGCCCCCGGTCAGGACCAGCGCGATGGTCTTGCCCTCGGCGTCGAGCTTGCCCTCGAGCAGGGCCGCGAGCGCGGCGGCGGCGCTGGGCTCGATCACGAGCTTGAGGGTCTCGGCCGCGTACCGCAGCGCCGCCGCAACCTGGTCGTCCGAGACGGCCGCGGTGACCACGTCCATGCCCGCGATGGCGGCGAACGCGAGATGGCCGGGCGACGGGGCCTGCAGCGCGTCGCACAGGGAGGGCGCGCCGCCGGGTGCCGGCCGTCGCGCGCCGGCGGCGAGCGAGAGCGCCAGGCCGTGGTAGCCCTCGGGCTCGACGGCGACGATCCGGGGCGCGCGGGACGCGCCGCGCAGCGCGAGGCAGCAAGCCGCGCACAGGCCGCCGCCTCCGCACGGCACGACGATCACATCGAGATCTGCGCCGAGCGCGCGGGCCTGCCCGAGGAGCTCGCGGATCAGCGCGGCGTGGCCGGCGAGCAGGCGCGCGTCCTCGAAGGGATGCAGGAGGACGGCGCCGGTCCGCGTGGCGACTTGCTCGGCGAGCCGGGCGGCCGCAGCTTCGCGGTTCTCCTGCCCGTGGTCCGAGACGACGATCTCCGCGCCGAGAGAGCGCGCGCCACCGACCTTCGTGGCGGGCGCGTCGATCGGCACGACGATCGTGGTGCGCACCCCGAGCAGCGCCCCGGCGGCGGCGACGGCTTTGCCGAAGTTCCCGGACGAGTAGGTGATGACGCCGCGGCTGCGCTCGTCGGCGGAGAGCTCGGACAGCCTGAAGTACGCGGCGCGGAACTTGAACGAGCCGGTGCGCTGCAGCGACTCGGGCTTCAGCAGCACGCGCGCGCGGGTCCGGGCGTCGAGGTCCGCGCTCGAGACGAGCGGCGTCTCGGTGGCGGCGCGCGCGATCACTCCCTCGGCGCGGGAGATCAGATCCAGATCCATGGCCGCTCGCTAGTCCGCGGCGCCGGCGGCGCCGGCGGCCTCGGCGCGGTGCTGGTAGGCGGCCGCGAGGTGCGCCAGATCGGCGGCGAGCGTCGAGCCGCGGGTCTCGACGGTGATATGGCCAGACCACCCGCGTCGTACGACGGCCAGCATGAGCGCGCGGAAGTCCACGGTGCCCTTGCCGAGTCCGGAGTGGGTGTCGTGCTCGCCGCGGTTGTCGTTCACGTCGAGCGCGACGATGCGGTCGGCGAACTGCTCGAACACGCCGACGGGATCGCCGCTGCCGACGTTCTCGTGCCCGACGTCGAGGATGAACCGCACGCCGGGCACGCGCTCGAGGACGTGCGCGTACTCGGAGCGCTGCGAGAACACGGTATGAAACGGGTGCCGGTCCTTGTAGTTCTCGAGGTTCTCGAGCCACAGCTCGACCCCGAGCGGCTCGGCGTAGGCCTGCAGCGCCGCGACCGAGCGCGCGAACGCGTCGATGGCCTCGAGGCGGGCCTGCGCGGGTTTGCGGTGCGTGAAGATGCACGAGCCGTGGACGATGACGGACGCGCCGAGCGCGGCGGCGATATCGATCTCCTTCATGACCGAGCGCACGGTGGCCTGCCGGACGGCCTCGTCCTCGTGCGACAGCGGCAGCTTGTAGTTGCCGTGGAAGATCGGCCGCAGCCCGCGGTCGCGGAGGATGGCGCGGTAGTGCGCCACGCGCTCGGGAGTCCAAGCCGCGTAGCCATCGCTCCGGTATGCGCCCTCGATGTAGAACCGGTTGCACCGGTTCTCCACGGCGAACGCGATGGCCTCGTCGAGCGGCAGGCTCTCCTGCACGGCGATGCTGGTCGCGAACGGGATCCGCGCGTCGATGGGCTCCTGTGATCTCGGGGCTGCGATCATGATCGTCCTCCTTGCGTCTACGGCCGGGCTGCGCCGGCCATGCACCGATCGGTCTCGGCGTTGAGGTGTTGGGTCGCCTGCTGCCACTCGTGCTCTCGCGCCTCCCGCCACGAGCGGGCGCTCGCGACGGCACGCTCCGCGTGCTCGAGCGTGGCGTCGAGCTCGGCGCCGGGGCCGCCGCCGTAGCGCGCGGCGCGGCGCGCCTCCTGCGGATCGAGCTGGGCCTCGAGCACGGGATCTCCGAAAGCGCGCGCGGCGATCTCGGTCAGCGGGACGCCCTCGGCGATGGCCTGGTTGATCAGCTCGCCGACGGCGTGGTGGGCAGCCCGGAACGGCAGGCCGCGTTGCACCACGAGCCACTCGGCGAGCCGGGTGGCGCAGACGTAGCCCTCGCGGGCGCGCCGCGCCATCGCTTGTTCGTCGGGCGCCATGCCCTCGATCACCGCGCGCAGCAGGACGACGGCCTCGGAGGTGTCCCGCAGGGTCGACCATAGCGGCCGCATCGCCTCGGTGCCGACGGCGATCGAGTTACTGAACGGCGCGCCGTGCATCGCGGTGCACGCGGCGGTGAACGCGCCGAGCGGCGAGCTGGCGCGCCCGGCGACGTGCTCGAGCAGGAACGGGTTGCGCTTTTGCGGCATCATCGAGCTGGAGCCGACAAGCTCGTCAGGGAGCTGCAGGAAGCCGAACTCGGCGGTGGTCCACAGCAGCAGATCGGCGGCGACCCGGCTCAGGGTCACGCCGAGGACGGCGGCGGCCGCGACGAGCCGCAGCGCGAGATCGCGCGACGCGACGGCGTCGATCGAGCTGGGCACCGGCTCCGCGAAGCCGAGGAGCCGGGCGGTGCGCGTGGGCTGGATGGGCAGGGACGTCCCGCCGACCGCGCCGGCGCCGAGCGGGCAGCGATCGAGCGAGCTGGCGGCGGCCACGAGGGCATCGAGGTCGCGGGCGAGCGCGCAGGCGACGCCGGCCAGGTAGTGCCCGAGGCTGACCGGCAGCGCGGCCTGGAAGTGGGTGTAGATCGGCATGACCAGATCGCGGAAGCGCCGGCCGCGCTCGGCGAGGGTCGAGATCAGGCGCCCGAGCTGGCCGGCGAGCTCCAGCACCGGGCGGCGCA
>JBQCJR010000777.1:0-3645 GCA_051952595.1 Kofleriaceae bacterium
GGCGCTCCGGGGACACGACCGAGAACATCGAGGCCTGCTTGTCGTCGGAGCCACGCATGCTTCCGACCCTATCCGGACCGGATCACCGAGTCGATCCCAGACTCGGGTTTCTCAGCAGCCTGCTAGCGCGTCGCCGGGACGGCCCGACCGAGCTAGCGCTCGAACAGCTCGGGCAGGCTCACGCCGAGCGCCCGGGCGATCCCGACCAGCGTCGCGACCGTTGGATTGGTCCGCGCGCCCTCGATGTCCTGCCAGTGCTTCTCGTCGAGCTTCGCACGCTCGGCCGCCGCTTCCTGGGTCAGCCCGCGCTCGGCGCGCAGCGCGCGCACGCGCTTGGCCAACCGGTTGAGCACCACCGCGACGCCGGGCGCATCTCGGGCCGACGATCGGGAGTTCCCCGGCTTTCCGCTCGACAGACGCGCCACGTAACAATCGTCGAGCGGGCCGACGAACGTCACCACCGGATGAATCCGGGATGCGGCTGGATGCGCGAAATTGGCGCGCCGGGGCTTGCGCGGCCGGCGGCCGGCTACTGCTTCTCGAGGTGCGCCACGAGGGCGTTGTAGGCGGTGGTCACGCGCATCGACAGCTCGGTCGCGGCCTTCTGCTTCTGCGGGTTCCCGGCGTGCATGTCCGGGTGGTACTTGCGCATCAGCTGGCGGTACGAGGTCTTGATCTGGGCCATATCGGCGCCGATCTGGAGGTTGAGGACCTTGTACCACTCGGCCAGCTGCGCCTCGCTGCTGCCGGGGCGCGGCGGGCGGCCGCCTCCGCGCGACGAGCTCGATGCGCCGGAGGTCGATGACGACGTGGAGGATGTGGAGCTCCACGTCCCGCCGCCGCGCGCCGCCTGCTCCTTCATGCGGCGGAACGCCTCGTCGGCCGCCGCCTTCTGGCGCGCCGCGCGCTCGTCGCGCTCGCGGTGGACCCGCGCCGCGCGATCGCGGGCGGCGCGATCCCGCGCGTTGCGGGCGGAGGTCTCGGAGGTGGCGAGCTTGGCGAGCGGGTTGTCGAGCGGCGACCGGGCGGCGCGCTCGCGGGCCGCCTTGCGGGCGGTCAGCTCGGCCTGGAGGGCCGCGCTCTCGACGTGGCTCAGCGGCTCGTCGTCGACGATCACCAGCGAGGTCAGCCGCGACAGCCCGGACTGCGCTCCCTCGAGGATGCGCTTCGTGATGCTCACTTCGTGACAGCCTAACACGCGCGCCCTGCCCCGGCTTCCACCCGCCGCGTGGCCCCTGCGTGGTGACGCTTCTGATATCGTCGAGGGATGCGCTGTTGGGTGACCGCTCTCGTGCTCGTCGCCTGCGGAGGTTCCAACGAACCGGGATCCCCCGACGGCGCGGGGCCGGATGGCCCGCCCGGCGACGACGCGCAGATCGACGCCGACGCGCCCGACGGCGAGACTCCGGACGGCCCACCTCCCGACGGCCGGCTATGCCCCACGTGGTGTCGGGAGAGCTCGCCGGTGCAGGGCACCCTGCTCCACAGCGTGTTCGCGGTGTCCGCGGATGACGTGTTTGCGGTCGGCGACGCCGGCACGATCCTGCGCCGCCGCGCCGGGGCGTGGACGGCGATGGCGAGCGGCACGACCCGCAAGCTGCGCGGCGTGTGGGCGGCGAGCAGCACCCGGGCGTGGGCGGTCGGCGAGGCCGGGACGATCCTGGCGTTCGACGGCGCCGGGTGGAGACCGGTCGCCTCGGGCGCCACGGTGGATCTCGCGGGGGTGTGGGGCACGAGCGCGACCGACGTGTGGGTGGTCGGGCCGAGCACGATCCTGCACTGGAATGGCGCGACGTGGTCGACGACCGGGCGCGCCGGCAGCCTGATCGCGGTCTCGGGCACCGGCCCGGCCGATGTGTGGGCGACCGGCGAGAGCGCGAATCTCTATCACTACACGAGCGCGTGGACGACGCTGCCGAGCACCGGCGGGACGTACTTCGCGCTGCGCGCGGTGTCACCCACCGACGTCTGGGCCACCCAGGCGCTCACCGCGCGGCGCTGGAACGGCACCACCTGGACGTCGCACTCGACCGGCACCTCGGTGATCCAGGGACTGCACGCGGTATCGCCGACCGACATCTGGGCGGTGGCGCAGAGCAAGGTCGGCCACTGGAACGGCTCGGCGTGGAGCTTCGAGCAGGTGCCCGGCGTCAGCTCGACGCTGTGGTCGGTGACCGGCGCGGGCTCGGAGTTGTGGATCGTCGGCAACGACTCGACGATCCTGCACCGCGACTAGCGGAGCTAGCCCGGCGTGACCCAGGTGGTGATCACCTGGCGGTACTTGGTCGAGCGCTTGTGGTGGTGGTGCTTGCCGCGGTGATCGCGACACCCGTGGTGGCCGTGGTCCTCGTCTTCCTCGAACTGCGCCTCGTCGTAGCACTGGGTGTAGTAGGTGCCGCGCTCCGAGTACGACTTGCACGCCCACTCCTCGGCGAAGTCGCCGCAGTCGCCGGCGTACGTGAAGCCACACAGCGTCTTGCCGGGGTTCGCCGGATCCGGCTCGGCGCAATCGCGATCGACGAGCCCACCGATCTCGCCGGCGGCCTGCGCCTCGCCGCGGCACGCGATCCACTCGATCGGCTCGCTCGCGGGCGTGAAGTAGTTGCCGTAGAACGCGCCCTCCTGGAGCGACCAGCCGGCCTTCTCCTCGGCGGTGGCGGTGAGCTGGCGGTGCGGGCCGCGCATCGAGACCGGCAGCACGACGTCGTTCGCGTTGACGCGCGCGAACAGACACGCGCTGACCCAGCCCTGGCCCTCGCTGTTGAGCCGGTGGTGCGTCCAGTCGTTCGCCAGGCCGATCTCGCCGGGGAACTCGTAGGTGTTGCCCTCGAACTGCGCGACCAGCGTATCGCCCTCCTTCACCGCGCAGCTGACGATGAAGCCGAGCACCTCGCGACCCTCCGGCGTCCGCAGCAGCTCGCGCGCATCGTTGACGTTGAGCTCGAGGCGATTCGCGGCGAGCCGGTTCGCCGCGAGCCGGTTCGCCGCGAGTCGGTTCGCCGCGAGTCGGTTCGCCGCGAGTCGGTTGTGTGTGACGATCGCCGATGACGTCTCGCCTTCGGTGAGCTCGTCATCTCCGTGCTCGGCACAGGCGAAAACAAAGAGAAGAGGAACAGCAATAGCGACTCCCGATCTCATCGATACCTCCCGTCGAACAACCCTCAGACAGGTTGATCGGTCTCGATTGGTCGCGCAAGTGGTTAAAACTTCAGCATAAGTAGGTCACACGCCGTCAGCGACCCACAATCCGTCCGACAGTGGATACGGCGCCCACCCTTCCACATCGAGCGCCGGTCCATCGACCGTCGAGCCCTCGATCGTCGCGCGACTCGTGCCCAGCGCGATCCTGGCAGCGAGTCCGAGACTGGACAATTCCATCTTTAGTTTCGCGATCTCGATACGATCGCGCGGCGCGACAGCGAGCACGCTATCGGGTGCGGACAGCGCGATCGCCATGCGGGCGCGCTGCGCGATCTCGGCGCACCGCGCCACCACGTCGGAGGCGCCCTCGGCGTAGAGCGCCACCACATCGAGCTCGACGCCCGCACCGGACGGGCAGATGACGGCACGCAGCGCGTCGCACAGCTCGCGCGCGCTCTCGAACCGCGACGCGGGATCCGGGGCGAGCGCGCGCGCGACCGGCTC
>JBQCJR010000778.1:0-3546 GCA_051952595.1 Kofleriaceae bacterium
CGGGCACCGGCAAGACGACGCTCGCGCAGCACTTGGTCGAGGGATACTCGGCCAGGTTCTGCGCCTACACGGGCAAGGCCGCGCTGGTGCTGCGAGAGAAGGGCTGCGCGGGCGCGAGCACCATCCACCGCCTGATCTACCGCCCGCGCGAGGTCCTCGACGCGTCTGGTGTCCGCGGCGTCGCGTTCGAACTCTGCCAGGAGGGCGAGCTCGCCTCTGGACTCGTCGATGTGGTCGTGGCTGACGAGTGCAGCATGATCGACGAGCGTACGGCGCGCGACCTGCTGTCGTTCGGGATCAAGGTGCTGGTGCTCGGAGACCCGTTCCAGCTCCCTCCGGTGAGCGGGCAGGGCGCGTTCTCGTCGCTCGAGCCGACGTGGCTCCTCACGGAGGTGCACCGGCAGGCCAGGGAGTCGGGGATCCTGCGCCTCGCGACCGACGTGCGCGAGGGTCGCGGCGTCGACGGTCGGCCGGGCGCGTATGGTTCGGATGTCCAGGTCCTGTCGGCGGCATCCGCGGACCCGATGTCGATCATCCCGGACGTGGATCAGGTGCTCGTGGGCACCAACCGCGCGCGGCGGGACCTCAACCAGTGGGTCAGGAACGCCGTCGGAGTGACCAACAAGCTCCCCGTAGCGGGCGACAAGGTCGTCTGTCTGCGCAACAACCACGATCGAGGGCTGATCAACGGCGGACAGTGGCAGGTAGTCTCGTCGGGGAGCGGGAGGCGCCGGAACCGCGAGTCGCACGTGACGCTCGAGCTCGAGTCTCTCGACGCGGGGCTCGGTGGACCCTCGAGCATGCGGACGACGGCCCACCCGCACTACTTCCTGGGCGAGGAGGACGAGATCCGGCGACTGCCGTGGATCCTGCTGCGCGAGCACCAGGAGTTCGACTACGCGTACGCGATGACGGTCCACAAGGGGCAGGGCTCGCAGTGGGATCGCGTGTGCGTGCTCGACGAGTCTCGGGTGTTCGGGGAGCACGCGGCGCGCCACCTGTACACCGCGGTGACGCGCGCGGCCCGATCGCTGGTGCTGCTCCGGTAGCGATATCTGGAAGCGCTCGCGAGAATCAGAGGGTTCCATCGACTATGGAGCCGAAGTCGATCCAAAAGTTCCAGGCCGGCGATGTGGTCCAGCTGAAATCCGGCGGGCCGGAGATGACCATCGAGATGGTCATGTGTTTGGAGTGGGATCCCCCAGAGAAGGTGTGTTGTGTCTGGTTTGCGGGTGACGTGATCTTCCGAGATCGCTTCTCCTGGTATGCGGTGCAGAAGGTGTCGAAAGCTCGCGAGTGAGCGAGGATCGGACCAGCACGGCGCGCTCCTCGCCTGATCACTCCGATGAGGAGGTGATCGCGGTCGAGGTGTTCTGCCTCGCGCTCGCCGAGCTGTGGTGCCGGCTGCCCGACCTGCTGCCGTTCGAGCACGGCGATGTCGCACACCCACACGTGTGGATACGGCGTGACGATGGTTACGAGCAGTGCTCGTGCGGGCTGTTCGAGGTCGACTACCGCGCGAACCAACTCACCGGCCTCGCCGAGACCTTTCGTCGGCGGCTCGGCCTGCGCCACTTCGGCGAGGTGGTGCGTGACTCACGCGCGCTTGCACTCGTGCTCGCGGCTCGCGTCGGCTGGGCTGACTGCCCGCGCCGGTGTGGGCGAACGACGCGCGACCTGCTCCATGCGATCGCCGCGTGTGTCGAGCGCGGCGACCGTACGCTGACCATCGTGGGTACGTACTCGAGCCCGTCTATCTCGAGGCACGCCGCGGGCGTGGCGCGGGAGATGATCGAGGCGTTGGGGCTCGACATCGAGGTGCAGATCCTTCGATTCCCGTACGCGTCCCGGTCGTCGTTTGTGTCCCGGTACCGCGCCACAATCGAGATGCTCAGCACGGTCTACATCGATCACGCTCACGTTGAAGTCGCCATATCGGAGTCGATCCAGTACGGCTACCAGGTGCAACGTTGAGCGAATTCATCCTCACGGGTGAGCCTTCTTCGCGGCGGGCGCACCCTTCGCGGTTGCGTTCAGTCCAGGAAGGTGCGGAAATCGACCTCGTGGAACGGCGAGGTCGGCGGTGACCAGGTCGCGCGCAGCTGGCGAGTCGCGAACCCCGAGAGCTACGCGGCGATCATAGAGCGTCGTCGGGAGAAGGTGCTGGCGTCGGCGCCGCACGTGCGCGGCAAGGTCGCCTGGTACACACTGGGCTGTCCGTGCGACGGATGTACCGCCGCGGAGGCGAAGTCCAAGCAATCGAGGAGGAGCCGAGCGTGACAGACGAGAAGTGGAACTCGACGATCGATGCCTTCAAGGATCACGTCTTCCACCTGAAGACCAGCAGCCTGATCTTGCTGGTGCACGAGCGGGGTTCTCTGGACGAGATCGCGAACGGCGACTACGACCCGGGCAACCCCGAGACCTGGATCCCAGGTGCCGTCGTGCAAAACCGGGTGCTCGAGTTGGTCGAGGTCGTGCTGCACGAGATCGACCGACGTCTCCCAGGACCGGCCCCGGTGAGTCGCGACCAGTAGCGAATTCCTGGAAGCGGGTAGCGCGTCGGGGCAGTTCATCTTGCATGGACGCCGAGTCGTGTTCCTGCTCCGTGTGCGACCGCGCGTTCGCCAACGCGTTCGCGCCATCACAGGCCAGCGGGTGCGCCGCGCGATACGCGAGCGGGGTCGTGCACGGGCACTACGGTAGCCTCCTGTTCGACCTCAAGAAGGTGGTGCTCGGCTATGAGCCGGTCCCCGATCCTCGGGACCCGGTCTGCGACCAGTGCATCGAGGGCTGGATCGCCGCTGCACCAGGATCCCCTCGCACGTTCGAGTACATCGATAATGACGAGGACCTCGACGTTGGGGAACGCGCCGAGGCTCCGACCGCGCAGCTCGAGTGCAAGTTCTCCGGCGGTTACGTCCCGGTCTGTGTGGTGTGCAGTACTCGCGAGGAGGAGGAGCCGAGCTACCTGGTCGAGCCTGGCGTGTGTCCGAAGTGCGGTCCACTCCGCCTGTTTCGCGTCGAGCAGCCGCGCGTGAAGCGCGTCGTGTACGAGCGCGTCGTGTGGGCGCCGAGCGGGGAGGTGGCGATCGAGATCGTGAAGCACGGCTCGGCGTGGCCCGAGTCGTACGACGAGCGGACCATCAGGTCGTGGAACGGGTCGCACGTCTCGACCGACGTCACCGACGACGAGCATCACGACCTCGATCGGACCGACGTCGGCCTCCCGTGCCGGGAGGATGTTTGATGTCCGATCGTCAGCACCGCGTCGCTCGTTTGCGCGCAGACGAAGTCGAGATGCTCGAGCGCGACGTGAGCGGTCATCTCAAGAGTCTTGCGTGCTGCCCACATCTCTCGACGTTCCACACGCAGGGGAGGACGACCGCGGGCGGCGAGTGGCGCAGCTGCAACGTGATCGGCTGCGGGTGCCACGAGACATGGGCTCCGGTGTCGTCACCTCCGATGACGGGCGAGTGGACGCGGCACACCAGCGTTTGGTTGACGTGGTGTGCCGCGTACTTCGCAGGCGCCGGTTCGGCCGTA
>JBQCJR010000779.1:0-3342 GCA_051952595.1 Kofleriaceae bacterium
CGATCTCCCGCCGCGAACTGCGCCGCCGCCATCCGCTTGCGGCCCGGCGCCTGGATCTCGCGAATCACCACGGTGCCCTGGCCGCACGCCACGCGCATCCCCTCCGCGTCGATCGCGAGCACCTCGCCCGGCGCCACCGAGGGCGACGTGGCGTCTCCGCGCGCGCGGAACAGCTTGACCAGCTGGCCCCGCAGGATCGCCTGCGCGCCCGGCCACGGATCGACGCCGCGGATCCGCGCCGCGACCACCGCCGCCGACTGCGCGAAGTCGATCGCACCGTCCGCCTTGGTCAGCATCGCCGCGTGGGTCGCGCGCGCGTGGTCCTGCGCGACCGGGTGCGCCGTTCCCGCCGCGATCGCGTCGATCGCGTCGAGCAGCGCCGCCGCGCCGATCGGCGCCAGCCGGGCGAGCAGCTCGCCCGAGGTCTCGTCCGGATCGACCGCCACCCGGTGCTCGAGCAGCACCGGTCCGGTGTCCATGCCCTCGTCGAGCTGCATGATCGCCACGCCGGTCTCCGCCTCGCCATGGATCACCGCCCACTGCACCGGGGCCGCGCCGCGGTACTTCGGCAGCAGCGACGCGTGCACGTTGATGCAGCCGCGCGGCAGCGCCTCGAGCACCGGCCGCGGCAGGATCTTGCCGTACGCGACGACGACGGCCAGCTCGGCGCCCGTCGCGACCAGCGCGTCGCGCAGCTCGCCGGTCCGCGCCGATCGCGGCTGGATCACCGGCAGCCCCAGCTCGCGCGCGGCGATCGCGACCGCCGGCGAGGTCAGCTGGCCACCTCGGCCGGCCGGCTTGTCGGGCTGGGACACCACCAGCGCCACCTCGTGGGCACCGGCGAGTGCCCGCAGGCACGGAACCGCGAACTCGGGCGAGCCCATGAAGACGACGCGCACGGCAGGATCTATCACCTCCGCCGTCGAGAACTGCAATGCGTCGGGCGGTACAAAACCGCGCTCCCGATCAGTCGATCAGGTGGCTGAGGTAGGTCGATCGCAGCTGATCGTCGCGCAGCACCCGGAACGCCTCGTCGAGCACGTTCGCGATGTCATCGAGCTCCTGGGCCAGCTCGCGGCGCAGATCGCCCGGGAACGAGTCCACCGCGAAGTCGCGGCGCGCCGCCTGGTACGCGCGGCGGATCTCGAACGCCGTGGCATCGCGGCGCACCCCGAGCAACGCGAAATAGTCCGCCTCGGTGACCAGCTGCCAGCGCGCGCGCACCCGCTCGCGATCGATCGCCAGGTCGGTCTCGCCGACCAGCGCCGTGCCTTCTTCGTGGACCTCGGTCTCCGTGCGGCGCGCCGTGGCCAGGCCCAGCACGCACAGCCCCCACGCCAGCGGCAACACGTCGGCGACGTCGACCCCGGCCGTGCGGGCCACCGCGAGCAGATCCGCCTGGCCATCGAGCGCCGCCAGGGCCGCGCGCTCCTCGCCCGCCAGGTCGCCGAGGTGGATGATCCCGCCCAGCCGCTCGCGATCCGCGACCTCGATCACCGTCGAGGGCGGGCCGATCAGCCGCTCGAGCGTCGAGCGGTCGAGCTTGCGGCGGATCCCCTCGAGCACCAGCGCCGCCGGGTGGCGCGACAGCCGGATCCGCTCCGCCGACGGGACCTGCTCGACGGTGATCGCGTAGTGGCCCCGGTCCCAGCCGAACAGCGAGTAGACGATGTCCTCGACGTGGCGGCGGACCGCCGGCAGCAGCTCGCGGCGCTTGAGGTAGCCGAAGTCGACGAGGATCTCGCCCATCCGGCGGCCCGACTCCGCGACCACCGCCTGGCACCGCTCGTACTGCGCCGCCGTGATCTTGCCCTCGCGGACCAGCAGCTCGCCCATCCGATCGCGCGCCTCGCTCGACGAGGCGAACACCGGCCGCCCCTGGTCGAAGAACACGACCTTCTCGACGCCATCGCGGCGGAACGCGATCCGGCCCGTCGTGTTGTTGGCGAACATCTTCGCGAGCAGCATCGCGGCATCCGAGCTCCCGCGCGCGATCTCGCCGCTCTCCGGCACCCCGCGCTCGCGGATCTGGGTGTCCCACGAGCCCGGCGAGGTCGGCAGCTCCGGGGCCGCCGGCGGGCGCACCGCCGCGCGCGCTTCGATCTCGGTGACCCCGCCGCCCAGCGGCAGGTCCTTGTCGAGCGCGGCGAGATCGATCTCCGTCGAGTGGTCGTGGCGCGGCGCCAGGTCCGCCGCCTTCGGCGCCGGGGCATCCACGCCCTGGAACAGCCGCTGCGCCATCTGCGACATCTTCGCGCGCAGCTGCCGCGCGAAGTCGCGGCCGTCCGAGGACGACGGCGCCGGCGGCACGTCCGGGAGCTCCTGCATCACCACGAGCCGCCCCGCCGTGCTCGGCGCCGGCCGGTCGTCGCCCAGGAGCAGGTCGTCGTCGAGCGGATCGCGCGACAGGTCCAGCTCGTCGCCATCGATCGACGGCGGTCGCGACACGACCTCGACGTCGGCGCGCGGCTCGCGATCGACCAACTCGGCCAGCATCATCGGATCGGACCACAGGTCGTCCGGCTCGAACCGCTCCGACATCGCGACCTCGAGATCGCCCGTGCGCGTGCGCGCCGCCGGCGGCGGCGGCTCGAACGGGAGCAGATCGATCCGCGGCGCGGACGACGGCTCGCTCGCGCGCGTCGCGCGCGGAAGTGGCTCGATCGATGGCGGATCGAGCCGCGGCGTGGACGGCCGCAGCGGGGGCGACAGTGTGGCGGAGTCGAGTATCGAGTGGCTCGACGGCGAGTCGTCGGCAGACGGATCGAACGGGGAACGCAGATTTGCAGGTGCGTCGAAGGGTGGCGTGCTCGCGCGCGCGTCGATGCGCGACTGGCTCGACCGCGCATCGTTCTGCGGTGCGCTCGACCGCGCATCGGCCAGCGACGATTCGCTCGACCGCGAGTCGTCCACCGACGAATGGGTCGACCGACCATCGCCCAGCGACAACTCGCTCGACCGACCATCTACCAGCGACGACTCGCTCGACCGACCATCGCCCAGCGACGACTCGCTCGACCGACCATCATCCAGCGACGACTCGCTCGACCGCGTCCCAGTCCTCGACGATTCGATCGCCCCCGAGTAGTCCCGCGGCGACTCGCTCGACCCCGAGTAGTCCCGCGACGACTCGCTCGACTGCGTCCCGGTCGTCGACGATTCGCTCGACCGACCATCGCCCAGCGACGATTCGATCGCCCCCGAGTAGTCCCGCGACGACTCGCTCGACCGCAACCCGGCCAGCGACGACTCACTCGACCGCAACCCGGCCAGCGACGACTCACTCGACCGCAACCCGGCCAGCGACGACTCACTCGACCGCAACCCGGCCAGCGACGACTC
>JBQCJR010000780.1:0-3927 GCA_051952595.1 Kofleriaceae bacterium
CTTGTCGATGATCACCAGGCCGCAGATCCGTGTATGCACCGACACGCTGGTGGTGTTGCCGGGGGTGGGGTGGGTGGGGGGGCGGGGGGGGGGGAGCGCGCCCCGCACGCCCCAGAACCGGACCTTCATTCGTCCCCCAGGGCGAGCTCGAGGCCCTCGTACGCGCTGAGCAGCTCGAACCGATCGCCCGATGCGTGCACGACCGCGCGGTACTTCGCGAGGATCGCGTCGTTGTCGTCGTCGGAGCGCATCGGCGCGTGGTGGAACAGGCACAGCCGCGCCACCCCGGCGTCGCGCGCGATCTGGATCGCGTCGTCGGGGTGCGAGTGGCCCCAGTGGGGGCGCAGCCGGTACTCGTCATAGGTGAACTGGGTGTCGTAGATCAGCAGATCCGCGCCGCGCGCCAGCGCGACCACCCCGGCGCGCATCCGATCGAGCTCGGCGATCACGTCGGGCGGCAGCGGCTCGTCGAGCCGGGGCGGCGTGACCATGAACTCGCGGCCGAACAGGATGTCGGTGAACGGCGCGGTGTCCGCGCAGTAGACGACCGACGCGCGATCGACGTCGATCCGGTACGCCATCGCGACCCACGGGTGATTGAGCCGCGTGCACGAGACCTTGGCGCGCCCGATCTCGAACTGCGCGCCCTCGATCAGCTCGTGGAACTGCATGTCGGCCTGCATCGCCGACAGCGGGACCGGGAAGTACGGCGAGTCGTTCTGCTGCGAGAACACCGCCTCGAGGTGCTGATCGCGCTGGCGGGCGAAGATGTGGATCTGGTTGCCGGCGCGGTACGCCGGCGAGAAGAACGGCAGCCCCTGGACGTGGTCCCAGTGGGTGTGGCTGATCAGCACCGAGGTCTGGCCCTTGCCCTCGCCGAACGCCTCCTCCATCAACGACTTGCCGAGCCGGCGCAATCCGGTGCCCGCGTCGATGATGATCGGCGCCTCGCCGCGCGGTCGCACCTCGACGCACGACGTGTTGCCCCCGTACCGGCTGGTCGCCCGTCCCGGCACCGGGATCGATCCGCGAACTCCCCAGAACCTGACCTTCATGGCATGGACGCGCTCGTTCGAGGCTAAGCCGGATCCCTCCCGGCTGCTAGAAGCCCTTGCGCGAATCGAGCAGGATCGTCACCGGCCCGTCGTTGACCAGCTCGACCGCCATGTCCGCCGCGAACTCGCCGGCCGCCACCCGCGCGACCCCGACGGTGCGCAGCGCGTCGAGCGAGCGCTCGTACAACGCCCGGGCGGCCACCGGCTCGAGCGCGCCGATGAACGACGGCCGCCGGCCCTGCCGCGCATCGCCGAATAGCGTGAACTGCGACACGACCAGCACGCCGCCCGCGATGTCGAGCACGGAGAGATTCATCTTGCCGGCCTCGTCCGAGAAGATGCGGAGGTTCGCGATCTTGTCGACGATGTACGCGAGATCGCCGTCGCCATCGCCCGCTCCCGCGCCGAGCAGGACCAGCAGGCCTCGATCGATCTCGCCGGTCATTCGGTCGCCGACCGTGACCTTGGCGCGCGTCACTCGCTGGACCACCGCTCGCATCGCCGGACACTGTGGCAGATAAGTCGCCGGGATCGTTGATCATGGATCAAAATGTGGGGATGCCAGCGCCGCCGCTCGACCAGGCAACCCCCGCGTCTTGCCCGGGGTCATACCGGCCGCTAGGATGCGCGCGCTCATGAGGTCCTCGGTGTTCTTGGTCGCGACGGCTGCGATGGCCGCGATGCTCGCCGGTTGCGGCAAGGAGATCGGTGACAAGTGCATCGTCAGCTCCGACTGCGACCCCAACGGCCAGCGCCAGTGCGATCTGTCCTCGAAGGAGGGCTACTGCACGATCCGGGGCTGCGACTTCAGCACCTGCCCCGAAGAGGCCGCGTGCATCCGGTTCTTCACCGGCAACTTCAACAACCGGCCGTGCGACCCGACGACCGAGGACCGCGTCGGCGGCAACGGCACCGATGACTGCTCGCTCGACGAGCTGTGCTCGCTGGTCGGCCGGTGCGTGCCGCGCTCGTCCGAGGTTCGCTACTGCATGAAGACGTGCGACAGCAACGATGACTGTCGCGATGGCTACGAGTGCCGCGATCTCGAGCTGATGCGCGCCCACGGCGGCGAGCCGGTGCTCGCCCCGGGCACGATCGTCGACGAGAAGGCGCCGAAGTTCTGCGCGGCGCGCCCGAGCGGCTAGTCCGCCGGGGCTGCTAGGCTCGGAGGGTGTCGATCGGCTCGTTCCTGCTGCGACGCCTCGGCTCGGGGGCGCTCGCGATCCTGGGCGTGTCGATCCTGGTGTTCGCATTCCTGCACCTGGTCCCGGGCGATCCGGTCGATCACCTCGCCGGCGGCGAGGCCACGGTGGAGCAGCGCAAGAAGATCGAGGCGTGTATGGGCCTCGACCAGCCGCTGCACGCCCAGTTCCTGCGCTTCCTCGGCCACGTGGTGGATGGCTCGCTGGGCCACCAGTGCCCGGATCCGGCCAACAAGCCCACCGTCGCGGCGCGGCTGCGCGAGGCGTTCCCACACACCGCGGCGCTCGCGGTCGCCGGCATGCTGGTCGCGCTGGTGTTCGCGCTGCCGCTCGGGATCATCGCCGCGATCCGGCGCGGTACCTGGATCGACACCCTGGCCACCACCAGCTCGCTCTCGGGGATCGCGATCCCCCAGATGATGTTCGCGCCGCTGCTCGTGTTCGTGTTCTTCTCGATCCTCGGCTGGTTCCCCGGCCCGACCGAGACCGGGCTCGCCGCGCTGGTCCTGCCGGCGTTCGCCGTCGGCACCCACCTGATGGCGATGCTCGCCCGGATGACCCGCTCCTCGATGGTCGAGGTGCTCGGCGAGGACTACGTGCGCACCGCGCGCGCCAAGGGGCTCACCGAGGGCCGGGTGTTCCTGCTCCACGCGCTGCGCAACGCGCTCCTGCCGGTGATCACGATCATCGGGCTGCAGTTCGGCTCGCTGCTCTCCGGCGCGATCATCGTCGAGAACGTGTTCTCGCGGCCCGGCCTCGGCTCGACGCTGCTCACCGCGATCCTCGAGCGCAACTACCCCGTGGTCCAGGGCACCGTGCTGGTGATCGCGGTGATCTACGTGCTCGTCAACATGCTGGTCGACCTCGCCTATGGCCTGGCCGATCCGAGGATCCGGCGGGCATGAGGCGGCTCCGGTTATCGCCGAGCGCGTGGGTCGGGCTGGTCATGCTCGCGGTGTTCGTGCTCGCCGGGCTGCTCGGCCCGCTGATCGCGCCCTACGATCTGAGCGTGCGCCGCGACACCCTCGCGAGCGCGTTCCAGGGCTCGAGCGCCGCGCACTGGCTCGGCACCGACGCCAACGGCACCGATACGCTCAGCCAGCTGCTGTGGGGCGCGCGCAGCGCGCTCGAGCTGAGCGTGATCGTCGTGGCGATCTCGGCGACGATCGGGCTGTGCCTCGGCACCATCGCCGGGTGGTTCGGCGGGATCGTCGACGAGCTGCTGATGCGGCTGGTCGACGTGCTGATGGCGTTCCCCGGCATCCTGCTCAACATCGCGATCGTCGCCACCGTCGCCCAGCCCGGGATCGGCGTGATGATCGCGGCGCTGTGTGCGAACGGCTGGGTCGGCTACGCGCGGGTGGCGCGCGGCCAGGTGCTCGCGCTGCGCGAGCGCGACTACATCACCGCCGCGGTCGCGCTCGGCGCGTCGAACCGCCGCGTGATGTTCAAGCACCTCATCCCGAACCTGATGGGCCCGGCGCTCGTCCAGATGTCGTTCGGGTTCGGCGGGGTGATTCTCGTCGAGGCCGCGCTGTCGTTCCTCGGCCTGGGGCCGCAGGTCGACTACACCTGGGGCGCGATGCTCGATCAGGCGCGCACGTTCCTGTGGAACCCGCCCGAGTGGGTCGTGCTGTACACGCTCGTCCCGGGGATCGCGATCATGTGGG
>JBQCJR010000781.1:0-20472 GCA_051952595.1 Kofleriaceae bacterium
TCGGCATCCGCACGCCGGCCGACGCGCAGCGGTTCGCCGCGATCGCCGATGGCGTGGTCGTGGGCTCGGCGCTCGTCGACGCGGTCGCCGCGGGGGCGGTCGAGGGCGCGCCCGAGCGGGTCGCCGCGCTGGTGCGTGCGCTGGCGGCGGCGATGCCGCGGTAGCTACGCGACCCGCGCCACGGGCACGCTCAGCAGCAGCTCGACGGCCTCGACGCACTTCTTGTGCGCGCGGGTGACCAGCGGGCCGTACTGGATGACCTTCGACACGCAGCCGATCTCGATCCGTGACCCGCCGGGATCACGAAGCACAGCGAGATCGACGACCGCATCCCGCGACTCTACTCCATCACCTTGCTGCAGAACGGGTCGACCGCGAAGCCCGGCTCCGCGGTCATCGGGCCGGTGCCGCCGAGCTCGGTGCGCTGCGCGACCGTGACCTCGCGCCGCGTCGCGATCTCGGCGAGCAGCTCGGCGCCCCGGGTCGGCGTGCGCGCGAACGTCGCGTAGTCGACCGAGAACAGCCCGAAGCGCGGCCCGAAGCCCTCCGCCCACTCGAAGTTGTCGGTGAGGCTCCAGTGGTAGTAGCCGCGCAGGTCGACTCCCGCCGCGCGCGCCCGCTCCATCGACTCGAGGTTGCGCACGATGTTCTCGGCGCGCCGCGCCCCGACCTCGGTCGCGATCCCGGCCTCGCTGACCACCAGCGGCACGTCCGGGTAGCGCCGTCCGAAGGCGATCAGCACGTCGCCGATCCCGTCGGTCCAGCCCTCGTAGCCCATGCGCGGCACGCAGTACGTCGGATCCGGCGCCGGCAGGCAGGCGCCGAGATCGAACCCGCCGAAGCAGGGCGTCAGGTCCACCAGCGGGATCAGCTGGCTCGCGCCGGTCACCCCGGCGCGGAAGTAGTACTGCAGGCCGAGCCAGTCGAGCGTGCCGGTCCACTCGGGGTGCGGCTCGTCGGCGATGCCGTCGAAGTCCGGGTCGAACGCGCCCGCGCGCAGCGAGTCGACGAACAGGTAGTGGAACACGTAGACCAGCCGGTCGCGCGCCGCCACGTCCTCCGGATCGGTCGAGGGCTTGTTGCTGCGCGACGGCTGCCAGTCCGCGACCGACAGCGACAGCCCGACCACCGCCGGCAGCCCGTCGCCGTCGGCGTCGACCGTGTCGTTCGCCTTGATCGCGGCGTACATCGCCGCGTGCGCCGAAATGTAGTCGCGCACCGCCGGCACGAACCCCGCCGCCGGGTCGGTGATCGTGAGCTTGCCCGGCGGGAACGAGCCCACGCCATAGCCGGCGAGCAGGTAGTTGATCGGCTCGTTGAGCGTGCCCCACTCGTCGACCAGATCGCCGAACCGCGCGGCGATCAGCGCCGCGTGCTCCGCCATCTCCTCGACGATCTGCGGGCCGCCCGGCGAGCCCAGCCCACACAGGTTCGCGTCGGTCGGTCCGGTGGTGCAGCTGGTGTCGCGTGGATCCGCGACCCACACCGGGTTCGAGAAGTGGTGCAGGGTGACCAGCGGACGGATCCCCATCGCGCGCATCGCCTCGAGCTGCGCGCGGTAGTGCGCGATCGCCGCCTCGTCGATCTGGTCGCGCGCCGGCTCGATCCGCGCCCACTCGATCGAGAACCGGTAGCTATCGACCCCGAGGCCACGGACCAGGCCGAGATCTTCGAGATTTCGGGTGTAGCCGCCGGTCGCGTCGCCCACGAACGCGCCGCGGCCGAGCCCGCCCTCGGCGACCGGCCGGGTCCACAGGTACCAGTCCGTGGCGGTGTTCTGATCCTCGATCTGCGTGGCCGCCGAGGCGACCCCGAACCGGAATCCGCCCTTTCCGGATTCGCCGGCGAGCGGCGCCAGGGTGCCGAACGAGATCGGCGTGGGCTCGTCCTCGCCGCACCCGGCCGTGGCGAGCGTCAACGCGAGGACGGTGGCGGCGGCGCGCGATCGGGGCACACTGCGATCGTGCCCCAAAACGGGCACGGCTTGACACTCCGGATCGCATTCCTATACTCCCCGATTCCTCGCCATGGCCAAGCTCCCACCCTATGCCGTGCTCGTTCGGGACCTCCCGACGCATCGCCAGTTCGACGTGTCCGCCGAGCGCGTCGGGGAGTGGGTTCGTGGCCTGCCGATGCGCGATGCGCTCGGCGCGCCGGAGGTCGATCCCGAGGCGGGGCAGGGCAAGGCCGATCTCGACCTCTACGCCGACGGCGAGAACGTGTTCGCCGCGGGCACGTTCAAGGGCCACCTCGTGGTCGCGTGCAGCCGCTGCGTCGAGCCGGTGCGGCTCGATATCGACGAGAAGCTGCGGGTCACGTTCATGCCCAAGTCGCAGCTCCCCGACGAGGATGAGGCCGAGGACGCCGAGGGCGAGGAAGGCGCCGAGGTCACCGACGGCGATCTCGACGTGTTCCCGTACGACGGCGAATTCGTCGACCTCGAGCCGCTGTTCCGCGAGCAGTTCGTGCTCGCCGTCCCGTTCGCCCCGCTGTGCTCGGAGGCCTGCCGTGGCCTGTGCGCTCAGTGCGGGATCAACCGAAATACAGCCACCTGCAGCTGCGAACCGCCGATCGATCCGCGTCTCGCTGCACTCAAGGGCTTGAAAATACCCTCCTGAACTGGCAAGAAAGCCGCCCGGAGTTAACGTCATGGCACTGCAAAAACGTCGTCGCGGCCCAGCCCGCACAGCACAGCAGCGGTCCGCGTGGATGAGGAAGTCGGGCGCGAATCGCCCGATGGTTCAGGCCTGCGCGAACTGCGGAGCCCCTCGTGTCCCTCATCGCGTCTGTATGAGCTGCGGCCAGTACAACGGCAACGCGGTCATCGCGAAGAAGGCCGCGGAAGAGTAGCGAGGGCTCGACGGCCGTGCTGCAGGTCGTCGTAGATGCCATGGGCAGCGATCGCGCGCCCGGCCCAGAGGTGGTCGGTGCGTTGCGCGCAGCACGCACGCTCCCGATCGAGGTGACTCTCGTCGGCGACGCCACCCGCCTCGAGCACGAGCTCGCAGCGGCTGGTCGCGCGCCGGCGGATCGCATCTCGATCGTGCACGCGTCCGAGGTCGTCACGATGGACGATCATCCGGCGCAGGCGTTTCGCTCCAAGCCCGACTCGTCGATGCGGGTCGCGGTCGCGCGGGTCGCCGCCGGCCAGGGCGATGCCGTGGTCTCGGCGGGCAACAGCGGCGCGATGCTCGCGTGCGCGGTGTTCGTGCTCGGGCGGCTGCCCGGCGTCGAGCGCCCCGCGATCGTGACCGTGCTGCCGACCCCGTCCGGCCCGCTCGTGCTCTGCGACGCGGGCGCCAACACCGAGCCGAAACCGTCGACGCTCGCCCAGTTCGGCGTGCTCGCCGCGGCGTACGATCGCGTCGTGCACGGCCGCGAGCGCCCGCGGCTCGGCCTGTTGTCCAATGGCTCCGAGCCCGGCAAGGGCACCCCGCTCACCCGCGAGGCCCACGAGCTGCTGGTCGAGGCGGCCGCCGGCGGCGCGTTCCAGTACGTCGGCTACGTCGAGGGGAGCGATCTGTTCCGCGGCGAGGTCGACGCGATCGCCACCGACGGGTTCACCGGCAACGTCGTGCTGAAGACCTGCGAAGGGATCGCCGAGGGGCTGTTCGGCCTGGTCCGCCAGGAGCTCGAGCGCACCCCGCTGGCTCGGCTCGGCTCGGCGCTGGTCGCGCCCGCGCTGCGCGGCGTGGCGAAGAAGATCGACTACACCGAGGTCGGTGGCGCGCTGCTCGCCGGGGTCGCCCGGCCAGCGGTGATCGCCCACGGGCGCAGCGACGCGAACGCGATGTTCAGCGCGATCCGCGCCGCGGCCCGGTTCGCCGAGCGCAAGCTGCCGGAGCAGCTCGCGGCGGCGATCCGCCCGCGGAGCTAGCCCGACCCGGGCGGGATCTCCGCGGGCGCCGCGCCGAGGCTTGGCGAGCTACGTCCTCGCTCGCGGGCCTTCGCGGCGCCTCGTTGCCCCCGCTTCGCGGGCCTTGCGAACGACACGCTCGCTGCCCCGCGTCTTCGTGGGGCCTTCGCGAACTACCTCCGTGCGGAGGACTTCTTGGCTGGCGGCTTCTTGGCTGGCGGCTTCTTGGCTGCCGGTTTCGCCGTGGCCTTCTTCGCGGGGGCCTTCGCTGCGGCCTTCTTCGCCGGAGGCTTCTTCGTTGCCGGCTTGGGGGCCTTCTTCGCCGGCGACTTCTTCGCTGCCGGCTTGGGTGCCTTCTTCGCAGGTGTCTTCTTCGCGGGGGCCTTGGTCGGCGTGGCCTTCTTCGCCGTGGGCTTCTTCGTCGACGCCTTCTTCGCCGCCGCTTGCTTCGTCGGCGCCTTCTTCGCCGGCGCCTTCTTCGCCGTGGCCCGCTTCGCCGCGCTCCGCTTCGGCGGCGCCGGATGGAACTGCGTCACCCGCGTCGGCAGATCCGCCTCGGCGAGCAGCTTCATCACCTCGTCGGGCGAGATCTCGTTGGGCACCGCCAGATACGCGCGGCCCGGTGCATCCTCGCGGGGCTCGAACGCATCCTCGCAGACCAGCTCCTGGTCGGCGCACGCGTCGTGGATCGCATCGAACGCGGCCTCGGCCGACACACCGACCGGCTCGTAGTCGACGATCATCGCGTAGCGCCCGCCGTCCTCCTCGATCCGCGTATCGATCTTCGACCACGCGATCCTGTTCGCGTCCCACGTCAGCGCACCGTCCTCGTCCGGCGACACCACGATCACGTCCCCCCAGGTCGGCTTGGCGTGCAGGAACGGCACGTTGACCAGGCGGACGCGGCGGCTGCCCTCGGGGCCATCGGCCGGGCCGAGGTCGTACGCCCACGGCGTCTCGACATCCTCGTCGCGGTTGCGGAGCACGATCTGGATCGGCGCGAGCTTACTGTCCATCGCGCCGATGGTAGCTCAGCGCTCTACCTCTCGGCGGCGTCGGAGCACGCCTTGTACGCCGCGCAATCGCCGTCGTGCTTCACGGCGCACGCGGCCTGGCGCTCGATCCGCTCCGAGATCTCGCGCAGCCCCGGCTCCGTCGAGCCGGTGGTCGCGCACATGCCCTGGGCGAGCTTGCGGGTGATGTCCTCTTCGCTCTTGGGATACCCGCCGCAGCGGATCTCCATGTCCGCGTAGGTCTCGCACTTCGACTTGCCACACCCCACCGCGAGCACGGCCACCAGGACACACGCGATCCGCATGCGCGGAGGATACTACGCGCGGCCGGTCGCCTTCTGCCAGCTGGGCCGCTCGCTGACCTTGTTCCACCACGCGGTCACGTGGGGGTACTTCGCGTACAGGTCCTTGAGCGGCGTCGCGGCGGTGTACTCGAAGTACGGCGCGAAGCTGATGTCGGCCAGCGTGAACTGGTCCCCGGCGATGAACGCGGTCTTGGCGAGCTGCGCGTCCATGATCTGGACGCACTTCTCGACGGCCTTGGCGGCCGCCTCGAGCACCGCCGGCTCCTGCGGCGACTGGAACACGTGGTGGTAGACGAACTTCATCGCGTGCGGCGTGAAGTTCGACTGCTCGACGCTGATCCACTGCTCCATCGCGGCGCGCGCGTGCAGGTTGTTCGGCGTGACCTTGTGGCCGGCCTTGTCGTCGATGTAGCGGCACATCGCGCGCGACTCGTACATCGCGAACCCATCGTCCTCGAGCGCAGGCAGCTGGCCGAACGGCTGGCGCGCCAGGTAGCCCGGCGACTTGTGCTCCTGGGTCGCGAAGTCGACGACGATCAGCTCGTGCGGGGTGCCGGTCTCGGCGAGGGTGGTCAGCACCTTGCGCGTACAGGTGCTCATCGGGTGCCCGTAAATCTTCATCTGGATCTCCTCTGCGCGCACGCTAGCACCGCCGATGTCCGGAGCGTCGCGACGCGGCGCGCGATCGCTTTGCACGTGACGCCGCTTCCCACGCCACCGTCGGGCATGAGAAACACCTGCCGATGAAGACGGCGCTCCTGTTCCCCGGCCAAGGCTCGCAGCGCGTCGGCATGGGCCGAGATCTCGCGCTGCAGTTCGAGGTGGCGCGGCGGACCTACGAAGAGGCCGACGACGTGCTCGGGTTCGCGCTGTCGAAGCTGTGCTTCGAGGGCCCCGAGGACGAGCTGACGTTGACCAAGCACACCCAGCCGGCGATCCTGACCACGTCGATCGCGGTGTTCCGGGTGCTGCGGGAGCGCGGCCTGTCGTTCGACATCGCCGCGGGGCACTCGCTCGGCGAGTGGTCCGCCCTGGTCGCCGCGGGCGCGCTCGAGCTGCGCGATGCGGTGCGCCTGACCCACCTGCGCGGCACCTACATGCAGGAGGCGGTGCCGGTCGGGCAGGGCGCGATGGCGGCGCTGATGGGCCTCGACCTGGCGGCCACCCGCGTGGTGTGCGCGCAGGCCTCGCAGCCCGGCGAGCCGGTCGAGCCGGCGAACCTCAACGGCGGCGGCCAGATCGTGATCTCCGGCCACGCCGCGGCGGTGGACCGGGCGATCCCGGCCGCCAAGGCCGCCGGCGCCAAGCGCGCGGTCAAGCTCGCGGTGAGCGCCCCCTTCCATTGCTCGCTGATGAAGCCCGCCGCCGACCGGCTGGCCGAGGCGCTGGCCGGCGTGGCGATCGCCGCGCCGAGCGTGCCGGTGGTGGCCAACGTCACCGCCGAGCCGAACCAGGACGCCGCGCGGATCGCGCCGCTGCTCGTCGAGCAAGTCACCGCCCCGGTGCGCTGGGAGGAGTCGATCCAGGCGATCGCCGGGCTCGGCGTGACCCGCGCCTTCGAGCTCGGCTCGGGCTCGGTGCTCCGGGGCCTGGTCAAGCGGATCGCGGATGCGATCGAGGTCGCCACGATCGGCGAGCCCCACGAAGTGGAATCGTTCAAGGCATAGGAGAAGCGATGGCGTTCGTCGACAAGGCACTCTCGGGCAAGGTCGCGCTGGTGACCGGCGGCTCGCGCGGCATCGGACGCGCGATCGCCGTGGCGCTCGCACAGCGCGGCGCGAAGGTGATCGTGAACTACGCGGCCCGCGAGGACGCGGCGCGCGAGGTGGTCGCCACCATCGAGGCGGCCGGCGGCCAGGCGGCGATCGCCGGGTTCGACGTCGCGAACAGCGCGGCGGTCACCGACGCGATCAAGGCGATCGGCAAGGACCACGGCGGCCTCGACATCCTGGTCAACAACGCCGGCGTCGCGGTCAACGGCCTGCTCCTGCGGTTCACCGACGAGCAGTGGAAGCGCACGCTCGACACCAACCTGGCCGGCGCGTTCCACACCACGCGCGCCGCGGCGAGCCTGCTGCTGCGCGCCAAGACCGCGGGCCGGATCATCAACATCACCTCGGTGGTGGGCGAGATGGGCAACGCCGGCCAGGCCGCGTACGCGGCGTCGAAGGCGGGCCTGATCGGGTTCACCATGGCGACCGCGCGCGAGCTCGCCTCGCGTGGTGTCACCTGCAATGCGATTGCACCGGGATACATCGAGACCGACATGACCGACCAGCATCTGCCCCCCGAGCAGCGCGCCAAGCTGCTCGAGCAGATCCCGCTCGGCAAGATCGGTCAGGCCGACGACGTGGCGAACGCGGTGGCGTTCCTCGCCGGGCCGGAAGCAGCTTACGTGACGGGGCAGGTACTGCGTGTCAACGGCGGGATGTTGATGTAGCGGCCGTTCTGGACTATCAACGCTGCGCAACGCTTCGCAACGCCAGAGGAAATGATCTATGTCGCCTGATGAGATCGAGAGCAAGGTCAAGGAAATCATCTGCAACCAGCTCGAGGTGTCCCTCGAGCAGCTGCGTCCGGAAGCGTCGTTCATCGACGACCTGAAGGCCGACTCGCTGGCCGTGGTCGAGCTCGTGCTCGCGTTCGAGCAGGAGTTCAAGATCACGATCCCCGAGGAGGACACGGAGCAGATCAAGACGGTCAAGGACGCGACCAACTACATCAAGACCCACGCGAAGTAGGGTCTCCCGCGCCCCGGCGCGACCGGCGGGATTTCCTCGCATTTGGCTGCGTACCTGGCTCGCCGCGGGCCCGGGCCGGCGTCTTTCTTTCTGGGCCCGACCGCGGTAAGGAGCACCATGCGTCGCGTCGTCATCACCGGCATCGGCCTCGTCACCCCGATCGGCAACGACCTCGAAACCACGTGGTCGGCGCTGCTCGCGGGCACGAGCGGGGCGGCCCCGATCACCCACTTCGACACCACCCAGTTCGCGACCAAGTTCGGTTGCGAGGTGAAGGGCTGGGATCCGACGAAGTGGATGGACAAGCGCGAGCTCAAGCACCTCGACCGGTTCCTCCAGTTCAGCCTCGGCGCCTCGATGATGGCGATGGAGGACGCGGGCCTCGGCAGCAAGGTGCCGGCCGGCCAGGAGGAGCGCTGGGGCTGTTACATCGGCTCCGGCCTCGGCGGCGTGCGCACGATCGAGGACACCTACGCGGCGACCCAGGCCAAGGGGCCGCGCCACGGGTTCTCGCCGTACTTCGTCACCGACATCATCATCAACGAGGCCCCCGGCATGGTGTGCATCCGCACCGGTGCCACCGGCCCGAACTTCTCCCACGTCTCGGCGTGCGCCACCGGCGCGCACTCGATCGGCGAGGCGGCGCGCGCGATCCGGCACGGCTACGTGGACGGCATGGTCGCCGGCGGCGCCGAGGCCACGATCTCGATCCTCGGGGTCGGCGGGTTCAACGCGATGCGTGCGATGTCGACCCGCAACGACGCTCCCCAGAAGGCGAGCCGGCCGTTCGACAAGGAGCGCGATGGCTTCGTGATCGGCGAGGGCGCCGGGATCGTGGTCCTCGAGGAGCTCGAGGCGGCCAAGCGGCGCGGCGCGCGGATCTACGCCGAGGTGGTCGGCTACGCAGCGAACTCGGACGCGCACCACGTCGCGGCGCCGGCCCCCGAGCACCGCGGCGCGCAGGCGTGCTTCCGGCTCGCGCTCGCCGATGCCAAGCTCGATCCGAGCGCGATCGGGTACATCAACGCGCACGGCACCTCGACCGATCTCAACGACAAGAACGAGACGATCGCGGTCAAGAAGGTGTTCGGCGACCACGCGTACAAGCTCGCGATGTCGTCGACCAAGTCGATGACCGGCCACACCCTCGGCGCCGCCGGCGGGATCGAGGCCGGGATCACGGCGCTCGCGGTCGCGCGCGGCGTGTTGCCGCCCACGACCAACTACGAGGTTCCGGACCCGGATTGCGACCTCGACTACGTGCCGAACCAGCCGCGCGAGCTGCGGGTCGACGCGGCGATGTCCAACAGCTTCGGGTTCGGCGGCACCAACGCGGCGCTGGTCATGACCCGCTACAAGGGCGACTGAACGTCGCCGGCCAAGGAGTACGTCGATGAAGTGGTACGCCGGGAGCGACCACGCCGGGCTGCAGCTCAAGCAGCACCTCGTCCAGCTGCTGCGCCAGCTCGGTGACACCGTCGAGGACATCGGCACCCACGACGGCGCGAGCGTCGACTATCCATCGTACGGCGCCGAGGTCGGCCGCCGGGTGGTCGCCGATCCCGAGGCCCGCGGCCTGGTCGTGTGTGGCACCGGGATCGGGATCGGGATCGCGGCCAACAAGATCGCCGGGGTCCGCTGCGCGATCGTGCACGACGCGTTCACCGCGCAGATGGCGCGCGTGCACAACGACGCGAACGTGATCGCGCTCGGCGCGCGGGTGGTCGGCCCCGGGGTGGCCGAGTCGGCGCTCGCGGCGTTCCGGTCATCGGAGTTCGAGGGAGGGCGGCATCAGCGGCGGGTGGATCAGATCAGCGCGCTCGATGGCGGCGCGCCGGATCTCAGCCCGGACCGCTGCTGAGATGCGCTGCCCGTTCTGCGCCACGTCCGAGGACAAGGTCATCGAGACCCGGGTGTCCAAGGACGGCAACGAGATCCGGCGCCGCCGCGAGTGCGAGGGCTGCCACCGGCGGTTCACCACGTACGAGCGGATCGAGGAGTCGATGCCGCTCGTGATCAAGAACGACGGCCGGCGCGAGCCGTTCGATCGCGCGAAGATCGAGCATGGGATCCAGGCCGCGGTGTCCAAGCGCCCGGTGGCGCGCGCCCAGGTCTCGGCGCTCGCGCTCGAGGTCGAGCGCGAGATCGGCGAGCTCGCGGTCAGCGAGATCGCGTCGCGCGAGGTCGGAGAGCGCGTGCTGCTGCGGATGCGCGCGCTCGACCAGGTCGCCTACGTGCGGTTCGCGTCGATCTACCGCGACTTCCGCGACCTCGAGGGGTTCGAGAAGGAGCTCGACGCATTGCGCGGCGACGACACCGGCCGGGTCGAGCTCGCCGATCTCTCCGCGGTGCCGGTCGCCGAGGCCCCGCGCGACGACACCGACCCGCACGACACCGGCCGCCCGGCCGAGCGCGCCTCGTGAAGCGCCCCACGATCGACCCCGAGCGCGACCGCGTGCACATGGCGCGTTGCCTCGCGCTCGCCGAGCGCTACCGCGGCCGCACCACGCCGAACCCGATCGTCGGCTGCGTGATCGTCGATCGCCGCGGCAAGGTGATCGCCGAGGGCGTACACCGCGGCCCGGGCACCGCGCACGCCGAGATCGACGCGCTCGATCAGCTCGGCCGGCGCGCCCCCGGGGCGACGCTGTACTGCAACCTCGAGCCGTGCAACCACCACGGCCGCACGCCGCCGTGTGCGCCGGTCGTGCGCGACGCCAAGGTGGCGCGCGTGGTCATCGGGATCGCGGATCCGGTGCCCGGCCACGGCGGTGGGATCGAGCTGCTGCGGAGCGCCGGGATCGCGGTCGAGGTCGGCGTGTTGGCCGAGGCGTGCACGCGCGCGAACCTGCCGTTCCTGCGCTGCGCGATCGAGCAGCGCCCGGCGTTCACGCTCAAGGCGGCGATCACGCTCGATGGCAAGATCGCGACGGTCGGCGGCGAGTCGAAGTGGATCACCGGCGAGGTCGCGCGTGCCGACGTGATGCGGCTGCGCGACGCGCACGACGCGATCCTGGTCGGCGCGGGCACCGTGCTCGCCGACGATCCGCAGCTCACCGCGCGGTTGCCCGGCGCGCGCGATCCGCAGCGGATCGTGCTCGACGGCGAGCTGCGGACACCACCGCGCGCGCGGCTGCTGCCCGGCCGGCGCGGGCCCCGCACGATCATCGCGTGCCGGCCCAAGGCATCGCGCGCGCGCGAGCGGGCCTTGGTCGCCCGCGGTGCCGAGGTGTGGCGCGTGCCGGCTCACCTCGACGGCCGGCTCGATCTCCTCGCCCTCGCCGGGCGGCTCGCCGAGGCCGGCATCTCGTCGGTGCTGGTCGAGGGCGGCGGCCAGGTCCACGCCTCGATGCTCGACCACGGCCTGGCCGACGAGCTCGTGATCTATCTCGCGCCGAAAGTGGTCGGCGGCCCGGCCAAGAGCTGGGTCGGCGGCGATGGGGTCGTCGAGATGGTCGCCGCGCACGGCTTCGCGTTCGAGGGCGCGCCGGTGAACCTCGGCGGCGATCTGCGGCTGATCGCGGTGCCCGTGCCATCACAGAAGCCCGCGCGGCGAACCCACACAGCCCGCATACGCTCCCGCGCGGGTTAGTGGTAGATCGACGCCCATGTTCACCGGACTCGTCGAGGATGTCGGCACGGTCGCGCGCGCGGACCGCCGCAGCGACGCGCTGGTGCTCGCGATTCGCCCGCAGCGCCTGCCGCTCGGGGAGCTCGTGGTGGGCGACTCGATCTGCCACGACGGCGCGTGCCTGACGGTCACCGAGATCGGCCGCGACACGTACAGCGTGCTCGCCGGCGCCGAGACGCTCGCGCGCACCAGCCTCGGAGGGCTCCGGATCGGCCGCAAGATCAACCTGGAGCGCGCGCTCCGCGTCGGCGATCGGCTCGGCGGCCACTGGGTGACCGGCCACATCGACGGCACCGGCGAGCTCGCCCAGCGCCGCGATCTCGGCGCGAACCTGGTCCTGGTCGTCCACGCGCCGCCCGCGCTGCTCCGCTACGTGGTCGAGAAGGGCTCGATCGCGATGGCCGGGGTGAGCCTGACGGTCAACGCCGTCGATCCCGAGAGTTTCTCGGTCGCCATCATCCCGCACACCGCCGCGCACACCACGCTCGGCGAGCTCGCGCTCGGGGAGCGCGTGAACCTCGAAGTCGATATCCTCGCCAAGCACGTCGAGAAGCTGATCTCAGGAGGCCGTTCATGAGCTCGATCGAACACGTCACCCGGGCGCTCGAAGAGATCCGCGCCGGCAAGATGGTGATCCTCGTCGACGACGAGGACCGCGAGAACGAAGGCGATCTGGTGTTCGCCGCCGAGCTGGTGACACCGGCGCACATCAACTTCATGGCCACGCACGCGCGCGGCCTGATCTGCCTGTCGATGGACGACGCGATGATCGATCGGCTCGAGCTGCCGATGATGGTGCGCGACAACCAGGCCTCGCTGGGCACGGCGTTCACCGTGTCGATCGAGGCGCGCCACGGCGTGACCACCGGGATCTCGGCGCGCGATCGCGCGACCACGATCCGCGCGGCGATCGCCGACGACGCCGGCCCGGCGAGCGTGGTGTCGCCCGGGCACATCTTCCCGCTCCGCGCCCGCAAGGGCGGGGTGCTGGTGCGCACCGGCCAGACCGAGGGCTCGGTCGATCTCGCGCGGCTCGCCGGGCTCAAGCCGGCCGGCGTGATCTGCGAGATCATGCGCGAGGACGGCGAGATGGCGCGCCGCCCCGAGCTCGAGCAGTTCGCGGCCAAGCATGGCCTGATGCTGCTCAGCGTCGCGGACATGATCGCGTACCGCCTGCAGCGCGAGCAGATCGTGCGGCAGCAGGGCGCCGGCCCGATGCGGCCGGGCTCGCTCGGCCCGGGCGAGCCGTTCATGGCCTACCACTACGAGACCGCGGTGGAGGACACCGAGTATCTCGCGCTGGTGCGCGGCGACGTCGCGGCGGCCTCGGCGGCCGGCGCGCCGGTGCTCGTGCGAGTCGCCCCCATGGACCCCCTCGGCGATCCATTCATGATGCGGCCGGACCTTCACGCCGCGCTCCAGGCGATCGACGATGCCGGGGTCGGCGTGCTGCTCTACGTGATGAACCGCAACCGCACGCGGCTCGGCCCGTCGTTCGAGCGCCTGGTGCTCCAGCAGCGCGGCGCGCGCGACGCCGCGGGCAGCGGCACCAGCGAGACGCTGCGCGACTTCGGCCTCGGCGCGCAGGTGCTCGCCGATCTCGGGCTGAAGAAGATCCGGTTGATGATCCATTCGGATCGCAAGATCGCCGCGATCGAGGGCTTCGGCATCGAGGTCGTCGAGCGGCTCCCGATCCCCGGCCGTCCGGCGGCGCGGCGCCACGCGCAGTAGGCGCGGCGCCACCGCGAGATGATATATAGGGCGCGCATGCCTCAGATCATCGAAGGCGGCCTCTCCGCCACCGGCCTGCGCTTCGCGATCGTCGCGAGCCGGTTCAACGCGCTCGTCGTCGAGCCGCTGGTCGCCGGCGCGATCGACGCGATCGTGCGCACCGGCGGCTCCGCCGATGCCATCACGATCGTTCGTTGCCCGGGCGCGTGGGAGCTGCCGCAGGTGGTGCGCCGGGTCGTGGCGCGTGGTGGGGTCGATGCGGTGATCGCGCTCGGCGCGGTGATCCGCGGCTCCACGCCCCACTTCGACTACGTCGCCGGCGAGGCGTCGCGTGGGATCGCCGCCGCCGCGACCGTCGACATCCCGGTCAGCTTCGGCGTGCTGACCACCGATACGATCGAGCAGGCGCTCGAGCGCGCCGGCACCAAGGCCGGCAACAAGGGCTTCGACGCGGCGATGGCCGCGATCGAGCTCGCGTCGCTGTACCGCGCCCTCGAGCGCGGGGCCCGGTGATCGCGATGACCAGCCCGGCCGGAGGAACTCGCCGCAGCGGGCGCGCCTACGCGCTCCAGTTGCTGTACGCGCGCGACGGAGATGCCGCGACGGATATCGCCGGCGCCGCGGTCAGCTGGGCCGATTCGTTCGAGCTCGAGATCGAGCCCGACGCCCAGCGGTTCGCCCAGGCGCTGGTCGCCGAGGCCAGCCAGCGCGCGCAGCAGCTCGACGAGCTGATCGCCTCGGCTTCGAAGAACTGGCGGATCGATCGGATGTCGCGCGTCGATCGCAACATCCTGCGGCTCGGCGCGTGCGAGCTGGTCGCGTTCCGCGACGTGCCGGTCTCGGTGGTGATCAACGAGGCCGTCGAGATCGCCAAGCGGTTCGGCACCGCCGAGTCGTCGGCGTTCGTCAACGGCGTGCTCGACCGGATCGCGACCTCGGTCGGGCGGCGCGGGGACTAGCCATGGCGCTCTCCGTCCTCCCGCTCGATCTGTCGCGGTGGGACGAGACTGCGCGCGATTGCCTGGCGCTGCCGGTGTTCAAGGACGACCGGCCGCTGCGCGGGGCCGCCGGGCTCGCCGACTGGCGGCTGTGTGGCCGGCTGTCGCGCTTCATCCGCGCGAACCGCGCGAGCGCCGAGGCGGGCGAGACGCTGATGTTCCCGCCCGGCCGCCGGCTGCGGTTCTCGCGCATCCTGTGGTTCGGCCTCGGCGACGCGCGCGGGTACAGCGACGATCGGTTCCGCAGGGACATCGCGTGGATCCTCGGCGTGGTGCGCAAGGCCGGGATCGCCGAGTGGGCGCTCCAGCTGCCGGGCCGCGCGTCCGGGCTGATCGGCGCGCGTCGCGCGGTCGAGCTGCTGCTCGAGGACACCACGGTCGCGGACCAGCCGCTCGCGCTGATCGAGGACCCGGCGGGCCAGAAGGACATCGCCGAGCAGCTGCGCAACGTGCGCTAGGGACGGCCCTAGACCAGCGACTAGAACACCCAGTGGAACGCGCGCTGCAGCACCATCCACACCACGTTCCCGAACAGGAACATCAGCACGACGTCGACCAGCAGGCAGGCGTGGCCGACCGCGATCCATAGCCCGTCGCGCTCGAGGACACCGATCGCGTAGATGAAGATCGGGATCAGGAACACCATGTTCGAGCCGGGGATCGGCAGGGGCAGGGCGAGGCCAAGCGCGAGCAGCACCACGCACAGGCCGATCAAGCGCGGCCGGATCCAGAGCTCCCAGCGCCGGCGCGTCGAGCGCGCGATCCAGCGCGTGCGCCGCGCGAGCAGCCCGGCGACCCGGTCGAGCATCGACATCTGGAGCACGCGGCGGCGCGCTCGCAGCGGCAGCCACGGCTGGGCGCGGCCGAGCATCATCTGCGCGCCGATCAGCGCGATCGCCAGCCCGAACGGCGTCGAGAGCCCGAAGAACGGGATCGCGATCAGGGTCAGGATGCCGATCAGGAACCCGAACCCGGCCTCGGCGGCCTTGTCGACCAGCTCGCCCACGGTGAGGCCGTCCGGACGGTCTGCCGGATCGCCCACCGAAGAGCTCGCAGCGGCCGCGGCGTCGGCGGGCGCCGGCTCGAGCGAGTGGCGCGCGCCGAGCTCCTCGAGCAGCTCGTCGAGCCGCAGGCGCCGTGGCGCCTCGGGGGCGATCAGGTCGCGCGCGCGTTCAGCATCCACGGGGCAAGGCTAGCACCGCCGATCGATTCGGTCCGCGCCGGGCAGCCGCTGCGCGGCTGCGATCAATGCACCGCCTGGCGGCGGCGATTGCTCGGGCCGGGCTGCGCCCGTCCTCCGTGCGCTGCGCGCCCGGCAGCCGCTGCGCGACTGCGATCAATTGCGCGCCAGCATCACCGCCGTCTGCGAGTACGCAGAGGCGGCCCAGTAGCTCGCCAGCGCGGCGAGCTGGTCGTCGAGGTCTCCGCTGCGCTGCGCCGTCGCCTGCTGGTACGCCAGCTTGGCCTGCACCGGGATCGCGCCGGTCGCGATCTGTGCGGCGCGGGCGCTCGCCCGGGCCGCGCGCTCGGCGCTCGCGAGCATGTTGCTGAACGCCTTGTCGTGCTCGATGTGCGTCGCGCGCCCGTGCGCGTCGGTGCGGATCTTGAGCGAGTAGTGCTTCGCGATCAGCTCCGCCGCATCGAAGTACGCCTGCTGGTTCGCCGCCAGCGACATCAGGTTCCACGCCACCGAGCCATCCCCCCACGCCTGCTTGAGCTCCTGCGGCAGGCCGTCCGCCGTCGACAGGTGCGAGAGCACGTACGCGACCAGGTAGTCTGGCTCGCTCATCGCGACCCGCGTGCGCGCCGCGTCGAAGCCGATGCCCGCGGACTTCGCGAGCGGCTCGACCAGCAGCGTATCGAAGTACTGCACCCCCGCCGCCGACGCCGACTGGAACGACGTCGACATCCGCTGCACGTTCGGCAGCGAGCAGGTGTAGCCGAGGCTGTGCTCGCTCTCGAACTCCAGCCGCTGCGCCGCGAGCTTGGTGTCCGCGAACGTGCGGCCGATCAGCAGCACCGTCGGGCCGATCCACTGCACGATCTCCTCGGCCGCCTCGGCGGTCATCAGCTGGTCGCGGCTCTTCTTGCCGAGGCTCTCGAGGTACCCCTTGGTCCGGCGCATCGCGTCGGCCGCGAACACCTTGAACCCCCAGCCGCGCAGCGCCGACTGGAACGCCCCCATCATCCGCAGGTGGTCGCCCATCGTCGACGGCTGCATCGCGCCGACCTGCTTGAACACGTCGACCGTCTGGCGATCGAGCGCGTCGAGCTTGGCCAGCGCGCGCACCGCGCCCGCGAGATCGCCGCCCTGCACCTTGGTGAGCACGTCGAACGTGTCGGTCGCGCTCGCCGCATAGATCCACGCGCCGAGCATGTTCGAGTACGCCGCGCCGACGAGGCCCTGGGCGTGCAGCCGCCCCGCCTGCTCGGCGCGCCGCTGCGCCTGGCGCGCCATCGAGATCAACATCGACGGCATCCGGCCGCCTTGCTGGAGCTGGAGCAGCGTCGACCACTCGTCGGCGAGCCGCTTCTGCCACTCGCGGTACTTGTCCTCGAGCTTGCGGGTGGTCGCCTCGTCGAGCGCCATGTCCGCCGCGGCCACCGGCATCGGCTCGGGCAGCGCCTGGCCGGTGAGCAGCTTGTACGCGTCGTGGACGTTCGCGATCTCGATCGCCTCGGCGCCGCGCTCGCGGGCGAGCTGCACCAGATCGACCGGCCTCCCGGTGGCCGCCGACCGCGCGATCCGCATTCCGATCGGATAGCCGAGCTTCTTCTTGCCGCGCTCGATCGCGCCCAGGAACTTCTCCGGGATCCCGCCGACCGGGCCGATCGTGCCGTCGGGGTTGATCGTGCCGGTCATCGTCGCCGCCGGATCGATCGCCGCGCCGGTCATCGTCGCGAGGAAGCCCCCGGTCATCAGGCCCGAGGCCGACGCGCCGTCGATGTAACCGCCCGAGGCGGCGCTGAACGTGAAGTCGGTGAGGTCCTTGCCGAGGGTGTTCGCGGCGACGAACGCCGAGACCCACACCCCCGCGCGCCACTGCGGCCCGGTGCCGCCCGACAGCTCCTCGTACACGCCGACCTGCACCGCGCCGTCGGTGTTCGGGGTCGTGTTGAGCTTGACCCGCGTCGAGCCGCCGGCCGGCCCGGCCTTGCTGCCGAGCTTGACCCACAGCGCGTCGACCACGCCGGTCGAGGGCGTCGCGCGCAGCGGCACCACCGTCGAGCCGTTGCGCTCGTCGGTGCCGAGGATCACCGCCTGGGTCGGGGCCTTGGCGTCGTCCTTGATCGTGAGCGGCTCGTAGGTCTTGTGGTCGGCCTTCGACGCTTCCGGAGCCGCGACCGGCTTCGGTGTCCGGCACGCGAACGCGGTCGCCAGCGCGATCGGCAGCGCCCTGCGAGAGCTCCCCATGGCGCCCAGCATAACATCGCCGTCGGCGGGCCCGATCTCAGCCGGCGCGCGCGTCGTCGGTGTCGGCGGCGGCGTGGTCGCGGGCCCGGGCGCGCCGCTGCGCTCGCGGATGCTTGCGCGCCTGCTCGATCATGCGCGCCTGGCTGACCTGCGTGTAGATCTGGGTCGTCGAGATGTCGGCGTGGCCGAGCATCGCCTGGACCGCGCGCAGGTCCGCGCCGCGCTCGACCAGGTGGGTCGCGAACGAGTGGCGCAGCTTGTGCGGCGAGACCTCGCCACCCGGCAGCCGCACGCCCGCGCGCGCCGCGTAGCCGCGCACGATCTTCCAGAACGCCTGGCGAGTCATCGGCCCGCCGCGATCCGTGAGGAACAGCGCGCGCTCCGCCGGATCGCGCACCTGGGTCGGCCGATCCTCGGCGACGTAGCGCTCGATCCGCTCGCGCGCCGCCTGGCCGAGCGGCACCAGCCGGGTCTTGTTGCCCTTGCCCGTGACCCGCACGAACCCGGCGTTCAGGTTGACGTCGGCGAGCGGCAGGCCGATCAGCTCGGACACCCGCAGCCCGGACGCGTACGCGAGCTCGATCATCGCGGCGTCGCGGCGGCCGCGCGGGGTGTCCGGCGGCTGGGCGATCAGGGCGGCGACCGCCCCCTCGCCGAGCACGCCGGGCAGCCGGCTGGCGAGCCGCGGCCCGTCGATCAGCTCGGACGGATCGGCGTCGAGCCAGCGCTCGCCCACCAGGTGCTTGCACCACCCGCGGATCGCGACCAGCGCGCGGGCGCGGCTGCGCGCCGACAGCCCCCGCTCGGCGAGCGCGATCAGGTGGTCGGTCACGTCGACCGGCTGGATGTCGTCCACGTCCGCCCGGCCGCGGTCGGCGACGAACCCCACGAACCGCACCAGGTCGCGGCCGTAGCCGTCGAGGGTGTGGCGCGACAGGCCGCGCTCGACCTTCAGGTGGTCGAGGTAGAGGTCGGTCGCCTCGTCCAGGGAGAGCCGGCGGGCCATTCCGCGATCGTCGGGCAACCGCCAGCCGTGGCAAGTTTTTTCGCCATTCGGGCAGGTCTCACGGCGGGGGTTGCAGTCGCCGCTCCGTGCGTCCATAGTGCGTCACCGGGTCTCGACTACATGGACGTCTCTCCCGAGCAGATTCGCTGGATCCTCATCGGCTTGATGGTGCTCCTCGTGTCGGTGGCACTGGACGAGTTCGGGCACGCCGTGGTCGCGTACAAGCTCGGCGATGACACGCCGAAGCGCCAGGGCCGGGTCACGCTGAACCCGCTCGCCCACGCCGATCCGATCGGCACGTTCTTGCTGCCGCTCGTCGGTGGCGTGGTCGCGGCCAGCGGTGGTGGCGTCGGTGGCTTTGGCTGGGGCAAGCCCGTGCAGTGGCAGCCGCATCGCGTCCGGCGCGGCATCTCGACGTCGACCGCCAGCATCCTGGTCTCGTTCGCCGGGCCGGCGATGAACCTCTTGCTCGCGACCGTCGTCGCGATCGTGCATGTCGTGTTGTGGTCGCAGCAGGTGCTCGCGCCCGACAGCCAGATGCACCAGATCCTGTTCTTCGCCGCGACCACGAACTTCGTGCTGTTCTTCTTCAACCTGCTGCCGCTGCCGCCGCTCGACGGTGGTCACATCGCGCAGGCGTTCGTGCCGTACCGCCACCGCGCGTCGTTTGACAGGGTGGCCAAGTACGGTCCGTTCATCCTGCTCGCCGTGATGCTGGTCCCGCAGCTCCGCCAGGTGTTCCTCGCGCCGGCGCTGTGGTGCAACCAGCACCTCTACCAGGCTCTCGCCTCGATCTTCACCTGATGGAAACGGCTGGCTACCAGGTTGCCCTCGACGTGTTCGAGGGCCCGCTCGATCTGCTGCTCCACCTGGTGAAGAAGCACGAGCTGTCGATCCTCGACATCCCGATCTCGTTCGTCACCGAGAAGTACCTCGAGTACCTCGACGCGATGGCCGCGCTCGACATCGACGTCGCCGGCGAGTACCTGCTGATGGCGGCGACGCTGTGCCACATCAAGTCGCGCGAGCTGCTGCCGACGCCCGAGCTGGTCGAGGAGGAGGACGTCGAGAGCCTCGCTGGCGAGGAGATCGAGGTCGATCCTCGCGCGGATCTGATCAAGCGGCTGCTCGAGTATCAGAAATACAAGGAGGCCGCGGCGCAGCTCGGCATGCGGCCCGTCGTGGGGCGCAACGTGTGGGGCCGTGGCGCGCCGACCGAGGACGCGGTGGCCGACGGCATCGATCCGGATGCGATCGCGCCGCTCGCGCCGTTCCCGGTGCACAAGCTGATCGAGGCGTTCGACCGCGTGATGCAGTCGGCCAAGGTCAAGGTCACGCACAACGTGCTGATCGACCGGCTCAGCGTGAGTCAGAAGATCGCCGAGCTGACCGACCGCCTCGAGGCCGAGGGCCGGTTCACGTTCACGTCGATGTTCAGCTTCCTGCGCGACGGCGTCGAGCGCTCGCTCGTCGAGGTCCGGCACGAGGCGGTGGTGACGTTCCTCGCGCTACTCGAGATGGCGAAGCTGCGCCTGATCGCGCTGACCCAGCCCGTGCCCGACGAGGAGATCATGATCGAGCGCGCGCACGACGACCTGCGCGCTCGGGTCGAGGCGACCATCCCGCGCGACGACTACCGCTAGCGCAGCGCCGGGGCCGCTGTCGGACCGCCGTGTTAGAAGGGCGGCGAGGTCACCGCTGTGAGTCGAAAGTCCCGCAAACAGAGGAAATCCCCCCGCGTTTCGGCCGCCGTGGCCGAGGCGTCGACGGGTGTTC
>JBQCJR010000782.1:0-2880 GCA_051952595.1 Kofleriaceae bacterium
GCGACGTCCGGCGGATAGAAGCTGCCGTGGGTGGGCGAGCACATCGAGAGCACCCACGCGACCGGCTCGCTCGCCGTCTGCGCCTCGAGCACGAGATCGACGGCGGTGGTCAGCGTGGCCGAGGCTCCGCGCGCCGAGAGCTCGACGAGCCGGCCGCGCAGCGCCGAGAGCCCCCACGACTCGGTGGCCTGCTCGGCGCCGCGCCGCTCGCCCAGCTCGTCGAGCGAGAGCACGCGCGCGGTTGCCGCCGCGCCGCGCGCCCTCGCCAGGAATTCTCGCATTCGAGGTAAATCGCTCATGTTGAACATCCGTTCAGTATCAGAACGGGCTGACATCCGGTGGGAGGAATCGCGTGAAGGCACGTCGGTTGCTCGGTCTGTTGGCATGGACAACGACACGCCGTACGGCCCCGACGATCCGGACTACGTGGCGCTCGTGGTCGAGTGGAACGACGTCATCGATCCGATGGAGGCGCTCGAGAACGAGATCGCGACGCAGCTCGCCGAGCCGCCGCCCCCGCGCCGCCGGGCGATCGTGATGAGGAGGATCGCGACGGCGCTCGGCGCGATCGGCGTCCTGGTGCTCGCCGGATGGGGCATCCACAAGCTGCGCGCCGCGTGAGCCGCGCATCCGCGGCACGACCACTGCACCGATCTCGACGCATGCCGACCAATCCACCGGACTGGGACGTCGTCGACGAGGCCAGTAGAGAGTCCTTTCCCGCGAGCGATCCGCCCGGCTGGGGTTCGGCGCATGCGTTCGCGTCGGAGAGCACGGTGTTCCCACCGGAGACGGCGCAGCAGAAGCGCGCCCGCTATCTCAAGCGACTCGCCGCCGGGGCCGGCGCGCTGGTCGCGCTCGGCGCGTTGTTCGAGGGCGTCCGATGGCTCCGCCACCGGCGGCGCCGCTGCTGAGCGAATGGCTCGTGCGGACCCGCCTCACGCGACCGAGCACCGTGCGCGACCGCGCGATCGCGCGCGCCGATCGATCTAGGATGGCCCGATGGCCGAGCGCTACGACGATGCGGTCGCCGAGCTGTACCGAGCCCCGCACGCTGCGTTCGTGACCGAGCGCAAGCGCCTGGCCGGGGAGCTCAAGGCCGCCGGGGACAAGGCGGGCGCGACGCGGTTCAGCAAGCTGCCCCGCCCGCCGATCTCGGCGTGGGCCGTCAACCAGCTGTGGTGGCAGGCGCGCGACGCGTTCGAGACCCTGCTGGAGAGCGCCGCGCTGGTCCGCGAGGGAGATCTCGGCGCCGCGGCGGCGCATCGCGAGGCGATCGCGAAGCTGCGCGTGCGCGCCGCCGCGCTCCTCGCGGAGGCGGGCCACGGCGCGACCGAGGCCACGCTGCGCCGGGTGGCCATGACGCTGTCGGCGATCGCCGCGATCGGCAGCTTCGAGCCCGACCCGCCCGGGGCGCTCGGGGAGGATCGCGACCCGCCGGGCTTCGAGGCGATGGGGATCAGCGCCGCGGCGGGGCCGCCGCAGGGGAGCGAGGCACCGGCGCTTCGCGTGGTGCCCCCAGCGCCCGCGCCGGCCGTGCACGAACAGGCGGCTCCGGTCGCGCGCGAGCAGGCCGCGCGCGAACGAGCGCACGAGCAGGCCGCGAGCGAACAATCGCACGAGCAAACCGCGCGCGAACAAGTGAGCGAGCGAGCCGCGCGCGAGCAAGCCGCGCGCGAACAAGCGCGCGAGCAAGCCGCGCGCGACGCCGAGGCGCAGAAGCAGCGCGCCGCCGACGAGGCCCGCGAGCGCGCCGAGGCCGCCGCCGCCGTCCGCCGCGCCGAGCAGGAGGCCGCGCGCCGCGCCGCCGAGCGGCAACGCCTCGAGGCCGCGCTGCGCACCGCCGTCGGCGAGGTCGATCGCCACCGCCGCGAGCTGTCGCGCCTCCGCGAGGCGGTCGGCGAGACCGAGGCCCGGATCGACAAGGCGCGCGTCGAGGTCGCCGAGCTCGAGGCCCGCCTCGCCGAGCTCGGCCAGAGCTGACCAGCGCGAGCGCTATGCGCGCGCGAGCCCGAGCGCCAGGAGCTGCTCGTGGAGGCGCGGGACCAGCGCTATCGCGGCCTCGTAGCCCTCGTCCGCGGCGTAGCCCTCGGCCGCGGCGTCGAGCTCGCGGACGAACACGCTCGCGAGCGCGACGGCCTGCTCGGGCTGGAGCGTGGGAGGCACCAGGCGGCGCTCGAGCGGCGTGCGCTCGTACAGGTCGCGCAGGCGCACGAGCTCGCGAGCGAGCTCGTCGGCGAGCGGCGGCGCGAGCGCGCGTGCGGCCTGCTCCACCGTGGCGAACGCGGGCCGCCAGAACGACCACTGATACAGCGCGCCCTCGAGATGCCCGACGAGGATCTCCCACTGGTAGCTCCGGAACGGGGCGGGCTCCGAGAGGCCCGCGAGCAGCTTGAGCGCGAAGCTCTCGCCGAAGCTGACGGTGAGCTCTTCGGTGGTCATCGAGGGCGGGCTGCGCCGCGACAGCACCTCCTCTCCCTCGACGAGGCGCGGCGAGAACGGCTCGATCGCCCAGCACCGCATCGCGCTCGACAGATCGATCGCGTCCATCGGCCGGAGCGCGTCCAGCGAGCTCTCGCGCGGGCCCTTCGCGTCCTCGAACGCGCGCAAGACCTCCGCGACCATCGCCGCGCCTCCGGAGAGCTGCAGCAGGGCCGGCTGATCTCGATACTCGACCTCGAGCCAGAGCGAGAGCTCCGATGGACCTCGCGTGGTGTCCGACCACGACAGCTGATAGCGGATCATCGCCCCTCGACCACAGCAACCACCGTGCCCGAGCGCAAGCGGGGGGCGACGTGACCTGGATCGCGTCCGCCGCGCGGTGCACGATGCGTGGATGCGACGCGAGCGCTGTCCACAGCGGTTCCGCTCGAGGCGATG
>JBQCJR010000783.1:0-6765 GCA_051952595.1 Kofleriaceae bacterium
TCCGGCTCGCTTACGTTTCTTCGCTCGGCGTGCTCGGCCGGTTCGGCGCCTCGGCCTTGCCATCGGCCTTCGCATACTCGTCGAGCTTGCGGTACAGCGTCTTGCGATCGAGCCCGAGGCGCTGCGCGGCGCGGGTCTTGTTGCCGGCCTCGTCCTCGAGCACGCGCTCGATGAACTCGCGCTCCAGCTCGGCGAGCGTCATCCGGCGCGCCACCGCCGCGCCGAGGAAGTCCGCCGGCCGCTTCTCGCGGACGTGTGGCGGCAGGTCCTCGTCGGAGATCAGCTCGCCCTGGCACAGCGCGACCCCGCGCTCGAGCACGTTCATCAGCTCGCGCACGTTGCCCGGCCAGTTGTACGAGAGCAGCAGGTGCTGGGCCTCGGGCGCGAGCCGCATCCGGCGCGGCGGCACCTGGCGCGCGCCGAGCTGGGCGAGCACGTGCTCCGCGAGCGGCAGGACGTCCTCGGGCCGCGAGCGCAGCGGCGGCAGGTCGAGGTGGATCACGTTGAGCCGGTAGTAGAGATCCTCGCGGAAGCTGCCGTCGGCGAGCATCGCCTCGAGGTTCTTGTTGGTCGCCGCGACCACCCGCACGTCGACGCGGACATTCTTCGTCGCGCCCACCGGGCGGATCTCGTAGTCCTGGAGCACGCGCAGCAGCTTGGCCTGGAGCGGCAGCGCCAGCTCGCCGATCTCGTCGAGGAAGATCGTGCCGCCGTCCGCCTCGGCGAACAGCCCCGGCTTGTCGGTGCGCGCGTCGGTGAACGCGCCCTTCTTGTGGCCGAACAGCTCGCTCTCGATCAGCCCCTCGGGCACCGCGGCGAGGTTGACGCCGACGAACGGCCCGGCGCTGCGCGTCGAGTTGTAGTGGATCGCCCGCGCGATCAGCTCCTTGCCGGTGCCGCTCTCGCCGGTCACCAGGACCGACGCCGTCGACACCGCGATCCGCTGGACCAGCGTGACCACGTCGCGCATCGCCTGGCTCTTGGCGATGATGTTGCCGAGCCCGAACCGCTCCTCGACCTCGCGCTGCAGCCGTGCGACCTGGTTGCGCAGCGCGCGCTCGCCGAGCGCCTTGTCCGCGACCAGCAGCAGCTCCTCGATCTCGAACGGCTTGGTGATGTAGTCGTAGGCGCCGAGCTTGACCGCGCGGATCGCCGTCTCGATCGAGCCAAACGCGGTGATCATCACCACGTGCGGCGGCACGGGGAGCGACATCACGCCGCGGATCAGGTCGAACCCGTCCATCTCCGGCATCCGCAGGTCGGTGATGATCAGATCGAACCGCTGGACCCGGGCGCGCTCGAGCCCCGCGGCCGCGCCGCCCGCCGCCTCGACCTCGAAGCCGGCGTCCGACAGCTCCTCGGACAGCAGGTCGCGCATCGCCTCGTCGTCCTCGACGACCAGGATGGACGCGGCACGCTCGGTGGCCATGGGACAAGGTTCTAGCACGGCGGGGTCACTTCGATCGTTGACGAGATCCGGGCCGTTCGGCGTAGCATGCCCCGATGGTCAACGTGGATGGTGGCAGGCCGGGGATGGCATGCCCGAAGTGTGGCGCGGTGCTGACCGCTGAAGATCGGTTCTGTCCGGGGTGTGGCGCCGGGATCGCCGTCGGCTTCGACGGCGGCGTGGTGGCGCAGGATCCGCTGCCGTCGCCCAGCGCGTACGTCGATCGTGCGGCGAACGAGCGCAAGATGGGCACCGCGCGCAAGTGGCTGTTCTGGATCGCGCTGCTCACCCTGGTCGCGTCGATCGCCTTCTACTTCATCCAGGGCCAGCAGGTCGAGAAGGAGATCCGCGAGGCAGAGTCCGCGGTCGCGGGCATGGATCCGGCGCTGCGCGACGAGCTGATGCAGCGCGAGGTCGGGATGACCTTCCAGGAGGCGGTCGATCACGATCGCGGCATGGTGAAGATCATGCTGGCGGTCAACATCGTGCTCGCCGGGCTGTACTTCGTGATGTGGTGGTGGGCGCGGAAGAACGTGCTCGCCGCCACGACCACCGCCCTCTTGCTGTACCTCACGACCTTCGTGGTCAACGGTGTGATCGAGCCCAAGACGCTCGCCCAGGGCTGGCTGATCCGGATCTTCTTCATCGTCGCGCTGGCCAAGGCGATCGGCGCCGCGATGCAGGAGCGCAAGCTGCTCCGGGCGTCGTGACCGCGCCGCTGGCCTGCGAGATCTGCGGCGAGCCCTACCGGGTGGGGGCGGCGTTCTGTGCCGCCTGTGGTCGCCGCCGCTTCGCACAGGTCGAGGAGCGCTCGTCGATCGGCGTGCTGATCGGGCTGTACCTCGCGCTGCTCGGGGTCTCGGGGATCGTGATGGCGGTCGGCATGGACACCGAGGACTTCTTTCCGCTCTCCGTCGTCGCGACGTCGGCGTACGCGCTGATCGTGCTCGGGTTCGCCCTGTGGCACCTCGCCGACGTGGTGCCGGCGTATCGCCGCTCGGGGTTCTCGTGGCGGGGCTACGCGCTCATCCTGCTCGCGTCGGCGCCGATCGTCGCGTTGGTCGCCGGCTACGTGAGTGGCCTCTCCGGGCTGTTCGGCCTCCACCCGCAGAGCGAGCTCGCGGAGTTCGAGGGGCGCAGCTGGCTATGGGCGCTGCTGCTGGTCGCGATCGCGCCGCCGCTCATCGAGGAGCTCGCGTTTCGCGGCATCCTGTACAGCGGGCTCCAGCGGACGTTCGGCATCACCGAGACGTTTCTGATCTCGTCGTTCACGTTTGCGCTGCTGCACCTCGCCGTGCCGTCGCTGGTGACCCACCTGCCGCTCGGCCTGTACTTCTGCTGGCTGCGCCATCGCTCGGGTAGCCTGTGGCCCTCGACGTTCGCGCACTTCTGCCACAACCTCGGCGTGTGCCTCGTCGAGTGGGCGAGCTGACGTCGCGGCAGGTGGAGAAGCTCCTCGAGCAAATACGCGCGGCTTTTCCAAACACGCCGATCCAGGCCGAGGCGGCGTTTGGTCCAAGCGGAACGACGTATCCCGATGCTGGTCCGTACATGGCACAGATCGAAGGCAAGACCTGGGACCAGCTCGATCGCGCGTACATCGTGGGGAGATCCGATGCGCTCGGGTTTCTGGCCCCTCGCCATCTCGCCGCCGTGTTGCCGGTGTACCTGTGTGCTGTTGTCGAGGACAGTGTGTGGTCGCCCGCGACGGGAATGTTGACCTTGGTCCTGGCGAGGCCCGTTGGCGGCAAGAACCGGGCGCGCGACGTGGCCCGCTTTGATGGCATCGTCGAGTCGCTGACCGACGCGCAGTGCACCGCGGTGGCAGGCGTGTTACGCGACCTCGCCGAGAAGGACTGCGGTGGTTCGCTCGGGCGGGCAGCACACGATGCAGTCGAAGGCCACTGGAAGAGCTACCTGCCGGTTGGTGCGTAGCTGGATCTTCCCTCGCTACTTGCGCTCGCGGCCCTAGATTCTCACGGCAAGCAGCGCCCGGTGGGCGCGTGGCAGCGCAGGCGGTACCACGGCGCGCCGGCCGACGGTTGGGAGTGGAGCGCGGTCGGGCAGTGGTCGTCCTCGGTGCACTTCGGGACGCAGAAGTTGTCGGAGAGGTAGGTCGTGCACACCAGGCCGGCGCCGCAGTCCGCGTCGCCGTGGCAGGTCGGGTGGCAGGACTGCCGGGTGTCGGCGTCCGATACGAAGAAGAAGCTCGGGCAGCGCAGCCCGGGCGCGCAGTCGGACTGGCTGTCGCACGCGCCGCCCTCGGGGACCTCGCCGCCGCCGTCGATCGGGACACACGCGCCGTCGCTGCACGCGCCGCGGAACACCTGGTTGCGGTAGGTGGCGGCGCAGTCGGCGGCGCCGCTGCACGGCTCGCCGAGGGTGCGCTGCGCGGTGAGCGCGTACGAGACCGGCGCGGACTCGGGGGTCGACGCGAACTCGGACAGCTCGAGGTAGTAGCGACCGATCGGCAGGTAGGTGAGGCGGATGCGCTCCGGGTGCTCCCAGTACGACAGGCCCAGCGGCCGCCCGCCGGCGTCGTAGGCCTCGAGATCGAGGTCGCGGCCGCCGCTCCACGCGAGCGTGAAGTCCCAGGTCTCGCCGAGGGTCTCGACGTCGAACGCGAGGAAGTCGACCTCGGTGCGCGGGGTCGAGCACAGGAGGCCGAGCGCACTGGCGTGGCCGTGGGCGTCGGGCGCGAGCACGCGCGCGCCGGCCGGGCCGTCGTCGAACGGGTCGGCGGGATCGTCGTAGTCGCACGCGTCGATGCCGGGCTGGCAGGTGTTGGCGGCGTTGCAGCGCGGCGCGGTGCGGGTGCGGCAGTCGAAGCTGGTCTCGCACTGCACGCACAGCCCGTCGGAGCACGCCGGCGTGGCCCCGCCGCACTGCTGTTCGGTCTGGCACGCCTCCTCGTACACATCGAGCGTGAACCGCGACGACGACGGCGACTGCGACGAGTAGAAGTCGACGACGACGTACGCGGTGGGCGCCGTCGCGATGAACCGGCCGACCTCGGTGTCGCCGAGCGACGCGTCCTGGAACAGCAGGCACTGATCGGCGCCCGGGCCGGACGGCGTCGAGCACCCGGTGGTCACGTAGAACGCGAGGTCGCTCGACGCGCGCAGCTTCACCACGTACGGCATGCCCGGCGTGAGCCCGCCGAGCGGGACCACGCGATCCGGCCCGGCCGATTCGGTGCCGTACGGCGCGTCGACCACGTCGCACGAGCTCGGGCTCACGACGTCGGCGCCGGCGAGCAGGCCCTCGAGGTGCGCGGGCACCGCGAGCCCCGGGCCGTCGAACTCGGCGCACGCGGGGTAGCCGGCGGTGTCGGGCGGCGGCGCGTCGGCCGGCGATGCGTCCGGCTGGGCGGGCGGGTGCGCGCGCTCGTCGCTGCACGCGGCAGCGGCGATCACGACGAGCAGGGCAGCGCGCACGGCGCTGTGCATAGCGCGTGGCCGCGCAGCGCCGATCGGTTTGCGGATCACAGGAAGTGAGCCCGATGCGATGCCGAGGTCTCGCTACGCGCGGGCCGCGGTCGCGCGGTGTCTCACGGCGCCGCGACCGTGGCGCCGCTCACGACATGCCGCGCTTGCGACGGTTGCGGCGGTGCTCGTGCTCCTCGTCGACCAGCCGGACGTAGTCGAGCGGCTCCGAGTCCTCGGCAAGGAACAGCGGCGAACCGCCAAGTTCGCGAACTCGCTCGCGAAACGCCTGGGCGATCTCGTCGAACGGCGGCAGGTCGGTGCGCCCGGACAGCGCCCCGGATCGCGCGGCGTCCTGGGCCTCCGCCGAGAGCTGGAGCGCGGTCTCGCGCGAGATCCGGCCGCGCCGGATCACGTCCTGGACGCTGGTCGCGAGGTGGCCGAGCTCGTACTGCTTGGAGTCGAGCATCTCGAGCGCGACGAAGATCACCTGGCGCGCCGAGAGCACCCGGTCCTCGTAGAGCACGAGGGCCGCCTGGAAGTAGTTGAACACCGGGACCAGCCGCGGCCCGAACCGGCGGAACCCGAGCGGCGGCGAGCGCCGATCGAGGTGGATGAACATCCGCCGGACCGCGTCGTGCTTGGGCATCTGGCGCGCGAGCTCGAGGATCCGGTTCGCGTCGTCGTCGTACGCGCGCGACGCGACCAGCACGCGCTCGAGGTCCTGGAGCGAGACCCGGCCGGCGATCACGTCGGCGTACAGGCAATTGATGATCGCGTCGGCCTCGGCGTCATCGCCGAACAGGGTCTCGGCCGCCGCGGTCGCGCCGAGCCGCGAGCGCAGCATCGCCGGCAGCTTGTACGGGATCTGGGCGCGCAGCGCGCGGAACCGGCCGCGCAGCAGGTTCTTCAGGTTGTTCTTGAGCACGAACTCGTCGTACTCGACCCCGTCGAGCGCGAGCTTCGCGGTCAGCACCTGGCGCATCTGGGTCGGGCTGCCCGACACGATGCAGATCCGGTTGCCGTCCTGGTTGAGCGCGCGCAGCAGCGCGGTCGCGCCCGGGAACGCCTGCTTGTCCGAGGCGGTCTCGATCGCGCTCTTGGCGAGGTCGCGCAGGCTGTCGAACTCGGTGCGCAGGTAGGTCTTGTCGAGATCCCACCGGAAGGTGTGGCGCGGCGGCCGCGCGCCGTCGGGCAGGCCGGCGGGCACGTGATCGAGCAGGCCGATTCGCTCGCCGACCTTGATCGGCAGCGTGGACATACGTCGGAGCAGCGAGAGCACCATCGGACGAGAGTCGTTTACCCGGAGTTAGCCGTTTTGGGGCGAGAACGAGCCCGAGCTCGCCGGATCCGCGGTGCGGGGGCGCCGCTGCGCGCGCTCGTCGAGCTCGGCCATCGTCCGTGCGATGTTGCCGCACAGGTTTCCCGCGAGCGACTTGTGGGCCACCTTGATCGCGTTGGTGATCGCCCGCGCGTTCGACCGGCCGTGCGCCTTGATGAACGGGTGGGTGAACCCGAGCAGCGGGGCGCCGCCGTACTGCTGCCAGTCGGTGATCGTCTTCAGCTGATCGATGGCCGACGACAGCGCGACCAGGCCGAGCCGCCACGCGAGCCGCTCCTTGTGGGCGTAGCGGGCGAGCCGGACCACGGTCTCCGAGACGCCCTCGAGCATCTTCAGCACCACGTTGCCGACGAAGCCGGATGTCACGACGACGTCGGCGACGCCGCGCGGGATGTCGAGGCCCACGATTTTGCCGATGAAATTTATCTCGGTGGTCTCGACCAGCGCGGCGTGCGCGGCGACGACCGACGCCGGGCCCTTGACGGGCTCGGTGCCGTTGGACAGCAGCGCGACGCGCGGCCGGCGGTTCTGCGATACGAGCTTGGCGTAGG
>JBQCJR010000784.1:0-3645 GCA_051952595.1 Kofleriaceae bacterium
GGACGCCATGGAGCAGGTCACGCTCGAGGTCGATCAGGTGGTGCCGCTCAAGACGCTGTCGAGCAGCCAGGTCGGCTACTCGGTCACCCGCGACCACGAGCAGAACCCGTTCCACTACCTGGTGAGCTGGGTCGGCGGCTGCGACCGGTTCGGGCCGTGTGATCACCGATCAGACCAGTTCGCGACGTACACGTTCCACGTCACGCACCCGGCGACCCTGATGGTGCGCTGCCCGGGGACGATCACCGAGGTCTCGCCGACCGAGACCACGTGCGACTTCACCCACGACGGCGGCCCGACCTACTCGACCTTCGGGCTCGCCGCGTATCCACGCACCGCGTGGACCCAGACCGACCTGGGCCGCTGGGGCTCGGCCAAGGTCACCGTCTACGACCGCGCACAGACCGGGATCGCGGCGGAGATCGATCCGGCCTATCACGCCGGGTTCGTGCAGTTCATGGAGTCCACGTTCGGCGCGTACCCGTACGGCGACGAGCTGCGCGTGCTGACCGCCCCCACCTACTGGAGCGGGTTCGAGCACCCGGGCAACATCGTGCTCGACGACCTGCTCGCGAGCCCGGGCTCGGCCTACCTGCACCCGGTCGCCCACGTGCTCGATCACGAGATCGCGCACCAGTGGGCCGGCGATCAGACGACGCTCGCCGGCACCTACGACTTCGTCTGGAAGGAGGCGATGGCGGAGTACCTGGCGTTCGTATACGAGACGATGGCGGATCCGCCGGCGGCCGCCTCGACCGCCGCGGCGTGGAAGTCGTTCTCGCGCGGCGTGGGGTACTTCCCGGTGCCGGGCGACAAGCCGGAGCTGTTCCGCTACTACGGCGACGTCTACGGCCCCGGGCCGATGGTGCTGTTCCGCCAGCTCGAGGTGCTTTCGTCGCGCGAGCAGGTGCTCGCCGGGCTGCGCAGCGTGCTCGGCCGGCCGCGCGCGCTGTCGGTGGACGACCTGGTCGCGGCGCTCGAGGCCTCGACCGGCCTCTCGCTCGGGGACTACGCCGCGGCGTGGCTGCACGGCACCGGCGCGCCGACCTGGCCGACGGTCGCGCTGAGCTTCAGTGTCGGGGACGCGACCGACTTCCTGCACGTCGACACAACCACCGGCGCCGAGCGGCGGTGCAAGTTCCACGTGGCGCTGCGCGGCGCGAACCCGGGCGAGCAGCGGCTGGTCGAGGTCGACACGTTCCGCGATGGCCCGGCGCACCAGGTCCGGATCCAGCCGCAGATCGAGTACAACGTGACGGCGATCGAGCTCGACCCGCTGCGCGAGTGCCTGGTGTACCCCGCAAGTATTGCGTCGGCGGTGCAAGCGCCGCGGCGACATCCGTGGTTGTCGCCGCGCGCGGGGCAAACTTCCCCATGAAGATCAGGGCTTGACCGTGAGGCCAGCGTTTTAGCCACCGGGTGGGCGCCACCGCACGGTGGCTTTTTGATATCGATGTCCCTCAGGAAAGGGAGCCGATAATCAAATGCGCATGAATTCTCGCCTCGTTCTCGCGACCGCCCTCGTGGGCCTCGCGACTCTCGCTGGCTGTCCGAAGGGCAAGAGCCTGCCGGGCGGCAGCGGTCTGCCGGGCGGTGGCGCCGTCCCCGGCGGGCTCGGTGGTTCTTCCGGCATGGTCGATCCGAACAGCTGCGGCAACTACGCCGCTTCGGAGGCCGGCCGCCGGTTCAAGAACTTCCTCCAGGCGACCCTGGACCTCCAGGCGACCACCGAGGAGACCGTCAAGGTCGTCAAGCAGAGCTGCGTGATGATCGGCCAGGAGATCGGGATGATCCCCGCCGACCTCGAGGGCGAGACCAAGGAGGTCTGCGCGAAGGTCTACGGCACGATCAATGACAACCTGAAGGTCGCGTTCAAGAGCAAGGCGGCGCTCAAGGTGACGTACAAGCCGGCCGTCTGCCGCGTCAGCATCGACGCGCAGGCCAAGGCCGCCGCCGAGTGCGAGGGCAAGGCCTCGGCGGATATCGGCGCGAAGTGCAGCGGCGTGTGCCGCGGCAAGTGCGACGGCCAGTGCTCGGGCAAGGCCGGCACCGGCGGGAGCTCGGGTGAGTGCGGCGGGCAGTGCTCGGGCACCTGCCACGGCCAGTGCGAGGGTCACGCGGACGTCGAGGCTTCGGCGCAGTGCAAGGCGAGCGCGTCGGTCAAGGCGTCGGCCGAGCTCGAGTGCACCGAGCCCGAGCTGAAGATCGAGGCCGATGCCAAGCTGGTCGTCGACAAGTCGAAGGCCGAGGCGACCATCAAGGGCCTGCGCGCCGGTCTGCCGAAGATCCTGTCGGTCAAGGCCCGCCTCGAGCCGCTCAAGTACGCCACGCAGGCGTGGGTCTCGAGCGCCAAGGAGCTGAAGGACATGGGTCCGAAGTTCGTCAACTCGTTCAAGGACCAGGCGCTCTGCATCTCCGGTCAGGTCGGCGCGGCGTTCAGCGCGATCGGCAAGATCGAGGCGAACGTGTCGGTGTCCGTCGAGGTCTCGGCCTCGGCGTCCGGCACGATCGGCGGCTGAGATCCCGCTCGACGACGTAGCCTAGAGCGGACACGAGAAGAGCCAGGCCTCGCGGCCTGGCTCTTTCTCATTTGTGCAGGGCTGGCGCTGCTGTCGCCTTTGGTGTAGCAAGCCTCCCATGAAGACGCTCACCGAGTTCTCGACGCTGACCCTTCGCAAAGCGGCCGCCGCGCGCGCCGCCGCGGGAGGCGCGCCGCCGCCGGCCTCGACGGACGCCGTGGCCGAGGCTGGTGAGCAGGCTGCGACCTCGGAAGCCTCCGCAGAGGCCGCCGAGGGCGAGGCCCCGGCCGAGGGCGAGGCCCCGGCCGCCGCGGCGAAGGCCGATCCCGCGGTCGACGCGGTCGCCGCCGCGCTGGCGGTCCCGGCGGACCGCGCCGAGCGCCTGCTCGAGGCGCTCGATATCATCGGTAACGCGCTCGACCAGGTCCGCCTGGTCCGCGTGTTCCAGGGCGAGCAAGGCCCGCACGGCGCGGTCGCGCGCGGCGAGTTCCACTACGTGATCGACCGCGTCGCCGGTGCGTCGCGCCGCAAGAATGATCGCGATGGCGGCCGCGAGGGCCGCGGCGGCCGCGAGGGCCGCGGTGGTCGCGAGGGCCGCGGTGGTGGTGGTGGTGGGGGTGGCGGCGGTGGCGACCGTGGCCGCGACAAGCCGCGCGGCCTCGGCAGCCTCAAGCTCGGTGGCCCCAAGGAGGAGCCGAAGGAGGACGATCGTCCGGGTCGCGGCGAGATGCCGCGCGCCGGCATCGGCTGGCAGCTGACCTCGGCGCCCCGGGATTTCGGAGGCGGCGAAGGCCGCGGCCGGGGTCCGCGCCGCGAGCGCCGTCCCGGTGGTCCGGGTGGCCCGCGCCGGGGTCCGGGTGGCCCCGGTGGTCCGGGTGGTTCCGGTGGTCCGGGCGGCCATGGCCCGGGTCCGGGTGGCGAGCGCCGCGGCCGTGGGCCGCGTGGTCCGCGCCTGGGCGCTGACGGCCAGCCGCTGCCGCCCCGCGAGCCGCGTCCGCCCCAGCAGGCGCGGGAGCCGCGGCTCGGCCCGGACGGCCAGCCGCTGCCGCCCCGCCCTCGCCGCGAGCGCAAGCCGTTCGGACCGGACGCCAACGGCCTCGGGCCGGATGGCCAGCCGTGGGACCCG
>JBQCJR010000785.1:0-16884 GCA_051952595.1 Kofleriaceae bacterium
CGACGCGGATCGAGACCGCGCGCTCGGCGGCGCGCGCTGGCCGGCTCGAGCTGGACGAGGAGGCGCGCCGCGCGCTCGCCGCACACTGGCTGGCGATCGGCGACGCCCCCGCGCCGGCGGTGCACGTGGTGGCGCGCACCGGCGAGGTGGTCCTGTTGTGTGGCATGCCGGCGTCGGGCAAGTCGACGCTCGCCGCCGACTACGCGGCGCGCGGCTACCTGCGGCTCAACCGCGACGAGCGCGGCGGCAGCCTGCTCGACCTCGCGCGTGCGCTCGACCGCGCGCTCGCCGACGGCGCGGACCGCGTGATCGTCGACAACACGTATCCCACGCGGGCCTCGCGTGCGCCGGTGATCGAGCTCGCGCGCAAGCACGGCCTGCCGGTCCGCTGCATCGCGATGGCCACCCCGCTCGAGGACGCGCAGGCCAACGCGATCGCGCGCGTGCTCGCGCTGCACGGCCGGCTGCTCGAGCCCGCCGAGCTGGTGGCGGCGCAGCGCACGCACCCCGGCACGCTCGCCCCCGGCGCGCTGTTCCGGTGGCGCCGCGCATACGAGCCCCCACGCGCCGACGAAGGCTTCGCCGCGATCGAGGAGGCACGCTCGGTGCGCACGCCGCGCGGCTCGCACCGCGCGCTGATCGTCGAGCTCGATCATCTGGTGTGGCGCGGCCGGCCCGGTCGCCCCGAGGCGATCCAGCTCCAGCCCGGCGCTGCCGACGCGCTCGCCGCCTGGCACGCCTCGCACCAGCTCGCCGGTACGACCTGGCAGCCCGGCAGCGACGCCGCCGCGATCGAGGCGCTCCGCGCGTGCCTCGCCGACCAGCTCGGCCGGCCGATCGACGTGCTCGCGTGCACGCACCCCGCGGGACCACCGATCTGCTGGTGCCGCAAGCCGCTGCCCGGCCTCGCGCTCGCGTACGCGCGCGCGCGCGACGTCGATCTCTCACGCAGCGTGCACGTGGGGCGCGGCCCCGCGGATCACGGGTTCGCCGCGCGCGCCGGGATGGCGTACGTCGAGGCGCAGATGCTCCCGCCGCCGGCGGCGTAAGGCACAGCATGACGCGCCTGTGACCTGCGCCGAGATCAGGCCGACGGTTGTCCACATACCCACAAGGCCTGCCGCTACCAGCGGAGACTTTCGGATTCGGGAGAAGAGGAAAAGCTGGGGGATGGCCGTCGTGGCGCGGATGGCGGTGAACGAAGCGTCCGGATCTCGGACACTGAAGGCGAGAGTGTGCAGTGGAAGCTCGACGAATCCAACACGTCGAGGCCTGGGCCGATGGCAGGCGGCGTCCGATGGATATCGGCGAAATCAACCCAAGGGGGGCCTGCCGTTCCTCGCGCCCTGCTGGACCTGCGGGGCTCGCGATCCGCCCTGTGGTTTCGCGGCGGGAGACCGGCCAGAATGGCGCGTGACCGCGGCCCTGGACCGGTTTGTCATCGCGAAGAATCCCGACGGTGCGAGCAGCCTCAAGTACCTGGTGCGCTTGCCGCTCGAGGGTGGCCTCGTCCTCAAGGTGCGGGATACGTGGCCGAAGACGGCGCGGGTCTATTGCCATCCGTTCGAGGGCGGGTGGCCGGATTCGGCGGAGATCGTGGAAGACGTGGCGGTCCTCAGCTGTCGGCGGCGCGGGCCCGCGATCGATCTCGTGCTCGATCGCCCGCGCCTCGATCGCTCGCAGTTCGTGTTCACCGAGGCGCGTGGTCGCCCGATGATCTTCTGGCAGACGCGCACGGTCGCGAAGAAAGCGAGCCCGGGGGGACGCGTTCCGCGACGGCGCGCGCTGGCGGCTGGCTTCACGGTCCACGTCGACACGCGCGAGAAGTATGCGTTCCGCTTCGTGGGCCGCGAGGTCTCGCTCGACCGCGCAGCGATCCCGGCGGGCGACTACGGGGTCCGCGATGGAACGCGGTGGCTCGCGGTGGTCGAGCGCAAGAGCATGGAAGACATGATCGGATCGCTGGCGAATGGCACGCTGGCGTTCCAGCTGGCGGCGCTCTCGGAGCTCCCGCTCGCGGCGGTGGTGGTCGAGGGCCGGTATCCCACCTTGTTCGACGTGCCGCGGGTCGAGCAGGGGTGGCTCCCGGATGTCCTCGCGCGGCTCCAGATCCGCTATCGCGAGGTGCCGATCGTGTTCGCGGACTCGCGCAAGTTCGCGGAGGAGTGGACCTACCGGTTCCTGGCGACCTCGGTCGCGGATCTCGATCCGCCGGCGCCGGCGAGCACGGCGGAAGAAGAAGAGGCCTAGAACTCGCCGGCGAGGCCGAGCGTGGTCGCCTCGCCGGTCGTCGCGATGATCGACCAGTGCGGCCGGCGGGCGCGCCACTCCTTCCAGCTGCGGCGCGGCTGGGTGTACGCGCTGAGCACGCCGACGGGGTAGCTGATCGCGAACGAGATCGCGCCGACCTTGAACGAGCGGCGGTACGTGAGGAACGCGGCGCCGGCGAGGTTGAGGGCGGTGCCGCCGACGTGGGTGAGCCAGAACGACTGGCGCTCGCGGCGGGCGGCGGCGTCGAGCGCGGCGCGCAGCGCGGGGAGGTCCGCGCACGCGTCGCCGGACGAGGCGGGCTGCTCGACGCGCAGCGGGAACACGAGGCGCGCGGCGAGCCCGATCGTCGCCTTGGCGGCGCCGACGTAGACGGTCTCCTTGTAGTCCTGATCGAACGTGCCGAACGGCTTCCACTCGGCGAGCCCGACGGCGACCTGCGCGGCGGCGGCGGTCCCGAACGCGATCGCCCACGAGGTGTTCCACACCCGCGCGCGATGGGCCTCCGACGCGAGGTGGGCCCGCAGCGCGCGCTCCTCGTCGGCGCACGACGACGCCTCGGCGCGCGTGGACGCGAGCGCACCGACCACGGCCATGACCACGGCCAGCGACGCGGGTCTCATCGCCCCAATCTACGCCACCGGCGCAGCGGCTCGGGATCCGGCGGAGCCGGCGCGGAGGGTTGCGCAAAATATCGTCGCGCCGGGGCGGCCGCGGCGGCAGATCGGCGACGGCGCTGTAGACTGCGCGCGTGCAGCGAGCGCTGGCAGCGGTCCTCGGGCTCGCGATCGCGGGGAGCTGCGGCAAGTCGCGCGACGAAGGCGCACCAAGCGCGCCACCGCCGACCGGACGCGCCCCACAGGCCCCGGCGCCGCGCGCCGAGCTGCGGGCGTTCGCCGAGCTTCGCGGCCACGCCGAGCTGATCGCCGGGACCGGCCGCGCCGCGGTCGTCGTCGGCGACGCCCACTGGTACGAGCTCGACGAGCGGGGCCCGGCCTCCCAGCCGATGATCGGCGCGGCGCTCGGCCGGACCCGGGCGGAGCTGGGCGGCGAGCTGCTCGAGCTGCACCTCGGCCGCCTACCGATCGTCTCGGGCGGCGAGGAGCACCGCGAGCGCGTGGTGCGACTGGCGCCCGAGCCCGGCGCGGTCGAGCTGCACGGCATGCTGGTGCAGGTCGCGACCACGGCGGGCGGGATCGACGTCTGGCGCTCCGAGCACGAGCTGCGCAGCGAGCTCTCGGCGATCGACGCCGCGGGCGCGCGCACCGAGCTGCCGCCGCTGCCGCGGATCGGCCCCGAGCCGGAGAGCCGGTCGCCGGTGAGCGCCCGGGCGTGCGCCGCGCCGAAGGTGCGCGAGATCGCCGCGAGCGGCGACCAGGTGCTCGCGCTGGTGACCGAGTGCCACCCGAGCGCGCCGGTCCGGATCGCGCGCTACCGCTGGCCCGGCCCCACCGTCGAGGTGCGCACCCTGCCCCCGCTCGGCGAGCTCGGCCTCGAGATCGACCGGCTGGTCGTCGCGCGCGATGGCACGCCGATCCTGGTGGGCCGGCGCGACGGCGTGGTCCAGATCGCGCGGGTCACCGCCGCCGGCGCGCTCGAGGCGACCCCCGGCCCGGCGCGCGTCGAGCTGGTGCTCGACGCCGAGGTCGCCGATGACGGCGCGGTGTGGACGCGCACGCTCGGCCGCGCCGCGGATGGCCGCGATCAGCTCGCGATCGCGCGCGACGGCGCCCCGGTCGAGCTGGCCAGCCCCGCCGGCCATCCGCTGCGCCCCGAGGGCCTCGCGCTCGACGACCAGCTCGGCGTCGTGGTGCTCGCGCTCGAGGGCTCTTCGCGCTGGTTGCTCGCCGAGCGCGCGCCGCCCGGCCCACCGGTCCAGCTCCGCTGAGCCGCTACCGCGTGCAGGTCGGTGGCTCGACCGCGCAGTCGCTGCGGCAGTAGTCGTCCGTACACGTCGGCGTGATCGTGCGCTGGAAGGTCGCGATCACCGGGCCACCATGGCTCGCGGAGATCCGCACCTCGAGCTGGTACGGCAGACCGAACACGTCGTCGCCAGCCGCCGCGCTCGGGCACACCGCGACGTTCGCGTAGTCGGCGAGGCCGTGCGCGCCGGGGATGGCCCAGCCATCGCTGCGCGGCTCGACGACGACCGAGCGCTCGTCGAGCCCGACCACGCGCTGGTTGCACGGATCGCGGAGCGCCGCGTTGACCACCACGCTGCACCGCGTGGCGGAGCGCGCCCGCGCGCCGATCAGCAGGATGTGGCCGCCCTGCGGCGCGGCGAGCAGCGGGACGGCATCACCGTCGGCGAGGTCGTGCTGCTGGTCGTACTGCCCGTAGACCAGCTCGATCTCGCCGGTCTCGCAGCTCGGCGCCGGGGTCGGATCGTCGTCCCCGCCGGGCGGGCACCCGGGCACCAGCGCGGCGATCGCGGCGAGCCCGGCGAGCCGGGCCCCTAGAAACACGTCACGTCTCCGGTCACCTTCGGGTAGTAGTACAGGAACACGTTGCAGTGCTCGCTGGTCTCCACGGTCGGGCCGAACGTGTAGCAGCAATCGCCCGCCTGCTCGGGATCGCGCGCGTCGACCGCCGCGCAGCCGCCGGCCGGCTCGACCCACTGGTAGTCACACGTCCACCACACGCCGCCGTTGGAGGGCAGCGCGTAGTCGAGATCCACCTTCATGTCGGGCTCGTCCCACTGCTTGCTCTCGTAGAACAGCGCGTCGTCGCCGGGCGTCGTGGTCGACGTGCCGTCCCAGCCCCAGATCCGGAACCGCTTGCCGCGGCCGTGGAAGTGGCCGTTGGCCGCGGTCGCGATGTGGCTGCCGGCCGGCAGCGCGCAGACGCCGGAGTAGCTGGGCCGCGGGTTCGAGCGGCACACCCGGATGCTCTGCTGGGTGGCGAACAGCGTGCCGAGCTCGATGGTGTCGCCATCGGTCGAGCGGTAGAAGTTCACGCCCGCGCGCCCGACGAACGGCGTCACCTGGTCGGTCGCGTTCACGTAGTGGACCTGGAGCATCAGCTGCTCGCCCGGCGACAGCCGGGTCGCGACGTTCGCCGGCAGCGCCCAGTCGATGATCTGCTGGTCGGCCGCCGATTGCTGCGAGTTCGACACCAGCGGCCAGTCCGCCCAGTTCGGCGACTTCCAGCACGGGCTCGCCGGATCGGAGCCGCGCACCACCGTGCCGTGCACGCCGCCGAGCTCGACCGGCTCGCCGGCCGCCGGATCGAGCCCCACGATCGTCTTCACGCGGAACACGTTCATGTGGTGGCTGCCGGTGTTCAGCGCGAGCGCGACGCGATCGATCATCAGGTCCGCGCCGCCGGCCAGGTCCGGGACCCGGAAGAAGTAGCAGTCCTGGATCTCGGTGCCCGAGGGCACCTCGAACTCGGGCGTCCGGACGTGGAAGCCCTGCGCGGGCGTCAGCTCCTCCAAGATCCATGGCTGGTACTCGGGGTCCCCACAGGCGGCCAGCGCGATCAGCAGACACAGGCGTCGCATCGGGCGCGGGCAGAGCACCCGTCGTGCCGCGCCAAGGCCCTGGATTCGCGTGGCCACGCCTCGGAAATCCGTGGCAGCCCCCGTCATGGCTGTCGGGGCGATGGTTCGCCGGTCGGACCGACGTGCATCCGGTGCTGGGCCTCGTCGAACCCAGCCTCGGCGGACGGCTCGCGGCGCACCAGCGAGACGCAGATCCCGACGAGGAACGACGCCGGCACGGTGACCACGCCGGGGTTGCGCAGCGAGAACAGCGCCTCGGGCTGGCCGAGCAGCTCCTTCCACACCGTCGGCGACAGCAGGATCAGCAGCAGGGTCGACAGCGTGCCGGTCACCATGCTCGCCACCGCGCCCGCGGTCGTGAACCGCCGCCACGTCATCGACAGCAGCAGCGCCGGGAAGTTCGCGCTCGCGGCGATCGCGAACGCGAGGCCGACCATGAACGCGACGTTCTGGCCCTGGAACACGATCCCGAGCGCGACCGCGAGCACGGCGAGGCCGATCGTCGCGAGCCGGGCGACCGCGAGCTGCTCGCGCTCCTCGACCGCGCCGCGCCGCACGACGTGGCCCCACAGATCGTGGGCGATCGCCGCGGCGCCGGACAGGGTCAGCCCGGCCACCACCGCGAGAATCGTGGCGAACGCGACCGCCGAGATGAACCCGAGGAAGCCCGTGCCGCCGAGCACCTCGGCGAGCAGCGGCGCGGCCATGTTGCCGCCGCGCGCCGCCGCGCCGATCGCCTCGCGCGACACCAGCACCGAGGCGCCGAACCCGAGGATGAACGTCACCAGGTAGAAGAACCCGATCAGCGAGGTGGCGTAGGCCACCGAGCGGCGCGCCGTGCTCGCGTCGGGCACGGTGTAGAACCGCATCAGGATGTGCGGCAGCCCGGCGGTGCCGAACATCAGCGCGATGCCGAGCGAGACCGCGTCGAGCGGGTTGGCGACCCGGCCGCCCGGTGCGAGCGGCGTGGTCGACGCGTAGCGCTCGTTGACCTCGGCGAACAGCGCGAGCGGGTTCATCCCGAACTCGGCCAGCACCAGCACGGCGAGCAAGGTGGCGCCGAGCAGCAGCAGGCACGCCTTGATGATCTGGACCCAGGTGGTCGCGATCATCCCGCCGAACAGCACGTACAGCAGCATCACGCCGCCGACGATCGCGATCGCGGTGCGGTACGGCAGGCCGAACAGCAGCTGGATCAGCTCGCCCGCGCCGACCATCTGGGCGATCAGGTAGAACGCCACCACGGTCAGCGTGCTGATCGCCGCGGCGATCCGGACCGGCCTGCCGCGCAGCCGGTACGCGACCACGTCGGCGAACGTGTACTTGCCGAGGTTGCGCAGCGGCTCGGCGATCAGGAACGTGATCACCGGCCAACCGACGAGCCAGCCGACCGAGTAGATCAGGCCGTCGAAGCCCTCCATCGAGACGATGCCGGCGATCCCGAGGAAGCTCGCGGCGCTCATGTAGTCGCCCGCGAGCGCGAACCCGTTCTGCAGCGCCGAGACCGAGCCGCCCGCGGCGAAGAACTCCGCCGAGGTCCGGGTCCGGCGGGCCGCCCAGTACGTGATGACCAGGGTGATCCCGACGAACACCAGGAACGACGCGATCGCGATCGCGTTCGCGTGGCCCAGCGAGCTCATCGCCGGCCTCGCTCGCGCAGCGCGCGGACCGCCGGGTCGTAGTGGCGGTTCGCCCAGCGCACGTAGATCGCGGTCAGGAGCGGCGCGAGCACGATCACGCCCGCCCCGAGCAGGATGCCGATGCTCACCCGATCGCCGGCGACCAGCCGCCCCGCGGTCGGTTTGTCGAACGCGACCAGCAGCAGGAACCCGAGGTACGCGGCCGTCATCGCGACCGTCAGCACCGCGCCGATCCGCCACCGCCGCGCCACCACTCGATCCGGATCTGGCTCGGTCATGGGGCCAGTATCTCTGCCGAAGAAGGTCGGTGGTACCGCGGACCATCGGCGTAACACCTTGGAATCCGGAGCGACGGGAATGTGACTTGTAACCCGCGATGCATTTTTCTGTTCCTCAGATCCAGGGACGATCTGGTAGTGTCGTCGAGCGTGGGGGACCAACGGCACTCCAAACCGACGGCTCGCTTCGATAGTCGAGAGCTCGCACGCCTCACGGAGCGCGAGGTCGTGAGCGTCCCGATCGAAGAGGTCGAGGACAGCGAAGACGCCGCGTTCCACGAGTGGAACGAGCTCACGCCCGTGCCCGCGGGATCGCAGACCGAGGCACGGCCGGCGACCTCGCGCACCGCGACGCTCTCGGATCCGCTGACCACCGGGCTGCTCGCCGAGGTCGCGCGGCGGTCCCAGACGATCGAGGTCGGGCCGCAGACGATCGAGGAAGCGATCCAGCGCGCCAGCATCGATCCCGACGACGAGATCACGCGGCCGGGCATGCCGAGCCGCGTGCGCCGGTAGCGCGAAAAAAAGGGAAGCGGGCCGGGTCGAACCAAACGCGACCACACCCCGGCCCGGGCATGTGGCCGCGCGATCGCGGATCAGCGCGGTAGGTCGTCGGGTCGACCGATGCGGAACACCAGCTCCGGGACGCGGCGGCGAGACACCTCGGCGGCCACCTCTTCACGCAGCTGGGCAGCGACCGCCTGCACGCGCGCGAGCGCGTCGTCGGGGTCGATACCGTCGTGAGAGGGGACGAGGGTCACTTGCACGCGAGCGGCGCTCGGCGCGGGCGTCACCGACGCGAGCACCAGCTCGGCGATCACGGGATCGTCGAGCTCGGCGAGCGCGTAGGTGAGTGCATCGAAGACCTGTCGACACACCTGCAGATCTTTGTGGCCGGACTGGCCACCTCGATCTCGATGCATGTCGCTCCTTGTGGCGCGCGGCTGCGCGCCGTTGTCAGCCAATGACGAGAGAAAGAGATGCGTGGGGGCGAGGCTGAAGGGGCGACATGGATTGCCTCCGGCGAAGCAGTGCGATGACCCTAGCGATCCCGCGCGCGAAGTCAAGCATCGCGCGCGAGCACGACCACCGTCGGCAAGCGATGCGCCTCGCAGTCGGCGACCTTCGCCTCGACGCGCGCGGGCCACGGGCGCGGCGCCGCGCGGAACCCGAACTGCTCGTAGAACGGGACCAGGTGCGCGAACGGCACGCACCACAGCCGGACCCGCGGCGCGTGCGCAAGCAGCGTGGTGACCATCGCGCGGGCGATCCCGCGGTTGCGCGCGCGATCCGAGGTCCAGATCCCGCCTAGCTCGAACACGCCGGGCTCGAGCTCGACCAGCCGGCCGAGGCCGACCCGCGGATCGAGCCGAGCGTCGATCGCTGGATCGATCGCCGGATCGATCGCGGCATAGATCGCCCGATCGATCGCGGCATCGCGCGCGGGCTCGGCCAGCTCGGCCACGAACCCGAGGCAGTCGCGTCCCGACTCCGAGAACCGGATCTCGCGATAGCGGGCGTTGGCCCACTCGCGCTCGTCGTCGCGCAGGGTCCGGATCGTCGCCATGCCGAGATCTAGCGCCGGTCGCGCCCCGGCGGGAGCACCGAAACACACCCGCGTGGAGGTGTGTCAGCGGCGCACTCCCGCGAGGTGCACTCCTCCCTCGGGAGGGCTCGTCGATGCGCCGATGTGGAACTCCACACGCGCCATCGATCGCGATGCACGGTTTGCGTACGATGGGCTGTCGTGTCTCGATGGCCGTGTCTGATACCTGACGCGCTGACCACGCAGCGCCTCCAGCTGCGGCGGTTGCAGCGCTCCGATGCCTCGCAGCTGTGCGCCGCGTTCGTGCGCAGCCGCGACGATCTCGAGGAGCAGCTCGAGCGCGCCGATACGATCGACGCCGCCCGCGCGGCGATCGCGCTGTACGACGAACAGTTCGAGAGCGCGCGGCGCGAGGGTCCGGTGCGCTTCGTCTACGGTCTGTTCGACCTCGAGACGCGCGCGCTCGTCGGCTGCGGCGCGCTCTCGCCCACGCAGCTGCGCGCGTTCAACGTCGGCGTGTGGCTCGACATCGAGGCGCGCGGCCGTGGCCACGCCACCGCGGCGATCGCTGCGCTCACCACGGTCTCGTTCCGCTGGCTGGGCGCGGAGCGCACCGAGATCTGGTGCGACCGCGAGAACCGGCGCATGGCGCAGATCGCCGAGCGGCTCGGCTACACCCACGAGGCCACCCTGCACCGCTGGTCGACCTCGCGGAGCGGCGAGCTGCGCGACCAGATGGTGTGGCGGCTCGATGGCGCGAGCTACCCGACGAGCACCGGCGCCGAGCTGGCGATCGAGGCAGAGGAGCCGCGCGCGCCGGTCTCGATCTCCGAGGGAGCGTGGACGCGCATGGCGGCCCACCTGCGGGCCCACCACGCGGTGGTCGGCGAGGCGGACCGCGCGTGCGAGCTCGCCGTGGACGTCGTGTTCGCCTCCGGCAAACGCCACGTCCAGCCGGTGCTCGTCGAGCAAGGGACGGTGTCCGGCAATCCGTGGTTGATGGTGCGCGCGCCCGTGGGTCCCGAGGCGCTGCTCGAGGCTCGCGAGGCGATGCTGCACAACGCGACGCTCGCCGCCGGCGCGCTGACCCTCGAGAACGGGCTGCACGTGCTCCGCCACGGCGCCGCGCCCGACGAGATCACGCCGCGCGGCGTGGATCGGATCATTTCGATGCTGGCGCACGAGGCGACGCGGCTGCGCGAGCGAGACCGCGCCGACCTCGACGCGCACGCACAGGCGTTCGCGGGATACATCGAATGAGAAAGGAGTAACGAGATGTGGGTACCACCAATAGTGAGAGCCCTATCGAGAGTCGGTGGCGGCTTCTTGACCGGCGAGACGATACAGCACCTCGTGGGCCATTCAGGCAACGACACGAACGACTCCGACCCTGCGCCGGTGCTGCCGAACAACACCTATCGCATGGAGCAACAGTCGAACGAGTACATGCCACCCGACAACCCGTTCATGGGTGTCGGCTTCTGGACGGGCGGCAACCTGCTCGCTCCCGTGTTGCCCGATCCAATGCTGCAACAGAGCGTCGATACGCTGAGCGCACCGAGCAACGACGACGCGCCTCGCAACCGGATGATCACGTCGATGGTCCCCGGTGTGGTGGGGTCCGCGATAAGGCTTCACCCAGGGTTGAGAGCGCTCGGGGGCATCGGTCAGGTCCTCTCCGGGTTCCTGGGCGGCACCGAGCACCGCGCACGCGTCCAATCGGACAACACCCCGCGGCTGCCGCCGAACCCCAACGTCCACACCGATCGGGAGCAGCTCAGCGAAGACTATCGCGAGCTCAGCAACCAGTACGAGGAGTCCGGCTACTCGTCACAGAGCCGCGTCACGCGCATGCTCGATCCGAACTCGACCAACGCGCAGGTCTCCAACTCGATCCACGAGCGGCTGCTCCAGCCGCAGGGCTACGAATCGCCGTTCACGAGGCAAGAGCGGGACTGATTCTCGTCGGAGCCCTAGCTGCGGCAGACGCGTCCGGGGCCGTCGGCGATCGTGGTGCACCGGTGCCCCGCGGGGCACGACGAGTCGTCCTTGCACCGGATCTCGCAGGTCTTGAACGTCGGGCCGCGCGCACCGGCGATCCCGACGTAGCTGGCACACTCGCCCTGGCCGCAGCGATCGCCCGGACCGCAGTTCTCGCCGAGCCCGGGCCCGCCCTGGGCGCCGGCGCCGTGCTGCGGGGGCGTGGTCTCGGGCGGAGGATCCTGCGCGGGCGGTGGTTCCTGCGCGGGCGTGGTCGGCGCCGGCGCGGCGCTCGAGCCCGGCGCAGGCGCGGGGCCCGGTCCAGGTCCGGGCGACGGCCCCGAGGCGGAACAGGCAGCCAACAGCACGAGCGCGGCGGCGAGCAGCTTCTGCATGGCCATGCTTTCCCACCGCCGGCCACCCCGCGCAAGCGCCCGCCCGAGATCACGTCCGGCGGATCACACCGACGCGCGCCATCACGCGCGGCGGGACCCGGTACGCCGCGAGCGCCGCCGCGTGATCGTAGAACCCGGCCGCCTCGCGAGTCGTCAGGTAGCTCCACACCGCCTGCCCGGCCTCGTCGAGCGTGGCCTCGCGGTGCGCGAGCGCGGCGTCGGCGGACAGCGCCTCGACCCGCGCGACCGCGACCTCCACGCGCTTGCCCGCTCGGCCGAGCGCGTACGCCCGGCTCTCCTGCAGCTCGTACTCGAGCGGATTCTGATCCCGGCCTGGGTTCCGTCGATCGGTCACCCCTCATGGATGCCACCGATCGCCGAGAAGTCGCGTCAGTCGGCGCGCGCCCGGGTCAGCTCGGAGATCCGCGCACGCACCTGATCCACCCCACGCGCGCCGTCGAGCTCCCAGCCCTCGATCGAGTAGTAGCGCTTCACGCCGCGGCTGCTGCCCTTGATCTCGAGGCAGTAGTCCCAGCCCTTGGCATCGCAGCGGCGCGCCTCGAGCTTCACCTTCTCGCGCTCGTTGTTCTGCGGATAGCGAATCCGGAGCTCGTTTCCGTGGAGCTCGTGGACGAACAACTCGTGCTGGCCCTTCCACATCGAAGCCGCCTGGAAGACGCCGACCGGCTCCTCGGTGAGGGCGACGAACGCCTGGATCGTGTCGGTCTCGGTGCGCGGCATGTGATCGATCCACAGCCGATCGAGCGCCAGCTGCTCGGTGTCGCGCGCGCGCGGTGCGCTGTCGCTCGAGTCGTCGCTCGAGAGCAGGCGAACACCTGCGTAACCGGCCGTCGCGATCGCCGCCAGGATCAGGAGCTTGTTCATGGCCTCACCTCCGTCGTCGGGTCGACATTCTAGCGCAACCCGAACAGGCGTTCCCGCGCGGCGTCCTCGTGGCACCCCATACACGTCGCGACCCGGCCGGCGCTGGTGACCCGGCCGTCGACATCGACGGTGCCGTAGATCCAGCCCGCGTCGCTGCCCGCGAGGCCGCGGTCGCCGAGCTTCTTCATCACGAACAGCCCGGCGGGTGCGCCGGTGGCGAGCCAGCGGCCCTCGACCTGGAGCGTCTGGATCGGCGGCTCCAGCGGCAGGCCCTCCGGGCGCGGCGCCCGGGCGGGAGGTGCCTCGACGAGCTCGCCGGTGCCGGCTTCGCCGAGCGAGGGCACCGGCGCCGGGACCTCGCGCGGGGGCAGCGGCTGGAGGTCCTGTGGCGTCGCGGGCCTCGCGTGGAACGATTGCTTGACGATCGCGAAGCCCACCGGGATCGGCTCGCTCGCGCGCTGGTAGTTCCAGCGATCACTCGCCCACAGGTAGTACAGCTTCGCGCCGTGTGGCGCGTCGTCGTCGTGCGAGAGCCGCACCCGGCTGGTGGAGCCGTGGTCCTCGAGGGTCGGCGGGGCGCACAGGATCGGCGCGACGTTGGGCCACTCGTCCACGCGACCCCACGCGAGGTACGCGGCGGCCGTGTCGCGGATCTCGGCGACGAACCGCGGGTCCCGCTCGGTGGGCGCGGGTGTCGACGTCGGGCGGGCGGTGGAGCCACAGCTCGCGACGAGCAGCGCGAGGGCGATCGTTCGCATCGGTCCAGCATGCCCGACCGCGGCGCTCGGCCGCGTAAGGCACGTGTAAGGTCACCTGCGCGCGAGCCAGGCCGACTAGGGCGGTTCGCCGACGGTGAAGCAGAACCGCGCGCCCTCGCCCACCGCGCCCTCGGCCCATACCTGGCCGTGGTGGCGGTGGACGATCCGCGCCACCGTGGCGAGGCCGATCCCGGAGCCGGGGAACTCGGACTCGCGATGCAGCCGCTTGAACACGCCGAACAGCTGGTCGGCGTACGCCATGTCGAACCCGGCGCCGTTGTCGCGCACGAAGTAGGTGGCCACGCCGCGGACGATCTCTGCTCCGACCTCGATCCGCGCGCGCTCTCTCTTCGACGTGAACTTCCACGCGTTCTCGAGCAGGTTATCCAGCACCACCGCCATCAGGTGAGGATCGGCGTCGACCACCATGCCCGGCTGGATCGCGATCTCGACCTCGCGCGACGGATCGGCGGCCTGCAGCCCGGCGATCGACGAGTGCGCGAGCGCGGTGAGATCGGCGCGGCGGCGCTCGAGGTCCGCGCGACTGACCCGCGCGAGCCCGAGCAGGTCGTCGATCAGGAGCGCCATGCGCACGGCGGATTCGCGCACCCGCGCGAGCTGGTGCTTGCCTTCCTCGGGCAGCAGGTCGGCGTGGTCGTCGATCACGGCCTCGCTGTAGCCGATGATCCCGCGCAGCGGCGCGCGCAGGTCGTGGGCGACCGAGTAGGTGAACGACTCGAGCTCCTGGTTCGCGCTCTCGGTCGCGGCCCGCGCCGCGATCAGCCGCGCCTCGGCCCGCTTGCGCTCGGTGATGTCGTGCGAGATCCCGAGCAGGAACCGCGGCGCGCCGTCGGCATCGACGAGCGGCACCTTCATCGTGTGCAGCCAGCGCACACCATCGCGGGTCTGCACCCGCTCCTCGGGGACCTCGACCAGCTTGTTCGCGCTCAGGGTCTCGCGGTCCTTGGACACGAAGAACGCGGCCTCGTCCGGCGGGAACAGATCGAAGTCGGTCTTGCCGAGCAGCTGGTCGCGCGAGATCCCGAGCAGCTGCTCGCCGGCGCGGTTGAACCGCACGAACGCCAGCCGCTCGACGTCCTTGACGAACACCATCGCCGGGATGTTCTCGACGATCGCGTCGAGGAACTGCGAGGCCTGAACGGCGCGGTCCTCGGCGCTGCGCCGCCGCTCGCTGACCTCGAGCGCCTGCTCGGCCTCGGCGCGGCGCGCCAGCTCGGACTGGAGCCGCAGGAACAGCCGCGCGTTGTCGATCGCGAGCGCGGCGTGGCCAGCGAGGTCCTCGGCGATCTCGCGATCGAGGTCGTCGAGCGGCGGCAGCTCGGCGCGCCGGCGGATCACGGTCAGCACGCCGTGTAGCTCGCCGCGGGTCCGCAGCGGCACCGCCAGCAGCCCGCGCGCGCCGAGCGCGTGGAACAGCGAGCGCGCGCTCGGCGAGCTCCGCGCGATGAACGCGTCGAGATCGAGCTGCGGCAGGAACACCGTGCCGCGCGACAGCACCTCGTTCGACAGCGGCGCATCGGCGATCTGGAACGCCCGGCCGATCACGCGGTTGTAGATCGGCGCGACCGCGGGATCTTCGTCGTGCGCGCTGACCGTGGTCATCGCGTCGCCGCGCTCGGAGCGCAGCGCGACGAAGCAGCCGTCGGGGACCGCGCGCGCGGTGTTGCGCGCGATCACCTCGAGCAGGCGGTGATAGTCCTTCGTGGTCTCCGCGAAATCGCGAACCACGTCCGAGACCAGTTGCAGTCCCCGCCGGGCCCTGCCGGGGTCACGCGCGTCGCCCATCGGACGCAGTATGACCCGTGTCCACGGCACATGGACAGTGAGGCGAATGCGAGACATCCTGCGGCGGTGATGCGGGTGGCCACCGACGCGAGCATGCTCGCCGGACTCCAGGAGCATGTCCGGGACATCGTGCTGCTGATCGATGCGGAGACCGGCGCGATCGTGGAGGCCAACCGCGCGGCGGAGCAGGCCTACCAGTACACCCGAGAAGAGCTGCTCGCGCGCACGATCTTCGAGCTGCGGGTCGCGCCGACGTTGTCGATCAACCACCAGATGAAGCTGGCGGACCAGGCCGGCCTGCTGTTCGAGGGCCTGCACCGCCGGCGCGATGGCAGCGAGTTCCCGGTCGAGGTCAGCTCGCGCGGCGAGCTGCTCGGCGAGCACCGGCTGCTGCTCAGCATCATCCGCGACATCACCGATCGCAAACGCCAGGAGGCCGAGCGCGAGCGGCTCGTCGAGTCGATGCAACAGGCGCTGACCAGCCGCGAGGAGTTCCTGTGGGTGGCTTCGCACGAGCTGCGCACACCGATCGCGATCGCCAGCCTGCAGATCCAGCAGCTGCGGCGGCTGATCGATCGCGGCGAGTCGACCGAGCGGCTCGCCGGGGCGACCCACGCCGCGCTGAGCCAGATCGATCGGCTGAGCACGCTGGTGCAGAGCCTGTTCGACGCGTCGCAGATCGTGAGCGGCCGGCTGTCGATCGAGCGCACCCCGGACGTGCCGCTGCCCGCGATCGTCAAGGACGTGACCGAGCGGCTGCACGGCCCGGCGTGCCAGGCCGGCTGCGATCTGCTCGTGGACGTCCCCGATCTGCGCGGCCGGTGGGACCGGATGCGGCTCGAGCAGGTGCTGACCAACGTGCTCGGCAACGCGCTCAAGTACGGCGCCGGCCGGCCGGTGCACGTGACCGCGCGCGCCGACGGCTCGATGGTCTACCTCGACGTGCGCGACCAGGGCATCGGGATCTCGAGCGCCGACGTGCGGCGCATCTTCGACAAGTTCGAGCGCGCGGTGCCCGCGGCGCACTACGGCGGCGTGGGGCTCGGGTTGTACATCTCGCGGCAGATCGTCGAGGCGCACGAGGGGTGGATCGAGGTGGTCAGCGCACCCGGCGCGGGCGCGACGTTCCGGATCGCGCTGCCGGGCGATGCGGGCGCCGCCGCGGCACTTGGATAGAGCAAGGAGCGGCCGGCCGGAGCTCTCCGAGCTGCAAGCGAGGACAACCGCGCGCCCCTTCGTGCGTCCAAGAGGAAGATGACGCGCGCGATCGCGGAGCTCGTCGCAGCCACAGCAGCCGCCGCACTCGCCGCCGCGTGCCGGCCGGCGCCCACCGCGGGGCCCGCGACGGCGGTGGCAGCGGCGCCCGCGACGGCGGTGGCAGCGGCGCCCGCGACGGCGATGGCAGCGGGGCCCGCGACGGCGATGGCAGCGGCGCCCGCGGGGGCGGCCGGTGTAGGGCCCTACGCAGCCGCGCACGAAGCCACCGCACCCGCGTGCCGGCCAGAGCCCACCGCGGGACCCGGTGTAGGGCCCTACGACGCCGCGCACGAAGCCAACACACCCGCGTGCCGGCCGGCGCCCACCGCGGCGCCCGGTGTAGGGCCCTACGCCGCGCACGAAGCCAACACACCCGCGTGCCGGCCGGCGCCCACCGCGGCGCCCACCGAGGGGCCCGGTGTAGGGCCCTACGCCGCGCACGAAGCCAACACACCCGCGTGCCGACCGGCGCCCACCGCGGCGCCCACCGCTGGGCCCGGTGTAGGGCCCGACGACGCCGCGCACGAAGCCAACACACCCGCGTGCCGGCCGGCGCCCACCGCGGGGCT
>JBQCJR010000786.1:0-4335 GCA_051952595.1 Kofleriaceae bacterium
AGGTCGAGCTCGACGCTGAACGGCGGCGGCGACGCAGCTTCGATCACCGGCTCGTCGGCGGCGCCGACCGCGGCGGCGACGTCGGAGAAGTCGTCCTCGGAGGCGACCGGATCCACCGCGCGCCCGCTGCTCGTGCGCTGCGCTGCTTCGGACTCGGTCTCGAGATCGATCACGGGACCGGCGGACACCAGCGGCGGCGGCCGGGTCGGCGCGTCGCCGCGGCGCAGCACGTGCGCGGTGCGGCGGCTGCTGCTGAACGGCTCGGCCGCCGGCGCGACCGGCGCGGCCGCGGCGTCGATCTCGATGTCGTCGTAGGCGTCGTCGTCGAGCGGCGCCGGGGTCACCGGGCGCGTCGCGGTCGCGCGCTCGAGCTCGCTCGGATCGGCGATCCGTGTCTGCTCGGCGAACAGCGACACGTCGTGGCCACCGGGCGGTGTGATCCGCGATTCGTCGCGCGAGCCAGGGCGGGAGCCGGGCGGCAGGGTGCGGCGGACGATCGCCGGTCCGCGGCGCGGCTCGGGCGCGGGCGGCGGCGCGAGCGCGTCGTCCTCGTCGTCGGCGACCAGCGGCGGCGGCGCGCGGTTCGGCCGCGACGCCGAGGTGAACACGTCGTCGTCGGCTTCGCTGTCGACCCGGCGGATCCCGCCCGAGTCGATCCGGACGCGGGTCTCGGCCGCCTCGACCTCGAGCTCGAGATCATCGTCGTCGTCCACGGTGGCGACGATCCGCGGCGTCGGGGTGCGCCCCAGCAGGTCGCCGAGCGCGGACGCCGGACCCGCGGCGCCGACCTCCGAGAAGTCGGTCTCGAGTGGATCGACCTCGACCGCGGTCAGCGACGGCAGCCGGTCGTAGCGCGGCGTCGGGCGCGCGGGCGGCCCCGCGTCGATCGAGATGTCGACGGACTCGTCGCCGAGGTCGTCGACCGAGGCCTGGATCGTGGGATCGCTGGGCGGCTCCGCGTCGCCGAGCGCCTCGCCGATCGCATCGAGCGAGGCTTCGATCGTCGGTTCGATCGACGCTTCGATCACCGGCTCGATCGTGGGTTCGATCACCGGCTCGATCGCCCGCTCGAGCACCGGTTCGATCACCGGCTCGCTCGCCACCGCGGCCAGCGGCGCCACGTGCACCAGCTCGGTCGCCTCGCCCTGCTCCGCTCCGCCGTCGAGCGCGACCGGCTCGTCGATCAGCGCGGTGGGCTCGTCGAGCGAGAACGCCGCGGCCGGCGCCGGCGCCGTCGCCTGCGTGGGCGCGGGCCAGTCCATCACCTGCGCGGTGCCGGCGGCGCCCTCCTCGGGGCCGGTGTGCAGCGCGTCGAAGATGCCTTCCCAGGCATCGAGCTCCGAGACCAGGTCGTCGTCGCCGAGGAACGGCTTCGCGGGGCCCTTTCCGGGAGGTGGCTTGGTCGTCATCGCGATCCCTTCAACGCGACGCCGAGCGCGTCGCGCAGCCGCGCGTGCTCGTCGGACACCGACCACGCGGTGAGCTCGAGCGCGGAGGCGCTGTCGGTGAGTGGCTTGCCGCCCTTGCCGACGTCGAGCTGGGCGAGCACGACCGCCAGGTCGCCCGACCACACCAGACCGGCGCGGTGGCCCGCGGCGAGCGCGTGGCGCCGGAAGCCGGCGATGTCCACCAGCTCGCCGCCGCGCTGGATCGCGAGCTGCTGGACCTGGGCGCGCGCCTTGCGGCTCATCTCCTTCTTCAGCACCTTGGCGCGCTCGGCGATGCTGGCCTCCTCGCCCGCGACCTCGTCGGCGATCCCGGCCGGCACCGCGACCTCGGCCGCGCGCAGCGCCGCCGCGATCGTCCACCCGAGCTCGGCCTCGCGCAGCTCCGGCAGGCTCGCCAGCCCCTCGGCGATCGTCGCGACCGCGCGGCCGAGCACCCAGCGGTGCTGCGACGTGCTAGCCGCCGCGACGTCCGCGCCGACGCACAGGATCGGCGTCTCGCCGGCGAGCGCCCACGCGTGGCCGCCGCGCGACGCGCTGACGTACAGATCGATGTCTTCGATGCCGAAGCACGCGAGCGCACCGGCCAGCGGCTCGAACGCCCCGGCGAGCTTCTTGAGCGCGATCCGATCGCCGCGCGTGAACCCGAGCTTGGCGGGCTCGACGCCGGTCGCGACCCGCACCGCCGGGGCGATCGCGCGCCACAGGTCGACCAGCGGCCCGGAGGCCGCGCCGCGCAGGATCGCACGCGCCGCGGCGTCGAGCTTGACCCGGCCGGGCGCGCCGAGCTTCTGACGCCCCTGCTCCAGCACCTGGCGCTGATCGGCCGACGGCGTGCCGAGCGCCTCGAGGCCCACCAGCGCGAGCCACCGCGCGTCGACATCGCTCTGCCAGCCGGTCACCTGCGCGAGCCGGTCGTAGAGCACCGCGCTGCGCGGGTTCTGCGCGATCGAGGTCCGGAAGCTCGCCGCGGCGGCCGTCAGCACCTCGGCGCGCGGCGCCGGCTCGAGCAGCTCGGCGAGCTCGCGCACCACGTCGAGGTTCAGCGGATCGAGCGCGCGCGCCCGCTCGAGCGCACGCCGCGCGCCCTCGCGATCGCCGGTGCGATCGCGGAGCATGAGGCCGAGCCGCAGCTCCTCGCGCGCCTTGTCCTGCGGGGTCGAGCGGAGCTGCGCCAGGCGCTGCAGCTCGCGGACCGCGCGGCTCCAGTCGTTGACCCGCAGGCACAGCCCGAGCAGCCGCTCGCGCAGCGGGACGTCGTCCGGGCTCGCCGCGACCACGCGCTCGAGGTTCTCGATCGCGCCCGCGACGTCGTTGACGTTCTCGGCGAGCACCTGGGAGAGCCGCAGCTCGATCTCGGCGCGCCGCTGCGGCCGGGTCTCGGCGGCGACGCAGCGCCGCCACAGCGCGACGGCGTGCTCGACCTCGCCGGCGTTGAACGCGAGGTCGGCGCGGAACCGCAGCGCCTCGACGTGGCCGGCCGCGCGATCGAGCAGCGCGTCGAGGTCCGCCATCGCGGCGGCCTGATCGCCGAGCCCGTGGAGCACGGTCGCGCGCTCCAGCAACAGCGGCACCATCTCCGAATCGCGCGAGATCTCCTGGGCGTCCGACGCGAGCCAGGTCAAGCGATCGGTGAGCGCCCCGACCAGCCCGTGGACGTCGGCGCGCTCGCGCATCAGCTCGAGCAGCCGCTCCAGCTCCGGCGCGCCCGGGTCGACGCGCAGGATCCGGCGATAGATCGCGAGCGCGCGCTCGCGGTCGCCGCCGCCCGACCGGTCGTCGAGCACGCTCGCGGCATCGCGCAGGAGGCCCAGCACCGCGGCCGGATCGCCGAGCAGCCGGGCGAGCTGGTAGCTCGCGTTCGCCCAGGTCGTGCGATCGCCGGCCCGCTTGGACATCCGGCGCAGCGCCTCGAGCGCGCGCAGATCGCCGGGCTGGGTCTTGAGCACCGCCACCACCACCGCGCCGGCCTCGCGGAGCCGGCCGGCCAGCTCGAGCGCCTCGGCGCGATCGAGCTCCCAGGTCGCGCGCGACGCCGGATCGTCGGCGAGCGCGCTGCGCATCTCGAGGATCTCGGCGCGCGCGAGCAGCGCGTCGACGGTCGCTTCGGGCGACGCACCGGCGGGCGTGTCGACCACTGGGATCGAGGCCGTCTCGGCGACCACGAGCAGCGCGCTCGCGTCGTCCGGCGCCGCCTGGCGCGCGGCGGCGACGCGCTGGTTCGCCAGCTCGACCTCGCCGACCGCCGCCGACATCGCGGCGGCGCGCAGGTGGAGCGCCGCGGATGCCCCGGGCATCTCGACCGAGGTCGCGAGGCCCTCGTACGCGGAGGCCAGCGCGCTCGGATCGTGGGTCCGCGCGGCGACCAGCGCCGCGCCGAGCAGCGCACCGCGCCGGGTCGGCTCGAGCGCGAGTGCGGCCGCGAACGACTGGCTCGCGCGCTCGAAGTCCTCGAGCACCAGCGCGTACATCCAGCCGCTGTCCTCGGCGAGCGCGGCGCCGAGCCGCGGCTCGGTGGTCCGCCCCGCGAGCGCGGCCGCGGCCTCGAGCCGCATCACCGGATCGGCGCGGCCGGCCGCGAGATCCGCGAGCGCGAGCGCCGCGGCCGAGGCGGCGACCGAGGTCTCCTCGCGCACCGACAGCGCGCGGAACACGTCGGCCGCCTCGTCGAACTGGCCGGCGCGCTCGAGCGCGCGGCCGAGCAGCCACTGGGTCTCGGCGCGGGGATCGAGCTCGGAGATCGCGCGGCGCGCCGCGATCTCGCCGAGCCGGTCGCCGTAGTGCGCGCGGCACCGCGCCGCGCCCTCGAGCGCGGTGCGATCGTCGTCGAACCGCTGGAGCCACTCGTCGTAGACCTGCGCCGCCGACGCGGTATCGGCGAGCCGGACCT
>JBQCJR010000787.1:0-18283 GCA_051952595.1 Kofleriaceae bacterium
CAGGCTCGGCACCGGGTAGACCCAGGGTACGCTCGTGGCTTTGGAGTTGTCCTTCGGTTCCGCCGAAGCTGGACGCATCGCGCGCCACGCCAGCGCGCTCGCGGCACCGACGCCGCCACCGAGCACCACCGCCCCAACCTCGTCGCCCTTCATCGCGGCGGCTCCAAGGACGCCATGTACGCGAGGCCGGGCTGCGTGTAGAGCGTGACGCCTGCCGCGGACAAAGCGTGGACGACCCCGTGCACAACACGTGTGATCGAGTCACCGGTGGTGCGTACCGACGCCGCTCCCACCGCGCGACAGCGAGCGACCACCGTCGGCAGGTCGGCGGCAATTCCGTCCACTTCGATCCGATTGGAGCGGATCCACACAGCGCAGCGTGCCGGAGCGTTGCCGTGGCTTGCTCTCCCCGAGGCACCCTTCCCTCGAGCGCCACCGCCACCCCCACCGCCACCGCGCAGCAGGAGCCAAGCGAGGAGCCCCGCGCCACCGACGATCGCGATCGAGCGGCCGGTGTGTGCGCGCTCCTTCATGGCCGCTCTCCATGCTTGTTGAGCAAGCGAACGATCCGCTCGACGAGCAGGTCCGCGTGGTACGGCGAGATTGCAAAGCGCGCGTCGCCCAAGTCGACGCGCTCCAGACGGAGGATCGCCTCGCCTTCGCGCAGAATGGTGCGCCCCTCGCGTCCATACCGCCTTGCGCGCTCGACCGTTTCGGCTTTTCGTCCGCCCGCGTTCCGAACCGTCGCTACGTGAGCGAGCGCGGACATCAGCTCGGCGTACGTCGACGCGGGCGCGCTCGGCGCCACGGTCACCGCGACACGCCCGGCGGCCTGGCACCGGCGGACCGCCTCGGCAACATCAACGCGTGCACCACCGACCATCAGCCCCGTCCGAGCGACCCTCACGACGCAGTTGCGCCGTGAGGGGACCGCGGATGCGGTCGCAGCTTGGCTCGGCGAGCTCGATACAGGCGACGCAGCCGGCGTGTCCTTGGTCTTGGTCAGGTGCCACAGTGCGAGCCCGCTTCCGAGCCCGATGGCAAACGTGGAGGTTTTCGACACTCGGACTCCTTCAAGACGAGGGAAACGTGCGACCAAGAGCGCGCTCGCGCTGGTACAGCGCGACCACGCTCTTGCACCATCCGACCTTCGCCGAGTTCGACAGATGCCTGCTCGCGCCCGCAACCTGGGCGTGCGCCGAGACTTGGTCGATCGTGATGTCGAAGGCGCCGAGTCCTTCAAGGTATCGCGCCACGCGACCAACCCCGGCCGCCTCCGAGTACCCGGCGTTCCAACCGAAGGTCAACAACTCGACAAATCTCAGGTTCCCCCAGTCCGCTTGTAGGTTCGTGATCCGCGGATGGTTCTTGCGGTAGCTGACGACGATGCGCTGAAGCAATTCGCAGCCGATCGCGACGTTCGTCGCGGGATCGACGAGGTGCTCGCTCTGGTACGCAGTTCCGTGGCGCTTGTTGTAGTCGGCGAGCACGACCGGGACGATCTGCATGAGCCCGATCGCTCTGCCAGTGCGCGCGCTCGGTTGACCGTCGGACTCGCGCTCGACGAGCGCGCGCACGTACTCGAGCGGCAGGTCGCCTCGGTACCGATCGAACACCGGATCGAACCGACGCACGCGCGGCGACGTGGCGAACGCTGCGCTCGGACTCCGCGTGACCGGAGCGGCTTGCTCGCTCGGCTGGGTCGCCGAACGTGAGTCGATCTGCGAAGGGCGGGTTATGGGACCGTTTCCGATCGACGATGCCGGCGAGCTGGCTGTCGTGGCGCTACTCGGTACCTCCGCATACGGATCGACCGGCCGCATCTCACCCGACGGCCCCCCATACGAATGGACCGGTCCGGCGCCCAAGGCGCGCGACCGTTGAGGCACCGTGGTAGTCAGCGCCGGTAGTGTCGTCGCGAGCGTTCCGGAGTTCGACGTCCCGATCAAGGCCGTGTGCGCGTCCGACACTGCGCGGCGAGGGAGACGCCGCCCGACGAGCCAACGCCCGGTCGCGTAACCGGCTGCGCCGCCCGCGACAAGCCAGAGCACCGAACCGAGTGCGTCGTCGTTGTTGGCCATGAGGATCTCTCGTGGAGGTAAGAAGGAGAAGAACGAGAAGGAGTGGATCGGAGCCTCGGCTCGCGCGAGCGACCAGAGGACCGCCTTGGTTGAGTTCGTGACTTACGCTTGGCTTCGATCAGGCGTGTAGAGCGCACGCCTTGGGCGCGCTACACGCGCCGCTAGAGCACGACGATGTGGTCCGGACCGGGATCGCACACGTCCTCGTCGACGCCCGAAGCATCCGCTTCGGCCTCGAGCGGATCGGACACGATCGGCGGGACGGCCGCCGCATGCGCCGTCTTGTAGGACGGCGTCACAGCGAACATCGACCAGAAGCTCGACGACACGGGTGCCTTCGCGCTCTGTCCGCCGACGGTCTTGTAGCTCGGGGTCGAGCTACCGAGCAGCGATCCGAACAGGCCCGAGAGCCCACTCGGCGCGGCCGGCTGCGCCTTGTTCGTCATGCTCTTGTACGCGGGGGTGACACGAGAGAAGAAGTCCATCGTGGGTGCCTCCTGCTACTTGAGGATACGAACGGCCAGGTTGCCGATGGTGCGGAGCTGCTCGTCACGCTTCGCGTGCTGCGCGAGCGCGCCCTGGTAGGTCACCAGGTTCTCGATGTCCACAGCGGCCTCGCCCTGCGCCGTCGGAGCGGCAGGAAGGCGGAAGAGCGCGGCGAGCAGTTGGATGCCCGTGTCGATCAGCTCGCCGGAGGTCATCCCGAAGCGAGACGCGATCGACGACATCGGGGGCAGGTAGGTCGGCTGGGCGTAGACCGCCGGCTGGGCGTAGCCCGACGCGGTGCCCGTGATCACCGTCGGGCGAGAACCCGGCGGGACCACCACCGTGCGCGAGCCCGCCGGGCGCGAGGGCAGCGGACGCCACGGAGTCGAGGCCGGGCGGCCTCCGGTGCGGTGGTCGGTGGAGGCATTGCGGCCTTCATCGAGGTAGATGACATCGTAGTCCATAGGATTCCTTTCGGTTCGAGTTGCGGCGATCGTGGTCGCTCGCGCGAACCCAGGCTCCGATCCTTCCTTCGTTTTCCTCGTTACGCGGCCTCGTCGAGATCGATGACGACCGGGGCGCTCGTGTCGTGCGCGCTGGGATGCGCATCATCGCGGATCCCGTAGCGCCACTCGTCCTCGATGGCCTCCAGGTCGTTGGCGGCGTCACGGAACAGATCGACGACCACGCCCCCTCCACTCGCGCGCTGCCGCGTCGCGACCGAGGGCGGCGGCGCGAGCTGCGCGGGCGTGGCCGGCGCGGGGCTGGCCGCCGGTGCCGTGGTCGTGTTCTTGCTGGCACTGTCGTGCGCCTTCACCGCGCGCTTGTTCATGAGCGCGAGCGCGAACTGGCCTGCACCGACGCCCGCAACGCTAAGTCCGACGACGCGCGGCGTACCTTCAGAGTAGTACGCCGTGGCGCTGCCTCCGAGCATGAGACCGATGCCGACGGCCTCCGGAGGGAGGATCTCCTGTTGCACCACGAGACCGCCCAGCGCGGCCGTGCCCGCACCACCCGCGAGGGCGGCGATGATCGTGCTCCAGTCCGGCGACTTCGACGACCGCACGATGGCCGGCGCGCGGGGACGCGACACCGCAGGGGCTGCATTGCGCGGACGATGTTGTGAGCGCTGCTGTGGGCGCTTGGTCGGTCGACGCTGCTGCTTCTTCATGGGTAGCTCCTTCTGGTGGTGGAGGTCTCCGTGCGTGGCGTCGCGCTACGCGGCCCTGCGGTAATGGACGTGCGAGCCGGGCTCGTGGACGTACCCGCACTCGTCGCAGAACCGGAGCGGCAGCACCGCCGTGGACGCGACGGGCGCCGGGGGCCGCGTCAGCGGGTGGAGCGTTGCCGAGCGCGCGGGGCGCCGGATCGGAACCACGTCGAGCGGCAAGCAGAGGGAGTCGAAGATCGTCAGCGCATCGGTGAGCTCGAGCCTGAGCTCGTCTTCGAAGATGCGAGCCAACAGGCGCGCGGTGAACATCACGTCATCGATCGACGCGCGGCGCGGCCTCTTGCCGTTGATCCGCGCGGTCACGAAGCGGCGCGTGTTGCGGACGTGGGCGAGCCCGGCCGGCCAGTCGCAGACGGCGCGCTCGGCGATGTCGAGCGCCCAGGTCGCGAGATCGTGGACCGCGGCTCGCGCGGGACCGTAGTCGATGCCGTCGCGGATCCAGGGGGCGCGCGTGGCGGCGACGGCCGGCGACGCCTTCTTCTTGATCGCACAAGCAGAACGAGACGAACGAGATGCAGACATGGGGACTCCTTCGGCCTGCGGATGCAAGGCCAGGTGAGGGCCGCACCGCGGAGCGCGGGCGGCGCGAATCAACCCATCGGCGCAGAGTGCGGCCGAGGGGAGCGAATGGAGGTTAGAGCGTGAGCTTCTGAGCGAGCCAGCGGCCGGCGAGCGCCTGCGGCATCATCGCGTCGAGCGAGCCGACGATCGGCGAGGGCTTGGCGAGCGGACCGAGCGAGAGCCCCTCGCGGTTCAGCTCCTTCTCGACTGCGGCGATCACGGGCGGGCTCACGCCTACGCTCGCGAGCTTGACCTTGGCCGCTTCGAAGCCGATGCCGCCCGCGACCCGGCCGACGACGCGCGCGAGCCCACCGACGAGCTGCTGTAGGTCCTTGTTGGCGAGTGCACTGAGCGCCAGCGACGCGAATGGGTTGTTGCGCGTCGGTGTAGTCGCTCGATCAGCTGCGAGCTGGTCGAGCGCGTCGACCGCGCGCGCCGTGGCGTGTACGACTTTCAGCCCACCGAGGCCGTGCAGCCGCGCCTCGCGCTCTGCGAGCGCGAGCACGAGCGCCACATCGCGAACGTCGGCGATGCAGATCGGGCGCAGCACGAGCACGCCGCGCATCGCGCGGTGACCGTTCTCGATCCGGCGGATCCCGCCGCTCACGCGATCGGCTCGAGCCATCGCGAGGTTGGCGATCCAGTCGATCGCCTGTATCGGCGTGAGCACGACCGAGCCGCCGCTGTTGCGCACGGACGTATCGGGGAGCTCGGCGTCCTGCGACGCCTCTAGCGCGTCTAGCTCGGAGAGGATCGCCTGATAGCGGGCGAGCGCTTTCTCGTAGTTCGCGATCGCGTCGTCGATCGGTCTGCCGTCGACCCACGTCGGGTGACCCAGCTCCTTCGCGCGACGCGCGTTGGCGAGGTCGAACCGCAGCCCCTTGCGCTCATCGAGGCCGACTAGCCGTTGGATGCGAAGTCGACGCGTCGAGATCGGCTCGTCGAGTAGGGCGTTCCGGGCGGTCGTCGGATCGAGGATCACCGGCTCGCCGTCCCGTAGCGGGAACGTGTGCAGCCCGTTCGGCGTCGACGCCGTGGCGAGCCGATAGACACGCTCGGGCTCGATCAGGTCGGCCGCGCCCACGAACCGCGCGGCACGCTCGAAGCAGTTGGGCGACAGGCTGTCGAGCTGGAGCCGCTGCGGGGGACGACACGCAATCACCTTCGGCCCCTCGTCGGGGGAGCCGTCGTCGTCGCGCTGGGGCAACGACCGGAACCACGCGGCGAGCTCGTCCGTGTTGGTGAACCGCGCGGCCAGGTCAACGATCGCGGGGTTGCCGGCTTGGACTTCCGCGACGATCCGATCCGTCGTCGGACCGAGGCACTCGTGGTCATTCATCGGAGATGCGATCACAGGGAGGCTCCTGGGAAGGAAGGAATGCGTTGGCGCGCGAGGCGTGTGGTGATCACCGCGGCTTCGATCCGCGGGGCGTATGGATCTCCGCGACCATGCGGCGGATGAGCTCGGTCGCCTCGTCCACGGACATCGCCGACAGCGCGGCGAGCCAGCTCGCGAGCATCTGCGGTTCCATGCGCGAGATCGTGTGCTGTGCGATCGCTTGCTCGGTGGGCGACAGCTTCGCGCGGATCGCGGAGAGGTGCTTGAGCTGCTCGCGCGTCGGAATCGGCGGTACGTTGGGCGCGTGGGCCGTCGCCGGTGCGACCGGCACAACACCGGGCGCGATCGCGCCGGGCGCGGTCGGCACCGACTCGGTCACCTCCTCGTTCGTGGTCACCTCGTCGGCTGCGCACGTGCTGGCGTTCACCTCCAGGCCGGTGATCGGCGGGGGTGGCGTTGCCGTCGAACTCGCCCCCGCGGCGACACCCACCGACTCTCCGATCGACTGCGGCAGCGTTGGTGCGATTGCCGGAGCAGACACGGGCAATGGGGAGGGCGTCGCCGCGGGGGACGTCGCCGCGTTCTTGCCATAGATGTGGCGCAAGAACTCGGCGCACTTGTCGTAGAGGAACGCGCCGAGCTGCGGCAGATGAGGCTCGAGCATGCGGAGCGCGGTCGTGGCCGGAGACTCGGGCGAGGCGTCCTCCTCGCGATCGTCGTCGCGATCGTCGTCCTGGTCGCTCGCGCTAGCGTTGCGGATCTCGGTCGCGGTCACCGCGACGGGCGCCGGGCGATAGGGCGCGCGAAGGATCTCGGCCGTGGCCGCCATCAAGGCCGCTTGCTGGGCCGCCATCGTCTTCATCACGTCCGCCTGAATCGCCGCCATCTGCTGAATGATGACGAGCGGGTTCACGTCACCGGTTCCCTCGACGGTCTGTGCATTGCGCGCGACATCGATGGAGACGTAGGCGGGCTGCGCGTCCTCCAGCTCGTTCCCGTTGTCGTCGCACTGGTCAAGCCGATAGATGCCAGGCACCTGACCGACAGCGCGACGAAACTCCACGAAGTCGGTGGAGGGATCCACGTAAAGTGGTTGCCCGTCGGCGCCGAGCACCTGACAGCACGTGCCGCGGGCGCCCGGAGACCGGAACAGCCGCACGAGGAGCTTCTTCGTGCGACGCAAGAACAAGAACGGCTTGCCTTGCTTGTCGAATGCGAGCGGCGACATGGCAGGACTCCTCGCGGATGCGCATCACGCAAGCCGCGTTCGTGGGGCCTCGTCGTTCGCCGCGTTCGCGTCGTTCGATCGAGCGCCTCTACTTGGGTATGCGCACGAGATGGCCCGCGGGTCGCAAGAATCGACACGAGCTCGTTGATCGCCGCCGAGGGCGCGCACCACGCGCACGCTGGCGCGGCACCGGAGGATCGCGCGCGCGCTCCTCTCGAACCGGCTCGCACGTGCTCGGCGGGCAGGATTGCCACCCAAATCGCAGCACAGACGATCGTGGGCCACCCTCGCGATCTCACTCGACGTTCTGCGCGCAGCCACCGTTCGCGGAGTAAATCGTGCGCACCATTTCCCGCAGCAGTTTCACAAGCGACTCAAGATCAACGACTTGCGATTTGTCTGCGCGCGTCTGCGAAGCCGCAGAACACGGCGCGACGACCACTCCGGCACCACGCCGCAACTTCGAGACCGCTTCGGCGGATGCGAGCTACTGGCACCCCGACGGTGTGTCACATCGGAAAGCTAGGGCCACCGCCAAGAAGGAGTTTGAGATGAAACTGTGGCGAACCGAATTTGACAGGCAGTACACGAGGGGGATGCTCCGCGACTTGGTCAAGCGAGCCACGGCACTGACAAAGCGATACGAGCGTTTCACTCCACGCAAGAGCACTGACACCGTAGAAGACCGGATCCACGCCGCGGTGATGAAGCTCCTGGATGGAGCGCGGACGTGGGATCCGACGCGCGTAGACCTATGCGGATTCCTGCTCGGAGTGATCGCCAGCGATCTCACGAGCGAGCTACGCCGCTCCAAGCTAGCGCCACAGATCTCGCTTGATGATCAGAACTGCACGCGCGAAGACGACTACACCGGGGAGCCCTGCGACGAATCGGACGTGGAGCAGCGCGCGTCAAACGAGAACAGATGGGTCCCCATCGCGCCCGATTCCCCGGATGGGGCGTGGCCCGTCGCGATGACGCATCTGCGCGAGCGCGCCGGCACAGATGCGCGTGTTCTCGCGCTTCTCGGGGCGTACGAGAAGGGCGTGTTCCTGCGGCGCGACGTGCTCGCGCTCTTGAAATGGACGCCGCGCATGTACAAGGACGCATATCAGCGCCTGGTCTTGCTAGCCGACACGGCAGACGACGGCGTGCGCGAGTCGATCGCCTACGCCCTCGCAAACTGATCCCGTGCCCACGACAAGAAGGATGCGATGATGACCAAGAGTTCACGTCACCTGCGCAGCTTCGAGGCGCTCCAGATCGCGCTTGCGACGGAGGAGGCGAAGCGGATGCCCACAACCCCGGAAATGGAGCGACAGGTCGAGTCATTGTACGCCGCCGGCCGGCGCCGCATGGCGCAGATCCGTTACGCCGAGCACGCCTTGAGGCCGGCAGCGCTCGTGGATAGCGAGATCCGACCGGAGATCCTCGCGATGACTCGCGCCGACGTGATCACGCAGCTCGGCGAACTGCGCGCGCGGCACCCGCAGATGCAGTACGCACATCGCGATGGGGAAGCGCTCAACGATCACGACCACCGTGCCAAGCTCGAGGACGCGATGGAGCTCGTCGGAGATACGGAGTAGCGTCGGTCGCCCGAGTGAGTCAGACAGCGAGCACTTCTGCTCGTCCTCGTCCAGAGCGGCACCTGCGCCGCCGTCGAGGCCTCGGCTATCCGTCGCGCGCCGCGTACCGCCCACGGTCGTCGCGCGCGCAACGTCGCAACTCCAGAGGCAGCAGCTAAATCGTGACGCGATACAAAGTCGATGCGGGTGGCGCATCGAGTTCGGACGCCGGCTCGATGTCCTCGGTCATCGGCGCCACGATATCGAAGCAAGCCGAGTGAAAATGCACCATCAACGCCCCCTGCTCTTCGACTACATCGAGGAAGGTATCATCCATCTGCCCAAAACGGCTTGGGTCTGAACGGAGCAAGAACCACCAGGTAGCTCCGCGTTTGGGCGCGCGCGCGAATGCGCGCGCAGCCGCAAGCCTATCGCCGCGGGCAGCAACGGGGTCGAACGTCGCGAGGTGCTCGCATCCCATCTTCAGAAGGAGCCTACAGATGGCGATCGCGTCACGGACTCTGATCTCAGCGAGGATCCTCATCTGAGTTATCCGTTCATCCAGCAACCCCTGGCGGAATGTCTCGTTTCGCGGTTCGATCTCGAGCACGTTGCGACGCGGCGTCGAGAACAAACGCCCCTGCAACGCATCGTCCAGGCGGGCCGGCCGGCCCTTCTTGGTCACGATGCAGTTCATGACTCTGAACACGCTGAAGGGAAAGCTTGCCAGTGCGACCTTCTCGACCTTGGCTCCAAAGTAGTTGTTGCAACCGAGGCAGACCAAGCCACGCACGCCATCCCTCTCGTCCTCGCCCCCCAACGACTCGGACAGTACATGCTCAAGCACGTCCTCCCTCGCTGGCACGGAGCAGAACAAACAGGACGGGCAAGGCGCTGGCTCCGGCGCGGTCATCGAGGACTCCACGGCCGTCCGTCGAAGCCAGGTTGACGATCGAGCACCTCGCTGCTCTCGGCCCCTTCCAGGCGCGCGTAGACGCTCCATGGCGACTCGTGCAGCGTGATGCCAGCGGCCGAGATCCCGCTCGCGATAGCCATGAACCCCTGACGTCCAAACATGCTCAGAGAGGCGAGCAGGTTCGTGCGTTCAGCGCGGCTCGCCGCGATCCACAACTCCTTGGCTCGCGCAACCCAGGCGTCGAGCTCTTCCGTCGGAGGACCGAGCCCGAGCGCAAAGCCTTTGCCGTCTACGAATAGCTTCGCGCACGCGACCATCTCACCCCGCCGCATCGGACTTCTCATGGTGCCGAAGCTGACCAGCGCATCGGAGAACCCGAGCCCGTTGGCGACGGCGAGGAATCCCAGCGCGTTTCGGGCAACGATCGGCAGTTCGGAGAGGCTGCGGGTCGAAGCAGGGTGGACCATGACCCGAGGTTACATGAGGCCGAGCGCCGAGCGCGCGACAAACGGGGCGCCGTAACCTTCACCGCCAAGCATCGCAGAAGTTACACACCTTCCAGCGGCTATACGAGACAACCGGCTCGCGTGTACGGTGGATGCGAAGGCGCCGCGCTCTGCCCTGCCGGCTCAAGACACCGGTAGCGCGAGGCGCTGTCCTAGAACCACCCGAAGACCACGATCCCATTCGGTGAAACGCTCAGGTTCCACGCATGGCGGCCGACATCGCGCGGGTCGGAGTGGATCGCGAGCTTGACGATCCCGACGACGGCCAGGCCACCTCCGACGATGCCGAGGGTAGTTCCCACCAGCGAGCGCGTGTCCGCCTTGTTCCGCAGGGAATTCTGCTCCTGTTGACTGGGCGTGCGATTGGCTTCGTCGTGCAGGTTCGATGCGCTGAGGAAGAGGCCACCAGCCACCCCGAGCGTTGCCACGCCGGACCCCGTGAGTGCCCACGCGATGCCGTCGCCGTACCAGTGGGAGCGTTCCGGTGGAATAGCCGGCGGAGCCGCGCTGGTGGAACGCTCCGCTGATTGAGGCAGGGTCGCCAGTTTCGTTCGAAGCTCGTCGATCCATCCGCCGACCACTGCGTTCCGCTCTGGGGTGTCGGGACTTGCCTTGATGAACCGCTCGTAGTGCCAGATCGCCTTCTCATAGTGCTCCTTGCGGAGCTTGGGATCCTCGCCGGTCTCCCCAAGCATCCGGTAGCACTGTCCGAGGTTGTAGTCGGTCGCTGGCGCCGGCTCGATCAGTGCGCTGGCCTTGTACTGGTTGGCGGCCTCCAGGAACGACTGGACGTTGTAGAGCTTCGCCCCGAGCGCGTAGTGCTCGAGGGCGGCCGGAGCGACGGGCTTGCGCAGAGGAGGTTCACCGTGCGCAGGAGCGGAGCAGAGCAGGATCGCGAGCACAGCGAGCGCAACGTACGAGGTCCGCATCACTCTCTATCCTCACTCCTCCACGGCGTTGGGATCAAACGGCACGTCCTTGCGCGGGGCGCTCGCCGAGCCGCTCTCGGTGCGGCCTTGAGATCTTGGCGGCTCGCGTGGTGCCGGGTCGGAGGGAGCCTTCTTGGAGCGCGGCTTCATCCCGGATGCTCGGACCTCCTTCGTGCGGGGGATCTGGATCTCGTTGCCCGCTGACCCGGTGGAGGCTGTATCCGCCGCAGGCGATTCTGATGGTGCCGAGCTCGCGGTGGGCGGCGGTTCTGTTGGTGCAGCGGCGGTCGCTCGAGCGGCGTTCGTGCCGCTCCCTGGTGCTGGCGCTGACCCTTCGTTCGTTAGCTCGGTTCTAGTGTGGCTCGTCGTGGCCGGTCCTGTATGGCTCTTGTCCGTGCTGATCGTCAGCGTGCTCGGGGCATTCACCGCGGGCATCGTGGCGAAGTCACGGTGGTCCGCGTCTCCCTGCTTTGCTCCCGCCCCGCGACCCACGCGCACGATCGCGAACGTCGCCGCGGCCGCCAACACGCAGGTTCCGATCGCCAAGAAAGCGCGCCGACCTGGCCCGGCTGTTGGCGTCGCTGCGGCGATCACGCCGCTCGATGCGCTCAACGTGGTGGGTCGCGGTGCCGCCGCGATCATCGCACCTGGACGGTCGTTCGCGGTCGGCGCGATGACGGGGGTGGCCGCCGGTTGGGCGGTGACGGCCGGTTCGCTGGGCCGAGTCGCTCTCGGCGGCCAGAGCATCGGCGTCGAGCCTTCTCCCGTCGACACGTTGCGCACCGTCTCGTCGCCCGCGGAGGACTTCTCGATGAACTTCTTCGCCACCCGGCCAAGAATCTCAGCGCCGCTCGGGACATGCGGCGGGATCGCTGGCGTCAGCGATGCGAAGATGGCGGCGAAGTCCGGGACCGAGGGCCGTGTCTTGGGATCTTTGGACAGCCCCCGTCGCAATAGTGCGACCAGCTCGGCCGGTAGATCGACCCCTGGGGGCACTTCGAAGTCCTCGCTCATCTGCCGGTAGTACAGGATGCGCTCGTCATAGAGCTCGCCCCACGGAAGCTGGCCCGTGAGCATGCGCCACACGATCACGGCTGCCGCGTAGACATCAGCCGCGGGTGTCGCATTGCCGGCGTCCCCGTACTGCTCGACTGCCATGTAGCCCGGCGTTCCCATCGCCATTCCGGTCACGGTCTTCTTGGGCTGCTCGAGTGGTTGCTCGAGGTTGCGAGCGATGCCCAGGTCGATCAGCCTCACTTCGTACGGGTTCTCGTCGGTGTGGAGGATGAAGATGTTCCCCGGCTTGAGATCGCGATGAACGATGCCCGACTCGTGGAGATAGTGAAGCGCACGCAGAATCTGTGCGATGATGTGGAGCGTGTGGTGCTGACTCAGGCGCTGGTTCTGCTGGATATGTTCTTCGAGGGTCTTCCCCTCCAGGAACTCCATCATCAGATAGAGCTGCCCGTCGGGTAACGTTCCGAAGTCGTCGACGGAGGCGATGTAGCGGTGCTTGAGGCGCATCCCGGCGAGCGCTTCCTCCTCGAAACGTTGCCGGGTCACCGCGTTCCACGAGTACCCACCGAGCAGGACCTTGATCACCTTCTTGGACTTGCTGCGTGGATCTCGATGCTCGGCGAGATACACTGCGCCCATGCCGCCTTCGGCAAGGCGCTTGCGCACGACGTAGTTGTTCACGACCAAGCCGACCATGGGATCGCGAAACGGATCTGTGACGGTCGACGGCTGCACGGTCCCCCCTGCTCTAGTGTGCCCGAACGATGATCAGGTTCAAGCGACTCCGCGGATCGATCATCGTACTCGGCCGATGATACCTCATGCTCGCGATGCAAGGGGCAGCGAGAGCGAGAGCTGCGTGAACCAGTAGTGAAGAGTCGAGGTACTGACGCCAAGGGCCTTCGATGCCTTGAGCAGCGAACCATCGCGTGCGATCGCGATGAGGCGTTCGGCTGCGAGGCGCAGGCCCGCGAAGTTGTCCGGCCAGCTGTGCGACTGGAGAGCAGCCTGGTTCGCCGGGGTCAGGTCGGAGACACGCAGTTTCGAGCCGCGGTCGGCGAACATGCGATCGAGGAGCCGCGGGACGGCACCTTGCCGCTGCGCGAGGGGGGCGAGCGCGATCCTCTGCATGGTGCTGACGTACATCTCGCCGAGGACGTCCTTGGTCTTCGCGACGGTCGGGGCGATCGCGACGACGCGGATGTGGTAGCTCGGCGAGAACAACATCGAGACGAATGTGGCGTCCATGACGGGATCCTTCGGACCGATCGACACGACGACGGTCGAGCGACTCGCCCGGTCGATCAGCGCGCGTTGTTGCGCGCGGTCGGTGGGTTCGGCTTCCATCACGACCAGCTCGTGGTCACGGCGAAGCGAGATCGAGTGGATGGCTTCCGCCAGTCGCCGCTGCTCGCATCCTGGCTCGCCGGTGATGAGGATGTTCGCGCCACCGGTCGCGGCGACGATGACGTCACACGGCGAGTTCGTGCTCGATCTCCGCACGGTGCCCTCGTCCTCCGAACCGAGGATCTCGGCGAGAGATGGATACGCCGCCTGCATCTCGTCATTGAGCAACAGGAGCCGGACGCGACCGGCGACGAACGTATCACCGGGTCGAGGGTCGAACACGGAGACCCGCCGGCCGTCGAAGAACGTCCCGTTGTAGCTGTCCTGGTCGTAGACGCGAAGGCCGTTGCCGCGTCGTTCGATCAGGCAGTGCAGATTCGAGACGTACTCGTCCCGGATCGCGATGTCTCGCTCCGGTGCCGAGCCAAGCGTGAAGGATCGGCGCTTGCGATCGAGCTCGAACTTCAGATCCGTGTCATAGACCTTGAGCACCGTCGTCGTCTCGATCCCATCGAAGAATGCGCCCCGAAACGAATCGGGTAGCGTTTTGGTCTTCATCTGGGCCGGACCGTCAGGCGGCACCAGTACCGCAGGAACGGGTGGTGTCGTCGGTTGCGGCGCCCTTCCTTTGGCGTCCGAACCGGAGCGCTTCGCCATGGACCCATGGAGCACTGGGACTCAGCAACTTTGCAAGGGGCTTCCAAGGTCCGAGACACGGGCGCCGAAATCTTGGAAGGCCCCGAACGCAGCGCTGTGTGTAGTTGCGCGAGCTTGTGCGAAGATTCCACCGTTGAGGCTTCCAGGGTTTCGGAAATTTGAGTCGGGCCGTTGGAAGCCCCTTCGTTGTGGCGAGCAGATCTGGTGACGTGCTGCCGTGGCCAGTGCTCGAGACGAGATGTGCGGACGCGATCCGCGAGCTGTGGAGAAGTAGGATGCCACCGGGCGCGAGGTTGGGTGACAAGGCTCAGATTCATGCGGACGTGCATGGTTGCGTCGCATGTCCTCATCCCGCGATCGGACCCGCGATCAGCGGTTCCCCCGATGTCAGGACGAACCGCCGCCCGGCGATCCGTCTGAACGATCCGGGCATCCAAGCGGCCTGCTGTGGGACGAACACGTGGAACGCCGTCCAGGGCTCGGCGACCGTGTTCATCAACGGGAAGCCTGCCGTTCGTCGCGGTGATGGTACGAGGCACTGCGGCGGAGTAGGCAAGGTGGTCGAGGGCTCGCCCAACGTGATGATTGGCGATGACTCGGCGTGGGGCAGCAGCGGTGGCGCGGCGGATCGCACGACCTCGTCGACTGGCGCCGCGGCATCGAGCCCCCGTGGCGCTTCCGCCGAAGGCACGAGTGGAGACACGTCCAATGCCGCTGGTCATGGTGAGGCTCCGCCCGGTCGCGACTCGCAGGCAGGTCGCGAGGGTGGCGCTCTGCCCTCCGAGGATCCGGAGCCGGTGCTCGTCTCGGCGGCGTGGAGCACGTACCGCGCCCCAGTCACCACCGCTGTCAAGCTCTCCGCGATCGCGGTCGACATGGCCGGGGCCAGCGCGACCTTCACGATCCGCGACGCGGACAACGAGGACGCAGTGGTCGGCACTCTCTCCGGTGTGTGCGACGACAAGGGCGTGGTCGCGTGGTGGACCACCCCGGCATCCGCGCCGCCAGCACGCTTCGCGTTCGAGGTGACCGCCGATGGCAAGCAAGCGCTCTCGGGAGTGCTCGTCCTTGTGCGGGACTTCCAGGTGAGCCTTCTCCTGGACGGCGAGCCTGCCGCGGGCTGCGCAGTACGCCTTCGTGTCGAACCGGGCGCCCACGAGCTCCGTGGGAGCGCCGACGACAACGGGCTCGTGCGCCTCACGGACGTGCCGTTCGGTGACGTTACGCTGTTCCTGGAGGACTCCTGATGGCGAAGATCGAGACCACAGCGAAGGAGTTCAGGGCAGGTATCGCAGCGAAGGCCGGTGACGAGATTCGATGGATCTCCACGGGCCACCTCTCGGTGCGGCTGCTCGATGCCTCTGGATCGCACCCGCTCGCTGCACGGACCGTGACCGTCGAAATCCCTGGTGAAGGTTCGGTCTCGTTCGAGACAGACGATGATGGCGAGCTGTTTCATCCCGATGTGCCCTTTCAGGATTACGAGCTCGACGTGGGGGGCGTGAAGGTCTCTGTTCCGACAGTTGGCGACAGGAACGAGGTCCACGAACGGCACGTCAGCGCAGCACCGCTCGGATTCGTGCAGGCGGTCCTCTACGACGCGTTCGGCAGGCTGGTTGCCGGTGCCAAGGTCCAGGTGCAGTTCGCCTCCGGGGCGGTTGTGGAAGCAAACACAGACGAATCGGGTGTCCTTCGCTGTCACCACGTTGATCCGGGAGACGGCGAGGTGATGCTGCGCTTCGACGACGGACGATGCACCACGAAAGCCATGGCAAGCCCGCAGAAGGTCGCACGGCTGACGGTGGAGAAGGAGTCACGATGAAGTTCTACGGCCGACTGTCGCCAGGGATCACCACGGACATCGACACGCCGCTGGAGCTCGTGCTGCATCTACCGCACAAGGCGAACGGGATCGTCGTGAAGCTGTGGGAGAAGGCCACCTATGTCGACATTAATGGCAAGGTCGTGAAGGAAGATGGCGGCGACGATCTCCTGATCGAGCTACACGGAAGCATCGACAGAGAACCCGCACTTCGCAAGCGCGGGCGCGCGAAGTTCGTCGTCGAGAACGTCGTGCAACCGACACGCGACGCGAAGGTTAATCTGTCGACCGTGAAGGTAAGGATCGAGGGTGATGAGACGCTCTACGAGGCGACGGTGCCATCGACCGAGGCGGAGTTCCACGGACAGAACTTCGAGATCTCCATTACGATCGAGCACGGCGGCAGCGAAGTCTTCAGGTCGACCGTGCCAACGTTCATCCGTCCCGGCCTGGCAACACCACGCGTGCTCGGTAAGCGCGTGCTCGAGTACAAGGGGTACAGCGAAGAGCCGGAGTGGGACGACGAGGACGAGGCGCTGTTCGCGGGCCACTACGCGACCCTCGGGACGGCGAGCTCGGAAACGGACGACGGGAACCTGGTGGTCACCGGCTTCGCGATGATCGACGAGAGCGGGCGCCTTCTCCCATGTGGTGGCGACGGCAAGCCAATTCCTGGCGAGCTGGTCGTCCTGCGCACGCACAAGGATCTGTTCGCGTACATCACGCCGGAGCTGCCGAGGGCCGCCAAGAGCGTCGGGGATTCGTCGATCTCGCTGCGCCTGTGCCATCCGATCGAACCGGACGGCTCGATCGAGGTCTCCGTTCCGCACACAAATCACCTATTCGGGTTCTCGGTCACACATGCGACTTCAAAATGAGTGACGACCTGCACGAAAACGTCTACCGCCTGATCGAGTCTGCGATCGATCTGCTCGACTACGTCGTACCGACCAACGCAAAGGTCTACGTCGGCACATACCGCGAGCTCTCACACGAGGAGGAGGAGATCCCCGCCAAGGTCTGGGATTGGCAACAGGGCAAGGCCGTCCAACCTCCCTCCAAGAAGGTCACGAGGCCTGGCCGGTGGGTCACGCTTCAGGGCGACACCAAGCGGCGCCTGTTCAAGTACATCTTGGAGTACGAATCCAGGCCAGTACCGCAGGCTGATTTCGATCTCGTCGGGACTGGAGATGATCAGCGCCACGTTACGCGAATCCCTCGAAACGCGTGGAGTCCGAGCGGTACGTCGAGGTTCGTGTACCTGCACACCGTCCCCCGGTATGCGGACCTGATCTATGACAATCTCGCCGAGCTGAGAGCCTGCGACTTTCCATGGGCCAACGCGGTCGCGGGGCTCAGTCGCGAGTTCCGTCGCGATCTGTTCGAGCGCAACCTGCACGAACAGAAGGAGATGCCCCAGGTGCCGACGAACGGGCGAACCTGGCTGAAGCAACTCGCGGATTACTGCACGTACGATTCAGACGGCAGCTACTACAACAAGTGGAAGGCTGGCGAGCCGGGACCCAACCGCATCCATAGCGAGAAGTACAAGGAGGTCATCACCGCGAGACGGCAAGAGGTTGTCTTGCAGAAGGGCCTCATCTACATGCTCGTCGCATCGAAGGACTCGCCGAGCGTGCTGTACTCGATCGAGCTCGATGGTGACCAGCTTGCGACCAAGCTGACCGCACATCGCATGCAGAGTGGACTACTGTGGACCCTGCCGTCGTTCAAGCAAAACACGACGCGCGAGTTCGACATCTATGTCATCTCGACACCTGTAGGCGCCAAGCAGGAGTCCAAGAGCGCGCGCAAGAGCCTCTATCACCTCAAGGACGGTGACCAGGCATCGAACGAGGTCGTGGATCCACGCAAGCTCGTCGCTGCTGCGCTCGGTGACGAGCAGATGCAGCACCTGGGGATCGCCGAAGGCGACGAGTGGGCATGGTTTACCCAGCTGGTCGCCCATGTGTTTCCTGAGCCGTACTACGCGCTCGATGCGAACGCAGCGAAGAACCACGCATGGGTGAGGCAGTTCGGGCTCGAACGGCTGCGCGAAGAGACGTCCAAGTTCATGGAGAAGGCTTGGAAGGCGCAAGGGCCAGAGGAGGGCAAGCCCATTACAGCCGCGGCGCGCCGGCTTGTGCGGGAGAAGATGAAGAACATCAACACGGTGGTCATCCCGCAGGGGTTCCCATCAGGGAAGAACACGCGCTTCATCGGCACCGATGGGTACTACGCGTTCGATCGCGACATCGAGAACGGCTTCATCTACGTCCTACCGAACGTCGAGTACCTCGGGTCGCTCGCCCAGGGGCGATTCGCCGCCGACCTCTATGACGATCTGAAGTGGTTGGTCCCGATGATGGAGGCCGCCGCGTACATCGCTGCGGTCGCGGTCGGTGGTGGGTTCGCGATGTCGGCACGCAAGTTCGTCGTCAAGCAAACCACCAAGCGCGTCGCTCGCCAGGTCATCAAGGAAGCGATCCGGTCGGTCGAGCCAGCGCTCATCTCGATGCTCCTCGACGTTGTCCTGGAGCTTGTGACGAAGCCCGTGATGCGGATCTACGCAACCCTTGATGCGAACGACGGCGA
>JBQCJR010000788.1:0-6129 GCA_051952595.1 Kofleriaceae bacterium
CGTGGGACGCGGTGACCGCGCTCGCGGCCCTCGGCACCCACGGCGGCGAGGCGGCGCGGATCGCCGCCGAGGAGCTCGGGCGCGCCCTCACCCTCCGCAAGGTGCCGCCCGAGGCCACCGTGCTCGCGGCCGGCCAGCTGCTGCGGATCGCGCCGGCCAGCCCCCACGCCGAGGCGGCGCAGCGCGTGCTGGTCGCCGGGCTGGGCGCGCGCAAGGAGCACGTGCGTGGGCTCGCCGTCGAGCAGCTCGCGCTGGTCGGAGGCGCGTGGGCGCGCGGCCCCCTCGAGAAGCTGGCCCGCAGCGGCAAGCGCGAGGGCCTGGTCGAATCGATCGCCGCGGCGCTGCGCGCGATCGAGGGCCGCCCCCAGGGCGGAGATCACGGAGATCGATGATGTTGTTCGATTCGCACGCCCACGTCGATGGGCCGGGGTTCGATGCCGATCGAGACGCCGTGCTCGCCCGCGCCCGCGAGGCCGGGGTGCAGCGCATGGTCGTGATCGGCGCGGTTGGAGACCCTTCCAGCGCCGAGCGCTCGGTCGCGCTGGCCGAGCGCGATCCGGACGTCTGGGCCACCGTGGCGACCCACCCCCACGACGTCGAGAAGATGACGCCGGCGTGGTGGGAGGTCCACGAGCGGCTCGCCCGCCACCCGCGGGTGGTCGCGATCGGCGAGACCGGCCTCGACTACTACTACGATCACTCGCCGCGCGAGGCGCAGCGCGCGGCGTTCGGCCGGTTCATCGAGCTGGCGCGCGCCGTCGGCAAGCCGGTGGTCTGCCACATCCGCGACGCGCACGAGGAGGCGCGCGAGATCCTGGTCGCCCATCGCGCGATGGATCTCGGCATCGTGATCCACTGCTTCACCGGCACCCCCGACGACGCGCGCGCCTACAGCGAGCTCGGCTGCTACGTCTCGTTCAGTGGGATCGTCACCTACAAGACGGCCCAGGCGCTGCGCGACGCGGTCCCGCTCGTGCCCCGCGATCGGCTCCTGATCGAGACCGATTGCCCCTACCTCGCACCGATCCCCAAGCGAGGAAAGCGCAACGAGCCGGCGTTCCTGACGCACACCGCAGAGGTGGTTGCCCGCTGCGCAGGCATGGATTTCAATGACTTGGCCGCGGCGACGGCGCGAAATGCGTGCCGTATCTTCCAGATCGAGGACACCTCGAACGCTCCTTGACGCGTGGGACTGCCGCGGGTATGTATTGCCCCCTCGTTTCGGATACGTAGGAGCTGTTCGCCATGGCGCTCAAGATCGGCCTGCTCGGTAAGAAGATCGGTATGACTCAGGTGTTCGCGGAGGACGGAGAGTCCATCCCCGTCACCGTGATCCAGACGGGCCCCAACGTGGTCGTCGGCACCCGCACCCCGGAGCGCGACGGCTACTCGGCGCTCGTGCTCGGCTTCGATGAGAAGCCGGTGCGCCTCGCCAACAAGGCCGAGATCGGTGGCGTGAAGGCGGCGAACGCCAAGCCCCAGCGGTTCGTGCGCGAGATTCGCCTGTCCGCCGAGGAGGTCGCGAAGTACACCGTCGGCCAGGTGCTCGGTCCCCAGGACGTGTTCGCCGACAACATGGCGGTGGACGTCGAGGGCTGGAGCAAGGGCAAGGGCTACCAGGGCGTCATCAAGCGGCACCACATGGCCGGCATGACCCGCGCCCACGGTACGCACGAGTACTTCCGCCACGGTGGCTCGATCGGCTGCCGCCTGACCCCGCAGCGCGTCCACAAGGGCAAGCGCATGGCCGGTCAGATGGGCAACGAGAAGGTGACCGTCCAGAACCTGCAGCTGTTCCGCATCATGGCGGACGAGAACTGCATCCTGGTCCGCGGCGCCGTCCCGGGCAGCGCGAACGAGTACGTCGTCGTGACGATGGCGTCGACCCGCACCGCGTACAAGCGCAAGGGCGTGGGCAAGGAAGAGCAGCGTTCGAAGAACCCGCTCAAGGCGTCGAAGAAGGCCGCTACCGGCCGCGGCTAAGCGCCTCTTCCACGTTGCTGTCATACGCCCGGCGCACCCTGCGTCGGGCGTTCGTGTTTCAGAGGTATCCGATGGCCAAGCTCGACGACCGCGACACTCGACGCGATCGCTTTCACCAGAAGGCGAAGCGAGAGGGGTTCCTCGCGCGAGCGGTGTACAAGCTCGAGGAGATCGACGCGAAGTTCGATCTGTTCGCGCCGGGTGGCCGGGTGCTCGACCTCGGCTGCGCGCCCGGATCGTGGCTCCAGTACGCGCGGCAGCGGGTCGGCGACACCGGCGCGCTGGTCGGGCTGGATCGCGCGCCGCTCGATCGGCCGCCCCCCGGCGCGCGGATCGTCGTCGGAGACGTGCTGTCGATCGACGTCGCGCAGCTCAAGGGAGATCTGCCGGCGTTCGACGTCGTGCTCTCGGACATGGCGCCGGACACCAGCGGGATCCGCAGCATGGACCAGGCGCGCTCCGAGGCGCTGTTCGAGCAGGCGCTGCACATCGCGACCCAGGTGCTCGCGCCCGGCGGGAACTTCGTCGGCAAGCTGTTCCAGGGGCCGGACTTCAAGAAGCTGATCGAGACGGTGCGCGGGCAGTTCGAGACCGCCAAGAGCGCCAAGCCCGCGTCGAGCCGCCAGATCTCGATCGAGCAGTACGTGATCGGCAAGGGCTTCCGCGGAGCGCGCCGATGAAGCCGCCGCTCCGCCTCGTGATCGAGCGCTGGGGCGAGCCGTCCCCGCGCAAGATCGAGCAAGCCGTCGAGATCCTGCACCAAGGCGGGGTCGCGGCCTACCCGACCGATTCGATCTACGCGCTCGGCTGCGCGATCGAGGCGCGCGAAGCGATCGAGCGGATCTTCCGCGCCAAGGACATGCACCGCAACCAGCGCCTCGCGCTGATCTGCCCGGACCTGTCGAGCGCCTCGGAGTTCGGCCTGTTCTCGCAGACCGCGTTCCGGCTCGCGCAGCGGATCTTCCCCGGGCCGTACACCCTGGTCGTTCCGGCGACCCGCGCCGTGCCGCGCACGCTGACCGATCACAAGCGCCGCACCGTCGGGATCCGGATCACCAGCCATCCGATCGCCCAGGCGCTCGCCCGGGGGCTCGGCCGCCCGCTGCTCACCTCGAGCGCGATCGCGCCCGAGACCCACGAGCCGTGCCGCGACGCCGAGGAGATCCTCGAGGCGTTCGGCAAGCACGTCGACGTGGTGATCGACACCGAGCAGACCCCGGCCGAGCCGTCGACGGTGATCGAGGTCGACGGCGAGCAGATCACCCTGATCCGCCAGGGCCAGGGCTCGCTCGAGGGCATCGTGGACATCGACCAGGTGGCGAGCCCCGAGCCGGTCGAGCCCGGCCACGGCCACCGCCGCAAGTCCGGCTCGCGGCGCTAGCCGACCCGAGCGGCGCCGAGCGCGCTGCGCGCTAGCGAGCGACGACCTGGGCCTGCGCGTCGGCGGGCCAGCTGTGCTTCGAGAGCCAGGGATCGTAGCCGGCCTGCTTGATCGCGGCGAGCATCGGCTGGGTGACCTGGTCGGGCGCCCCGAGCGCGGCGTCGTAGGAGACGAAGATGCTCTCGGTGGACAGGTCGAAGCCGAGCTCGTAGATCGACCGGATGTCCGCCAGCGCGTTGCGCACCCGCAGCGGGCAGGACTCCTCGCAGTACATGCCGAGGGCCTTGATCGTCACGCGGGTCAGCGCGGCGGGTGGTGCCGGAGCGACCCGAACGACCGGAGCGACCGGAGCGACCGGAGCTTCCGGCGCGACCGCGGGCGCGGCGGGTGTCGTGGCGACCGGCGCGGATCGCGCTTCGTCCCGGCCACAGCCGGCGGCGAGCGCGGCGACCAGCGCCCACCGGATCATCGGCCGCGGCGTCCCTTCTTGGCCGGCTTCTTGGGCGCGGGCGCCGGCGCGGCGCTGCTCGGGGCCGCGCCGTCCGGCAGATCCAGCTCCTTCGGCAGCGCCGGATCGATCAGCGCGGCGATCCGGCCGAGCTCGGTCGCGGACACCGCCTTGTTGTCCTTGAGCGAGACCAGGATCTCCTTGGCCTGCTCCTTGTCCTTGGCGGTCGCGCCCTTGCGGGTGACCAGGGCCTCGGCGAGCGTGAGCTGGACCGCCGGGGTCACCGCCGCGCCCTCCTTCAGCAGCGGCTCGAGCAGTCCCAGCGCGCGATCCGGCTCCTGGTTGCGCAGCACCACGCGCGCCTGGAGCGCCAGGGTCGGCGCGTAGCCCGAATTCGCCTTCAGGTGATCGGCGTACGGGGTGCGCTTCTTGTCGGCGTCGAGCGCGGTGAGCTTGGTGCCGTTGGCCAGCGCGAGCTCGGGCCGCTGCGCCGGATCGGCGTAGAGCGCCCAGTCGAGCAGCTTGCCGGCCTGCCCGACGTCGTTCTCGGCGAGCGCGACCTCGGCCAGCGCGGTCAGCGTGCGGTACGCGACCGGGTTCGGCGAGGTCTCCGAGACGTCGGTGAGCGCGGTCTCGAGCGCGATCTTGGCGTTCGCGACGTCGCCGTTCGCGAACCGCACCACGCCGAGCGCGTGGCGGCCGAGCTTGCTGTTCGCCTTGCGCGCGAGCCGCTCGAGCTCGTCGGCGCCCGCGGTGCGGTCCTTGTCGCTGGTCGCGGCGAGCGCGCGCGCCTGCTCGCGCACGATGCTCGCTTCGACGCTGGTCGGCGCCGCGGTGGCCAGCTGCTCGGCCTCCCCGAGCGCCTCCTTGTACTTCGCGAGATCGAGCATCGCGTAGATCCGGAGCAGCCGCGGCCGCGTGCCCTCGAGCTTGGACGCCAGGTCGAGCGCGCGCTCCGGCAGGCCCGACGCGAGGAACAGCGCGGCATCGACCAGCTTGGCCGCCGGATCGTCCTCGGGCTTCTTGCTGTACCAGACGCACTTCTCGCGCGCCTTGGCCGCCTCGGCCAGATCGCCGAGCACGTAGTACGCCCACGCGACGCGCGCCCAGAACCGCGGCTCTCCCGGCGGCTTCGCGGCGGCGGACGCCTTGCGCAGCGACTCGAGCGCCTTGGGGTAGTCCTCGATGCTGATGTTCGCGAGCGCGAGCGCGAGCGCGCGGTACGCCGCGGTGCGCGGCGGCAGGTTCGCCTTGAACCGATCGTTGAGCTCGCCGATCGCGACGTCGTCCTCGACCGCCGCCTCGGCGCGGCCGATCGAGCGACCGATCACGTTGAACGGGTGATCCTTGGCCTGCTCGTTCGCCTTCTTGTACAGCGCGAGCGCCTGCTCGAGCTGGCCATCATCGACCAGCAGGTCCGCGTGATCGATCATCGCGATCGCGAGGCCATCGGCCCCCTCGCCCACGCCCTGGAACAGCGCACGCGCCGCCTTGCGCTCGCCCGCGGCGAGCAGCGCGCGGCCCTTGAGCCAGCGCGCCCACTTGTCGGTCTCGTGCTTGGCGAGGAACCCGTCGAGCAGCTTGTTGATCTCGCCGAGCGTCGCCACGGCGGCCTCCGGCTCGAGGCTGTACAGCCGCGACAGCTCGACCGCCGCCTTGCCGATCACCAGCTCGCGCTCGCCCGGATCGCCGGGCGCGATGTCCTTGCCGATCGCCTTGATCGCGCGATCGACGCGCTCGGTCTCGGTGCCGTAGAGCAGCGACTCGAGGCCACCGGCCTCGGCCGCGTACGTGAACGTCAGCAGATTGCCGGGATCCTTCTCGAGCGCGCTCTTGAGCTTGGTCAGGCTCAGCTCGTTGCCCGCGAAGTCGCCGGCGCCGATCGCGGTCTGGGCATCCTTCTGCAGGCGCGCGACCGCCTCGGACTTCTGCTTCTCGCTCCACCAGTACCAGGTGCCGCCGCCGCCGATGCCGAGCACGAGCAGGAGTTTCGAAATCGCCCTCCTCATCGCCGTCAAGCCTACACTACCTCCGTCGGAGAGCGAGCATCACCGCACCGACGATCAACACGTTGGCGACCGCGGTCGTCCAGCCGAGCGGCTCCGCATAGAGTGCGGCGCCGATCAGGACGGCGAGCACGGGATTGACGTAGGCGTAGCTGGTGGCCACCACCGGCCGCGCGTTGCGCAGCAGCCACGAGTAGGCGGTGAACCCGATCAGCGACCCGAACACGATCAGATAGCCGAGCGCGAGCCACGACGAGGCCGCCGCGTGGACCGGCAGGTGCTCGCCGCGCGCGAGGGCCACCGCGAGCAGC
>JBQCJR010000789.1:0-5783 GCA_051952595.1 Kofleriaceae bacterium
GGTCGCCGCGAAGGCCGCGCAGCAAGGCCGGGCGGCCGCGCTGCTCGAGCTCGATCCCACGCAGGTCGCGCCGTCCGTCGAGCTGCTCGAGCAGGTGCTGGCGCTGCGCGGCGGGCTCGGCGAGCCCCAGCTCGTGCGGGTGCGGGCGCTGGTCCGCCGGATCGTCGACGAGCTCGTGCGCGAGCTCGCCGTGCGGGTGCGCCCCGCGCTGCGCGGCGCGCTCGGCGCGCGTCCGACCCGCAGGCCCACCGGCGCGCTGCACCTGCCGCGCACGATCGCCGCCAACCTCGCGCGCGCGCGGGTCCGCGGCGACCAGGTCCAGCTCGTCCCCGAGCGCCTCGTGTGGCGGTCGCGCAGCCGGCGCCACCTCGACTGGCGCATCGTGCTCGTCGTCGACGTGTCCGGCTCGATGGAGCCCTCGGTGATCTACTCCGCGATGATGGCCGCCATCCTGTCGGCCGTGCCGTGGATCGACGTCCGGTTCGTCGCGTTCTCGACCGAGATCGTCGATCTGTCCGACCACGCGCGGGATCCACTCGCGCTGTTGCTCGAGATCTCGGTCGGCGGTGGCACGCACATCGCGAAGGGCCTGCGCTACGCGCGCGGCTTGATCGAGGTGCCGCAGCGCACGCTCGCGATCCTGATCAGCGACTTCGAGGAAGGCTTCGAGATCGGCGGGCTGCTCGCCGAGGTCCGCGCGCTCGTCGAGTCCGGCGTGACCTGCCTCGGCCTCGCGGCGCTCGACGATCGCGGCGCGCCCCGCTACGCGGTGCCGATCGCCGAGCAGGTCGTCGCGGCCGGCATGCCGATCGCGGCGCTGACTCCCGTCGAGCTCGCGCGGTGGATCGGAGCGCAGATCCGATGACCGCGCGCCCGGCGATCGCACCCGACCTGGCGGCCGCGTTGCTCGCGGCCGTCCCGGCGCGGCTGCTCGGCAAGCTCGACGCCGATCCGCGGCTCGCCGAGCGCTGGCAGTGGAGCGCGACCGGCGTGACCACCGACAAGGGCGAGACCGTCGCGCTCGCGATCGAGGACGGCGTCGTGAGCGCCGTGACGTGCAGCTGCCTCTTGCAGCCGCGCTGCTTGCACATCGCCGCGGTGGTCTCGCTGCTGCCACCGGCCGAGCCGTCCGAGAGCGCGAACGCCGACGAGGGCGCGTCGGCAGGCGACGTCGCGTCGGCAGGGAAGGGCGCGTCGGCTGGCGGCGTCGCGTCGGCTGGGGACGGCGAGTCGGCAGGGGAGGTCGCGTCGGCTGCCGATGTCGCGTCGGCTGGGTCGGCGCCGTCGACGGGTGCGTCCTCGCCGACGGGCGAGGCTATGGCGCCGGGAGCCGCCGCGTCGACCGGCGCCCCCCCGCCGACCCGCGCCGCCTCTGGCGCCACACTCGCCGCCCAGCGCTCGCTGCGCGTCCTCTCCTCGGTGCTCGCCAGCGGCGCCGAGGCCGCCGGGGCGTTCCTCCAGGCCGAGTTGCTTCGCGCGATCCACGCCTGCCGCACCGCCGGCCTGCATCGGCTCGCGGCCGCGCAGACCCGCGTGCTTCGCTCGATCCGCGAGCTGCGCGCGGATCGCCCCGAGGTCGCGCTGTCCACGCTCGCGGCCGATCTCCGCGACGCGCTCGCGGTCGCCCAGGCGCTCGCCACCGGCGAGAGCTCGCCCGGGCTCGTCGGCACGGCGCGCCGCGACTACGAGCCGATCGGCCAGCTCCGGCTGCGCGGCGTGCTCACCGAGGCGGTGGTCGCGCGCAGCGGCTACGCCGGCGCGACGACCTACCTGATCGACGACGCCGGCGCGCTGTACACCCGTGCCGACATCGCGCCGGGCGATGCGGCGCGCGCGCGCGCCGCGTACGAAGCGCCCGCGGGGCTCGGTGACGCCGTGCTGCCACACCGCGAGCTGTCGCGCGGTGGATTGTTCATCTCGGACGCCACGGCCTCCGCCGACGGCCGCCTCGGCGCCGGCCAGCGCGTGCGCGCCGTGCGCGCGAGCGAGCCCTCGCGCTGGGACCGCGATCCACTCGCCGCCCGGTTCGCCCAGCCGCTTGCCGAGCAGCTCGCCGCGATCGCCGCCCGCGAGCGCGAGCCCGCCGAGCTCCGGCCCGCCGGCTGGGATCTCGCGTTCGTCGAGGGCGTGCTGCTCGGCGGCCCGGGCGGGCTCGCGCTGGTCACCGGCGAGCCCGCCGCCTCCGTCGCGCTCGCGCTCGCGATGGTCCTCGATCTCCCCGCGCTCGCGACCCGCGACAACTTCGTGGTGCTCGCGCGCGCCTCCGGCCTGCGCGTCCGCGCGATCGGTCGGGTCCGGCTCGGTGCACCGCGCCGGCTCGGCTTGCTCGCGATCGGTCCCGCGCCCGGCGAGACCCGGTTCGCGCTGCCCGAGGCCTGGCACGGCCGCGCGAACGTCCACTACGACCGGTTCTCGCCGATCCAGCTCGGCGACGCGCCGTCACCTGCCGTCGCGCTCCGCCCGCCGCTGCCCGACGACGATCTGCTCGCGCCGCTGCGCCGCCGCGTCGAGCGCGTGGTGCAGGGCGGCGCCGCGACCCTGCCGATCCACGCGATCGACGATCTCTACCGCGAGGCCGCGGCGCTCGACGAGCGAGCCCTGCGCCATGGCGCCGCGACGCTCCGCGATCTCGCCGCGCTCGCCCACGATGCCGCCCGCTCGGCGACCGGTGTGCGCCGTGCCCTCGATCCGGACGCGTTCGCTCGCGCCTGGCTGCGCGCCGCGCTCTACGAGGACGCCGCTCGCCGTCGGCTGTCGCTCGCCAGCTGGTGAATCGCGGCCCGCTCGCTACGCGTCCGCGTCGCTCGCGACCAGCGCGTGGGGCCAGGTCTCGATCGTCGTCTTGATCGGCGGCACCGTCTGGATGCGCGGCCGCGCCTTGGGCTCGCTCGCCGTCAGCGGCAGGCCGCAGCGCGACAGCACGAACTCGACCGCGCGAACGCGCTCCTGCATCGACACGCTCTCGATCGGCAAGTAGCTGATCCGGTGCTGCTCGAGCATCAGCTTGACCATGCCGTCGATCCGCAGCACCGAGTCCCACGACACGCCGGCGCGCACGCCATCGTCCTTGAGCAGGGAGACGTGGGGGCGCAGGAAGAACACGATGCCCTGGCTGACCCACTTCATGTAGTTGTGGAACCGGTCATCGTTCATCATCGCCGCGGCGTTCGTGGTGTGCTCGGCGACGTACGCCAGGTTGTCGAACGCGCGGTCCGACACGAACCGCCCGTCGTGCTGGCGCTCCACCGCGACCTGGCGCTCGAACACCCGCTCCTGGTACTCGCCGACCAGATCCATGTCGGTCCGCAGCGCGTCCAGCGAGGTCTCCATCTCCGCCAGCACCGCGCGCGCGACCTCGCTGATCATCGGCAGGCCGTAACGCCGGCTCACGTAGCGACACAGCGTCGTCTTTCCGGTCGCGTGGCTGCCGACGAAGTAGATCCGCATCGCGATCCGTGTACGCGATCGGTCTGACACCCGGCCGACACCGGTCCGGCTCAGCCCCGCTCGACGTACACGTAGCGACGGGAGTGGCCGCGCGGGCAGTGGAACCGCAGCACCACCAGCTCGCGGCCTTCATAGGTCACCTGGTCATCCTCGTCGGCCACCATCGGCGTGCGGCACTCGGGACATCGCCCCGGGGCGCGCAGCCGGGCCAGCGCGGCCCCGCTCGCCCGGATCGCCGTCGCCGGGGCCTCCCCGGGGCCGTGGCCGGGCAGCGCTGGCCGGCGCTGCGCCTCGAGCAGCTTGTCCTTGCGCGGCAGGATGCCGAGCCGTCGATCGAGCCACACGCCGAGCACGATGCTCGCCAGCACGATCGCGATCGTGCCGATCACCACCCCCATCGCGACCCCATCGCGGCTCAGGGCTCCACGAGATCGCGCGTGATGCTCGCGAGATCCGGGCAGCCGCACAGCGCCATCGCGAGGTCGAGCTCGCGGCGCAGCGTCGCGAGCGCCGCCACCACCCCGGCGCGCCCGGCGGCCGCGAGCCCCCACAGCACCGGCCGCCCGACCAGCACCGCGCGCGCGCCGAGGGCGAGCGCCTTGATCACGTCGGTGCCGCGCCGGATGCCGCCGTCGAGCAGGATCTCGCCGCGCCCCGCGAGCGCGCCGGCGATCCGCGGCAGCGCCTCGATCGTCGCCGGCGAGGCATCGAGCTGCCGGCCGCCGTGGTTGGACACCACGATCGCCGCGGCGCCGTGGTCGATCGCGCGCACCGCGTCGTCGGGCCGCACGATGCCCTTGACCACCACCGGCAGCGATGTGATCGAGCGCAGCCACGCGATCGCGTCCCAGGTGAGCGCGGGATCGAGCAGCTCGGCGAAGTACGCCGCCAGGCCGGACTCGCCCGGCCGCGCCGGCACGCGCGCGTAGCCCTCGGCGTGCATGTTCTCGATGCCGAGCCCCGGCGGCAGCGCGAACCGGTTGCGCACGTCGCGCTCGCGGCGGCCGAGCAGCGGCGCATCGACGGTGAGCACCAGCGCGCGGCAGCCCGCCGCCTCGACCCGGCGGACCAGCGCCTCGGTCGCCGCGCGATCGCGATACACGTACAGCTGGAACCACACCGGGCCGGTCGCGGCGGCGACCACCTGCTCGACCGCGGTGTTCGACAGCGTCGACAGCACGAAGATCGTCCCGGCGTCGCCCGCGGCGCGCACCGACGCGAGCTCGCCATCCTGGTGGGCGAGCCGGTGGAACGCCGTCGGCGCGACCGCGATCGGGAGCGCGATCCGCTCGCCGAGCACGCGGGTCGACAGATCCCGCCGCGAGACGTCGACCAGCACCCGGTAGTGCAGCGCGAGCTGCTCGTACGCCTCGAGGTTGCGTCGCAGGCAGCGCTCTTCATCGGCGCCCGAGGCGTAGTAGTCCCACGCCATCTCGGGCAGCCGCGCGCGCGCGAGCGCCTCGAGCTCGGCCAGGTTCAGGATCTCCACGCTCGATCGATATCACGCCGGCGGCAGCTCGCCGCTCGGCTTGCCGAGCAGGTAGCCCTGGAGCAGGTCGCATCCCAGCGAGACCAGGCAATCGCGCTCCGGCTGGCTCTCGACGCCCTCGCCGACGACCACCGCGCCGACCTCGTGGCATAGCCGGACCAGCGCCTCGATCGTGCGCTGCTTGAGCGCGCTCTGGTGCACGTCGCGGACCAGCGACATGTCGATCTTCACGATCTCCGGCTCGAGCTCGGTGAAGCTGGTCAGTCCGGAGAACCCCGCGCCGATGTCGTCCACCGCGATCCGGAATCCGAGCTGGCGCAACCGACGGATTCGCGCGGTCAGCTCCGGCGAGCTGTGGAGCGAAGCGCGCTCGGTGATCTCGAGCACCACGCGCGACGCCATCCGGGTGAGCGGCGCGCTGTCATCGATCAGATGGGCGTCGGCGAGGTCCTCGGGGTGCAGATTGACGAACAGGCTCAGTGGGCCGCCGCGCGGCGCGAACGCCGCCGCCGAGAGCCCGCGGACCCGCCGGCCGAGCTCGGGCAGCCGGCCGAGGTGGGTCGCCGCGTCGAGCACGTGGCCCGGGTTCGGCATCGACAGCTCGCTCGAGCGCATCAGCGCCTCGACGCCGAACACCGCGCTGGTCCGCGCGTCGTAGATCGGCTGGAACGCCATCGAGAGGTGCTCGAGCGCGTGCTCGAACCGCACCTCGAGCCCGGCGCGATCGACCGCGCCGGCGTGCGCGCCGGTCGCCGAGAACGCCTCGCGGCGCAGCCGGGCGAGCGAGTGGGCGCGCGCGGCGCGGCGGATGATCCGCGGCAGCGCCTCGGTGTCGAGCGGCTTGATC
>JBQCJR010000790.1:0-14052 GCA_051952595.1 Kofleriaceae bacterium
CCGGTCGGACATCCCGCGCCGATCCGCGCGCCCGCGCCGGTCCCGCGCGATGCGCCGACGCTCGAGAGCACACCGGTGGCCCGCGCGCCCCTGCCCTCGCGCCCGCCGCCGCGACGCGCGCGAACCATGCCGCCGCCACCGCCGCCCGCGCGGGCCACCTCGCCGCGCACGCGCCCCATGCCGCCTCCACCGCCGCCGCCGCGGACCCCGCCGCTGCCGCGAGCGCGTCCGATGCCACCACCACCGCCACCGCCGCGACCCACGCGCCGGCCGGTCCCCGCGAAGCCAAGATCGACGATAGGCGCCGCGGCGCGCCCGGCGATCCCACCACCGCCGAGGTTCGAGGCGGTCGCGCGGGCCCCCGTGCCGGAGTCGAGCGGAGCGCGCGCGGTGGTGCTGCCGACCGCGCCGACGCCGCGGATCGGAAGCCACTGGGCGGTCGCGCTCGCCACGGCGGTGATCACCTTCGCGGTGACCGCCGCGCTCGCCTTCTCGCTGTGATCACGCCCAGTGCGTGACCGCCCAGCCGCGCTGGCGGGCGAGCCGGCGCAGCCGCGCGTCGGGGTTGACCGCGATCGCGGTGCCCACCCGCTCGAGCATCGGCCGATCGTTGTAGCTGTCCGAGTAGAAGTAGCTCGCGTCGAGATCGATCCCGTGATCGCTCGCCCACCGCTCGGCGAGCACGACCTTGTGGTGGCCGAAGCACAGCGCCGCAGGCCGGCCGGTGAACGCGCCGCCCGCGACCTCGAGCTCCGACGACAGCACGTGCTCGATCCCGACGCCACGCGCGACCGGCCGCGCCGCGTACTGGGTCGATCCGGTCGCGAGCACGACCACGTGCCCGGCGCGGCGGTGATGCTCGACGGCGACCCGCGCGGCCGGCGCGATCTCGGGCTCGACGTGCGCGCGATACCACACGTCGCACTTCGCGATCATCTCGGCCTCGGAGTCGCCGCGCAGGTCCTCGACCAGCCGCGTGAACACCGTCTCCATGTCGAGCAGCGCCACCTTGTACAGCGTGCTCCAGTAGATCGCCTTGGCCAGGGTCGCCGGCGAGATCTCGCCGCGGCGGTACAGGAACCGCGTCCAGCTCATCGCGGTGTCGACCCGCAACAGCGTGCGGTCCATATCGAAGAAGGCAGCGCGCAGGCTCATCGTTGCACCATCAGATCGAGGACGCGGATCAGGATGTTCGAGGCGGCGTGGGTCAGCGTGGGCGCGAGGATCGACCCGGTGGCCGAGCGCATCCATCCAAACAACAGGCCGGGGAAGAACGTCGCGAGCGCGCGTGGATCCCCGTCCTTGGGCAGATGGATCAACGCGAACGCGAGCGAGCTGAGCACCAGCGCGAGGCCGATCCCGCCGCCGAGCCAGCGCCGCGCCGGTGGGAACCGCTGCTCGAGCAGGCCGAGCAGGAAGCCGCGGAAGAACAGCTCCTCGGGCAGCGCCACGACCACGAGCTGGACGGCGCAGAACTCGAGCAGCTTCGCGCCGAGCGCGGGCGCGTGGATCGCGTCGAGCCCGCCGTAGCGGCTGCACATCCCGCGCGGCACCAGGTTCGCGAGCAGATCGGACTTGCACGCGACCTCGTAGAACGCGACGTAGCCCACGGCGAACACCGGGACGATGATCGCGATCGCGATCGCGGCGATCACGAGGCCGCGCCGCACCGGCTCGGCGTGGAAGCCGTAGTCGTCGAGCTCCTCGGTGCGCCGCCAGGCGAACAGCACCGGGGCGTACAGGAACGCCACCGCGACCAGCGCCGAGCCGAGGTGGCCGATCGCCGGGAGCCGGATGTCGATCCGGACCAGGCCGGCGACCATCACCGCGACGACCGCCCACGCGACCATCGCGTCGCGGCCTGCGTTGCGTTCCGAGATCACGGGTCCGGCAACCCTACCCGATCTCGGTGCGGCCGCGACTACTGGCCGGCGCGCAGCGGCTCGTACGAGCCGGTGATCACGGTGTCAGCGATCACCGCGGTCGGCAGCTCGGCGATCAGCTTGAGGTCGCCCGCGGCGAGATCGGCGTCGGTCGGGAAGCCCCAGACCTGGACGTACGCGCTCGCGGTCGGCGGGAGCTCGATCACCATGAACAGGCCGTCCTCGGAGGCCGACGCCTTCTGCGCGTGGCGGACCGGCAGGCCGACCGCCGACGAGAAGTAGTAGGTGTCCGCGCCCTCCAGCTGCGTGACCGTGCCCTTGGTGCTCGACACCGTGGCGATGAAGTTCGAGACCTCGCGGCCCTGGCAGTCGCGCATCGCGCCGGCGAGCACGCCGGTGCCGGAGGTGCGCGTCACGCCGACGAACGACGGCAGGGTCTGCGCGGTGGTCTTCGAGACGCTCTGGATCGCGCTCACCATCTGCATCGCGACGTCCGGGCGAACGGTCTGGTTGAGCAGCAGGGTGTCGAGCGACGCCGCGTTCGTCATCTTGTAGCCGAACCGCTTGGTGCCGACCGGGATGTCGATCGTCAGCTCGGCGTTCGCGTCAGCGGTCTTGGTGTCGAACGGCGAGTTGATGTCGGAGTTCGGGAACGCGGTCACCGTGGTGTTGGGCACCAGGTTGTTGGTCTGGAAGTCCTTCACCGTGGTCTTCAGCTCGATCGCGACGGTGCTCGGCAGATCAGCGGCGTTCGCACACGACGTCAGGTCGGCCGGGCCGACCTCCATCCACGTGCCACCGGTCTCCTGGTTCGCCTTGAGGGTTGCGGTAGGCTTGTTGAAACCCGTGTCCTTCGGCGCATCGACCGGGGGATTGGAATTGCCGTCATCGCCGCAAGCGGCGAGCGCGATGAGTGAGGACAGCGTGAAAAGCGAACGAATCGACATGAGGGGACTCCCGGTGAAGATGGAACTTTTTAGTCGTGTTCATGCCCTCCGATCAACCATTTCCGCGCGAGGCGACGGCTTGCGCCGCCGCGGTGCGCACCGATAAAACCTGCCCATGGAGATCCGGAAGCTTCGTGAAATTCTCGGGGACAAGGCGGCGCTGCTCGACCACCAGTGCAAGACGATCCCGGCGAGCCAGCTGACGCTGCCGTCGCCGAGCTACGTCGACGATATCTGGACGAAGTCGGATCGTTCGCCGCGCGTCCTCAACGCGCTGCAGCAGATGTACTCGACCGGACGGCTGGCCAACACCGGCTACCTCTCGATCCTGCCGGTCGACCAAGGGATCGAGCACTCGGCCGGTGCGTCGTTCGCGCCGAACCCGGCGATGTTCGATCCCGAGAACATCGTGAAGCTGGCGCTCGAGGGCGGCTGCAGCGCGGTCGCCTCGACGTACGGCGTGCTCGGCATCGTCGCGCGCAAGTACGCGCACAAGATCCCGTTCATCGTGAAGATCAACCACAACGAGCTGCTGTCGTATCCGAACACGTACGACCAGACGCTGTTCGGCGACGTCCGCCAGTGCTTCGACATGGGCGCGGCCGGCATCGGCGCGACGGTGTACTGGGGCGCGCCCGAGTCGCGCCGCCAGCTCCACGAGATCTCGCTGGCGTTCGCCGAGGCGCACCGGCTCGGCATGTTCACCGTGCTGTGGTGCTATGTGCGCAACAACGCGTTCAAGACCGCGCAGGGCGACCAGAGCCTGGCGGCGGACCTCACCGGCCAGGCCAACCACCTCGGCGTGACGATCCAGGCCGACATCATCAAGCAGAAGCTGCCCGAGCTGAACGGCGGCTACAACGACCCGGCGCTCAAGGGCCTCGGCAAGACCCACAAGAAGGTCTACACCGAGCTCACCTCCGACAACCCGATCGACTGGACGCGCTACCAGGTCGCGAACTGCTACATGGGCCGCGTCGGCCTCATCAACAGCGGCGGCGCCTCGGGCGAGAACGATCTGCGCGAGGCGGTGGCCACCGCGGTGATCAACAAGCGCGCGGGTGGCATGGGCTTGATCTCCGGGCGCAAGGCGTTCCAGCGCCCGTTCAAGGAAGGCGTCGAGCTGCTCAACGCGATCCAGGACGTCTACCTGTCGAAGGACGTCACGATCGCCTAGGGGTGCTCGGGGCGCCCCGAACGGGACGCCCCCTCGCCCGCCGCCCGATCGCTTACACTGGCAGCCGTCATGGCCCGGCTCGGGGAGCTCTTGGTCGCTGCCGGACTGCTCACCGTCGAGCAGGTCGAGCAGGCGCTGCGAGCTCAGGTGATGTGGGGCGGCCGGCTCGGCACCAACCTGATCGAGCTCGGCTACCTCGACCTCGACGCGCTCTCGAAGGCGCTCGCCCGCCAGCACCGGCTGCCCGCCGCGCTGGCCCGCCACTTCGAGCGCGCCGAGCGCGCGCTCCAGCACCAGCTGTCGCCGGACGTCGCCGAGCGCTACGCCGCGGTGCCGCTGCTGCGGGTCGGCCGCGACCGCGACCAGATCGCGATCGCGACCGTGGCGCCGATCGAGCCGCGCGGGCTCGCGATCATCGCCGACGAGCTCGCGGTGGCCCCGGCGCAGCTGATGCCGGCGATCGCGGCCGAGCTGCGGATCAAGTACCACCTCGAGCGGGTGTACCGGATCCCGCGCGGCACGCGGTTCCTGCGCGCGCGGGGCAAGACCAACCCGCCGTTCCCGCAGTTCGAGATCGCGCAGCTGCCGCCGGGCAGCGATCCGGACCTGGTGCTGCCGACCGATACCCAGGAGCTGCCGGTGGTCGCCGCCGATCTCGGCGCGCTCGCCGTGCTCGACGAGCCCGACGCGCCCGACGACGAGCTCGCGATCCCCGCGGCCGAGGTCACCGACGAGCCGAGCGGCCGGGACCGCCGGCGCTACGTCGGCACGATCACCGACGAGCCGAGCACCGATTCGGAGCGCCAGGCGCTCGGCCGGATCGCGATCCGCCGCGTGGCGGTCACCGCAGCCCCCGGGGCGGCCGGCGCGACGCTCGGCGAGGCGACCCGCGCGGTGCGGCGCGCCACCCACCGCGACCGGGTCGCGGACCTGGCGATCGACGCGATCGAGCGGTTCCTGCCCGCCTGCGATGCGGCGGTGCTGCTGGTGGTGCGCGGCGACGTCGCGATCGGCTGGAAGGGGTTCTCCCGGGCCGGCCATCCGCTCCCGGAGATCGGCGTGCCGCTCGACCATCCGGGGCTGGTCCCCCGCGCGATCCAGCGGGCCCAGACGGCGCGCGCCCCGGCCAGCGAGCTCGGCCCGATCGACCAGCTGCTGCTGGTCTCGCTCGGCAAGCGCTCCGGCGAGCTCGCGGTCGTCCCGGTGCTGATCGGCGGCCAGGTGATGTGCCTGATCGCCCTGGTCGGCGAGCTCGAGGCCCCCCTGTCGGGCGCCGATACGATCGCCGCCGCGGCCGGGGCCGCGTTCGCCCGCCTCATGCGCGACGCGAGCCGGTGAGCCGCGAGCCGGTGAGCGCGACGCGAGCCGGTGAGCCGCCCTCCGATGGCTCCCGAGGCTCCGGATCGAGACAGCCGCTTGACCTGGCTCGCGAGGACGCGGCAAGGTCCACCCGATGAGCGCGACCGATACCAGCGAGTACCCGGGCACCCCGCGGCGCAAGCACCGCCACGACCTCGGTCACGAGGACCACGGTCCCAAGCTCGCGGCCGGCACCACCCGCGCCATCCAGACCCTGCTCGGGCTGTGGATCGCGGCGACCCTGCTGCTCGTGGTCTACGCGCTGGTCGACGGCACGCGCCCCAAGTCGCTGCCGGCCCCCGCGCCGGCGGCGACGGCGCCCGCGACACCGTGAGCTTTCGTTTGGGCCGCTGATCGGTCATGGTTCCGGATGCTCGGGGGAGCGGCGCCAGCGGCGCCGACGCACGAGCCACGCACGCATGATTCCGGACGATGTCATCACGCAGATCCGCGAGGCGGCCGACATCGTCGCGGTGATCGGCCAGCACGTCCAGCTCAAGAAGGCCGGCCGCAACTGGAAGGGCCTGTGCCCGTTCCACGGCGAGAAGACGCCGTCGTTCAACGTCTCGGCCGACAAGGGCTTCTTCCACTGCTTCGGCTGCCAGAAGCACGGCGACGTGTTCACGTTCGTGATGGAGCTCGAGGGCAAGAGCTTCGTCGAGGTCGCCGAGCAGCTCGCCGGTCGGTTCGGGATCGCGGTGCCGCGGATCGAGGAGTCGCCGGAGCTGCGGCGCGCCCGCGGCGAGCGGCTGGCGATGCTCGATCTCAACAAGCTCGCGGCGGCGTTCTACCGCGAGGTGCTCGCCGACCCGAAGCGCGGCGAGCCGGGGCGCGCGTACCTCGCCGGCCGCGGCGTCTCGGACGAGACCGCCGAGCGGTTCCAGCTCGGCTACGCGCCCGCCGAGTGGAGCGCGCTGGCCGACCACCTGCGGGCCAAGCGGGTCGATCTCGAGCTGGCGGTCAAGGTCGGGCTGATCGCACACCGGCCGCGCACCTCGGGGTTCTACGACCGCAACCGCGACCGCCTGGTGTGCCCGGTGATCGTGCCGGGCGGCGAGATCGTCGGGTTCTCGGCGCGCGTCGTGGGGGCGCGCCCCGCGACCGGTGACGGCGCGCCGGCCGCCCCGGTCGCCGACCACGAGCCGCCGAAGTACATCAACAGCCCCGAGAGCACGGTCTACAAGAAGAGCAAGCTGCTGTTCGGGCTCGCCCAGGCGCGCGACGCGATGGCGACCCACAAGCGCGCGGTGCTCGTCGAGGGCAACTTCGACGTGATCAGCCTGCACCAGGCCGGGTTCACCGAGGTGGTCGCGCCGCTCGGCACTGCGCTGACCGCCGAGCAGGTCACCGTGCTGAAGCGGCTCGCCGACCGGATCGTGCTGCTCTACGACGGCGATCGCGCCGGCTACAAGGCCACGATGCACGCGCTCCAGCTGTGCGTCGAGGCCGACGTGGAGGTGCAGGTCGCGTCGCGGCCCGGGCACGCCCGCTCGGGGGGCGCCGGCCCGCTCACCGACGGCGTCGACCCCGACAGCCTGGTCGCGAGCGGCGGCGCCGAGCAGCTGCGCGAGGCGGTGGACCGAGCCCGCGGTGGGATCGAGTTCTTCGCGATGGAGGTGTGGAGCAAGGCGCGCGACAACATCGACGCGCGCGCCCGCGCGCTCCAGGACGCCGCTCGGCTGGCCGCGAAAGTTGCGAGCCCGATGAAACGTGATCTAATCGTCGACACCTTGGCAAAAGCGATGCATGTCGACGCCGGGGTCGTCCGCAACGCGTTCGCACACGCGGGCCGCGGCACCGCCGGCGACCGGGGCGACCGCGGCGATCGCGGCGGGGGCTCGTACGGCCGCGGCCCGGGCGACCGCGGCGCGCGCCACGCGCATCCGAATGCACCGCACCCGAACGCGCCCGAGGCATCGTCGGACGGAATGGATCCGAGCCGCGGACCGGGAAACGAGCCGCAGGCGAGAATCGCACCGAGCGTGGCAGGCCCCACGACGCCTCCGCCAATGGACGAGGTGGAGCTGATCGCGCTGCTCGCAGACCACCCCTCTCTGATCGCAACCGCAGAAGCAGACAGGGCTTTTTGGCTCTTGACGGATGCTCGCCTTCGCGACATGTATTCCGCGGCCCGGGAGGGACATTCCCTCATCGAGCTGGCCCCCGTGCGACTGCCCAAGCCCACCGCCGCTCACGTGATGTCCGGGAAATACACCGACTCCAAGGATCCCCATGGAGCCCTGGTGTCGATGACCCGGAACTTCGAGGCGCGAAAGCAGGGCATCGCGAACCCTGCCAAGCTGAGCTCCGAGCTCGAAGAGACGAGCCGCCAGATGGCAGCGGCGCAGCAGCGAGGCGAGCGCGAGCTCGCGCGGCTGCTCGCACGGCTCGCGATGGCGCAACGAAACGGCGACCGAGCGCTCGTGGCTCGGCTCACGGATGAGATTTCGTCCAACCGAAAGCAGGTCGACTAGATATGGCGCGTCCCATCGCAAAGACCAAAACCGCCGCTGGCTCCGCGTCCCCGCCGAAGGCCGGGAAGACCGCGGCCGACGCCAAGACCGACGCCAAGAGCGAGGCCAAGCTCGATGCCAAGGCCGAGGCGAAGAAGGCCGCGACCGACGCGGCGAAGAAGCCCGCCGCCAAGCCGGCCCAGCCGGCCGCCAAGAAGGACGACAAGGTGAAGTCAAAGGCACCCGCGGCCGCCAAGCCGGCCAAGCCTGCGCGCGCGCGCTCCGAGGACGACGAGGACGAGGGCTTCGAGGACGACGACGACGACGACGATTTCGTCCCGGCCCCCAAGGCTGCTGCTGCTGCCAAGCCGGGCGCCAAGGGCAAGGCGACCGCGGGCAAGGCGCCGCGCGATCTCGATCTCGACGAGGATGACGACGCGGTGCCGATGGCGTCGTTCGACGACGATGGCGATGACGACTTCGTGCCCGGCGCCCCCAAGCCGCGCAGCTCGGCCGCCGATGCCGACGCCGCGGCGATGGAGGCCGAGACCCGCAAGGGCAAGGGCGGCCGCGGCGGCTCGGGCGGCCGCGACGGCAACTCGATGCGCGACAAGCTGATCGAGCTCGGCAAGCAGAAGGGCTTCGTGACCTACGACGAGGTCAACGACCACATGCCCGAGGACGTGGTCTCGACCGATCAGATCGACGGCTGGCTGTCGGCGCTCGGCGAGCACGGCATCGAGGTCGTCGATGGCTCCGGCGCGCGCCGCCCCGAGCTGGGCGACCAGCCCCCCAAGGGCCTCGACATCGAGAACGAGAAGGAGAAGGAAGAGGTCGACGAGGACGAGGAGTACGCCTACTCGCGGACCAGCGACCCGGTCCGCATGTACCTGCGCAAGATGGGCTCGGTCTCGCTGCTCACCCGCGAGGGCGAGGTCGAGATCGCCAAGCGGATCGAGGACGGCGAGCGCAAGATGCTCCAGGCCGTGCTCAACTCGTCGGTCGCCGTCGAGGAGCTGCTCGAGATCGGCGAGCGGCTGCGCAAGGGCAAGGTCCGCGTCAAGGACGTGGTCAAGGACATCGACGAGGACGAGGCCGAGTTCAACGAGCAGTTCTACGTCGAGCGCGTCTGCAAGATCATCGACAAGGTCCGCAAGCTCCAGCGCGACACCGAGAAGCTCGACGAGAAGCTCGCGGAGTCCGACACCGAGGGCAAGAAGAAGAAGGTCAAGGAGGCGCAGAAGGCCAACCGCGCCCAGATGTTCGAGGACCTCTCGGACCTCCGCCTCAACAAGCCGACGGTCGACCGGATCGTCGCGCAGCTGAAGAACATCATCGTCAAGCTCGACAAGGCCGAGCTCGAGATCCGCGAGTGCGAGCGGCGCTCCGGCCTGCCGGCGAGCGAGATCCGCAAGACGCTGCGCGAGATGCGCGCGTCGCCGCAGCGGGCCCGCGCCGTCGGCAAGAAGATGATGATGACGGTGCAGGACTTCGAGGAGATGGAGGAGCTGATCAAGCAGGCGATGCGCAAGGTCGCCGTGATCGAGGAGGAGGCGCGGTCCACGGCGCCCGAGCTCCGCTCCACCTTCCGCGACCTGCACGAGGGCGAGCGGATGGCCGACCGCGCCAAGAGCGAGCTGGTCGAGGCCAACCTGCGCCTCGTGGTGTCGATCGCGAAGAAGTACACGAATCGCGGCCTGCAGTTCCTCGACCTGATCCAGGAGGGGAACATCGGCCTCATGAAGGCGGTCGACAAGTTCGAGTACAAGCGCGGCTACAAGTTCTCGACCTACGCGACGTGGTGGATCCGCCAGGCGATCACCCGCGCGATCGCCGACCAGGCCCGCACGATCCGCATCCCGGTCCACATGATCGAGACGATCAACAAGCTGGTCCGCACGACCCGCTACCTGGTCCAGGAGCTCGGTCGCGAGCCCACGCCGGAGGAGATCGCCGAGCGGATGGAGCTGCCGCTCGACAAGGTCCGCAAGGTCCTCAAGATCGCCAAGGAGCCGATCTCGCTCGAGACCCCGATCGGCGAGGAAGAGGACTCGCACCTCGGCGACTTCATCGAGGACAAGTCGATCATCTCGCCGAGCGAGAGCGTCATCTCGGTCAACCTCGCCGACCAGACCCGCAAGGTGCTCGCGACGCTCACGCCGCGCGAGGAGAAGGTGCTGCGGATGCGGTTCGGCATCGGCGAGAAGTCCGACCACACCCTCGAGGAGGTCGGTCAGGACTTCGAGGTCACGCGCGAGCGCATCCGCCAGATCGAGGCGAAGGCGCTGCGCAAGCTGCGCCACCCGTCGCGCAGCAAGCGGCTCAAGGCGTTCGTCGAGAACTGATCCGGGGCCGGGCTACCCGGCCGGAGCGATCCGAACTAGTGCCAGCGGTGCTTCTTGTGCCGCTTGTGCTTCTTGTGGCCGTGGTGGTGGTGCTCGTGCACGATGACGCCGGGCACGCCGATCCCGACCTCGAACCGCACCTGCGGCACGGGGACGTGGATCCGCGCGTCGATCGTGGCGCGCGGCGCGACCACCACCGGCGCCACGAATTCGGCGCGCGCGCCGATCCAGCCGGTCGGCGCGGCGACCTCGACCACGGGCCGCGCGTAGACGAGCGGCTTGTACACGGCGTTGATCTGGACCATCGCCGGGCGCGCCTCGATGTACGGCTTCGGCGGCGCGGCGACGTAGAAGTACGCGTCGCCTGACATCGCGAACTCCGGTCCGGGCGGCGGCGCGAACGCGTGGTAGTGCGGCCCGTCGAGGTAGCAGAACTCGACGTCCGGCTCGGCCTGATCGAGCTCGACCACGGCGTCGACCTGGATCGGGTGGTGGCCCTTGTAGACGTGCTTCGGGCCGTCATAGCCGTACGCGACCGGGTCGCCGACGAAGTAGGCGTGCCCGTGGTGATCGCGGTACTGCAGCTTGTCCGACGGATAGACGTGGACGTGTGGGCCCTCGATGTAGCAGATGCCCCCACCGGCGGCCTTCGCGACCGGGTGGATGCCGATGTAGCGGTGTTGCTTCTTGCGGTCTGCGGCGGACGCCGTCGCGGCGAACGCCAAGAGCAGAACCCCGATCGCGATGCTTCGCATGCGCCCTTCCCTCGCAACCCTCGGGCCACCGCCAACCCCGCGATCTGGCGTGGCCGTGCGGCGCCCGAGGAGCACAAACGTTCCGAGGCGAGCACGCCGTGGAGCAGATCGGCTCCAAGCCCGGTTTGACACCCGCGATCGATGGAGTACGTTGTTCCGCGTTCTCGCCGCACACGTGGCGGAACCCGGACGAGGCGCGCCGTACCCGGTCTTCGAGAGAAGAGCTGCCCGACGACGCGAGAAAGGCTTTTTCTCGTCATGGCGTGGTTCCTCCTCGTTCTCTCGGGTCTCATCGAAACTGGCTGGGCGCTCGGCCTCAAGGCCTCCCACGGGCTGACCCGGCCCGTACCGGCGGTGCTGACGATCGCCGCGATGCTGCTCAGCTTCGGGCTGCTCGCGTACGCGTCGCGCAGCCTGCCGGTCGGCACCGCCTACGCGGTGTGGGTCGGCATCGGCACGGTCGGCGCGACCGTGGCCGGCATCGCGATCTACGGCGAGCCGGTCTCGGTCGCCCGCGTCGCGAGCGTCGCGCTCGTGATCGGCGGGGTCATCGGCCTCAAGCTGACGACGCCGACCTGATAGCATCGCGGGCGTGGAGTTCTGGTCGACGCTCGTCGAGCATCTGTGGGCCGCCCGCACCCCGTTCCTGATCCTCGGCTACATCGCCACCCGCGCGCTGGTCCGCAAGTCGGCCACGATCGAGCGCTACCACATGCGCGCCGCCGCGACCTTGGTCGCCGGCCACCTGGTCGCGATCGCGATCGGCGCCGGGGTGGCCACCGCCGGCTACGACGCGCGGATCGCCGCGCTGACCGCGCTCGCGTTCCAGACCCTCGGGGCGGTCTCGCTCGCCACGACCGCGGTGTTCCGCGTGCTCCTCCCGCGCGTCGGCGTGACGCTGCCGCGGATCCTGATCGACCTGATCACCGGCGCTGGCGTGGTGGTGTCGTTCATCATCGTCGGCCGCCAGGCCGGGTTCTCGGTCGCCGGGCTGATCACGACCAGCGCCGTGCTGACCGCGGTGATCGGCTTCTCGCTCCAGGACACGCTCGGCAACCTGATGGGCGGGCTGTCGGTCCAGCTCGACAAGTCGATCGCCGTCGGCGACTGGATCAACCTCGGGCCGGGTCAGCCGACCGGCCAGGTCGTGGAGATGCGGTGGCGCTACACCGCGATCCAGACCCGCAGCTGGGACACCGTGATCATCCCGAACGGCGCGCTGGTGAAGAGCCAGATCACGATCGTCGGCCGGCGGATCGGCCAGCCTCTGCTATCGCGCCGCCAGATCGATCTGTACATCGATTTTCGGACGCCGCCGTCGCGGGTGATCGAGGTGATCGAGCGCGCGCTGCGCGGCGATCCGGTGCCGCGCATGGCGCGCGAGCCGGCGCCCCAGGCGCTGTTCTTCGGGATCCGCGACAGCTACGGCCACTACTGCGTCCGCTACTGGCTCGAGGACCTGATGGTCGACGACTCGACCGACAGCGCGGTCCGCGTCCGGGTGTGGTTCGCGCTGCGCCGCGCCGGGATCCCGCTCGCGATCCCGGCGAGCTCGGTGTTCGTCACCCAGCAGACTCCGGAGCGCGAGGCGCGCAAGGCGGAGCGGGAGCTCGCCGAGCGGCAGCGCGCGCTCGGCTCGGTGGATCTGTTCCGCGGCCTGCCCGAGCCCATGCAGCGCAGCCTCGCTCACCAGCTGGTGTACACCCCGTTCGTCGCCGGCGAGGCGATCACCCGAGAGGGGGATCACGATGACGGCCTCTACATGATCGTCGAGGGCGAGGCGGTGGTGCAGATCGGGAGCGGGCCGGAGGAACGCGGGGAGGCGCGCGAGGTGGCGCGGCTGACCGCCGGGCAGTTCTTCGGCGAGATGTCGCTGATGACCGGCGAGGCGCGCACGGCGAGCGTCGTCGCGGCGACCGACATGATCTGCTACCGGATCGACAAGCCGGCGTTCCAGGAGATCCTGCGCGAGACGCCGTCGATCGCCGATCAGATCGCCGAGGTGCTCGTCCACCGGCGCAGCGCGTTGAGCGCGGCGCGCGACGAGCGCGACGAGGTGAAGCGCCGCCGGATGGAGACGGCGAAGCAGCATCTGCTCGGCAAGATCCGCGGGTTCTTCGGGATCGATCGCTCGACGTAGTGGGTCGAGTGGTCCGACCGAGTGCGTAGTGACCTATGCACCGGAAGACCGATTACACACCCAACTGACTCGCTCGCGATCCATCAGCCACAGATCCCGGTCGTCATTCCAGCGACTTGTCTTTGGCGCACGCTGGCACGAGGAGTGCTGAACGAGCCATTCGCCCATGACGGATCGCGAAGCCAAGTCCCGAGCGGTAAAGATCCTCGCAAAGTCGATCTACCGCGACCTCGAGGCGCAGGGGTTCGACGAGAAACAGATCGTGGCGCTGGCCACCGAGCTGATCAGCGAGGTCACGACCAAGATCTCGCGCACGACCGACAAGGCGCACGGCCAGCAGGTGGTTTGATCGGCGGAGCTTGATGCGCCGTTGATGCGTGACGGTTCCCCGCCGTCTGTCCCTGGCAGCCATGTGCGATCCGATCTAGGGTGCGCGCCATGGCGAAGGTTCGCATCGGCATCAACGGCTTTGGTCGCATCGGTCGTGGCTTCGTTCGCTGCCTTGCAGCGGCTCCCGACACGTTCGATCTCGTCCTCATCAACGACTTGACCGACGTCAAGACGCTGGGACACCTGCTCAAGTACGACTCGGTCCACGGGCGGTTCCCCGGCACGGTCGAGGTCAAGGACAACGCGCTCGTGATCAACGGCGACGTGGTCCAGATCAGCGCCGAGAAGGATCCCGCGGCGATCAAGTGGAAGGACGCGGGAGTCGACATCGTGATCGAGTCGACCGGCCGGTTCGTCGATAAGGAGAGCGCGGGCAAGCACCTCGCCGGCGGCGCCAAGAAGGTGATCATCTCGGCGCCGGCCAAGAATCCGGATGTCACGCTGTGCATGGGCATCAACACCGAGATGTACAAGCCGGCCGAGCACAACGTGATCTCGAACGCGTCGTGCACGACGAACTGCCTCGCGCCGCTCGCCAAGGTGCTTCACGAGAAGTTCGGGATCATCTCGGGCATCATGACGACGATCCACTCGTACACGAAC